>NZ_LBKA01000250.1:0-153624 GCF_028128955.1 Bradyrhizobium sp. CCBAU 11386
CCGCGGGGAGCCTTCTTCTGCGACGGAAGGCGTCGATCCTTCTCGATCCGGTAAGCGGTCGAGGTGCTGAACGACGCCTTGGCCGCGGCCACGGGTGGGCTATCGGTCTGACGGTACTTCATGTAGAGCCTCATTTGGTGATCGGTAATGTGTCGGCCTGGCACGCGAGTGATTCCTCTTGGCGGAAGAACCACTTGCATAACCAGCCGGCCGCGATCACCAGTCGGCGCGGTCCGCTGTGGATCGCGCCGACGCCGGGCTCGTAACTCCGGTCGGGCTACGCCCTCCCTGCGTCACGAGCCCGGCGTAGCCCTCTCATCATGGTCGACGCTCCACTTCCATCCTGTTCGCCGCGCGGCAGTGAGCCACTCGCTCATGTGCGAGCCGGTCTCGGCTTGTCTGGCTTTGCGGAGAAGGGTTTCGCGCTCAGGGCCGTGCGGGAGCTTCTTGGCTTGCTCTCTTAATCGTTCGGCTTCTCGGGCCAGGCGCTCTTCCAGGGACAGGGTTTGCTTGATCCTGCGACGATGCTGCATGACTCGCCTCGTAGCTTACGGGTCCTAACCGTTGGGTTTGAGCTCTCGCGATCTTAATATGCAGACGCGCCGCGTTCAGTTCCATAGTGGACATTTCATGGTGTTCTTCCGGCAGAACGGCCCGGCCTTACACCTCAAACGGGTTAATCCAAACTGCGCAGGAACAGGTTTGTCTGTCCTAATTGGACACCCGCAGAACCAAATTGGGACATCCAGCGGATGCCCCTTTTGGGCAGTCACGGTTTCCCGCTAATGGGCATAAGCTGAATTGGCCCACCGGACGGATCCAGCCCCCCAGCCCCCTAGTCCGGAGAGCGGGCGGCCCTACCGCGCACCCAGCGAGGCGGGGCCGCTGCGCGTGGGACTCCCGCTTGCAAATCCTGATTAAGCCGATTGCCCCATCGCGCGGGGATGGCGCCCCGGTGCATGTTGATGTGCATGGGCCGGCGGTAGCCTTGGCTGGCCCGTTACCTTGGCCCCAGCTCCCCGTTCCCCTTGAGTTGGGGCCTTTTGCTATCCGCAAATAGAAACGCCGCCCGCTCAAATATCGCGCGGGCGGGCGAGAAGCTTTTTTTGCGTTGGCCGGGTCGGCGGCAGGTGGTGGCGTGGCGCTTGACGTCTTGCGCCGCTTCGTCGCGAGGCGAGGCCGCCAACCGAGGCGGTCTGGTGATATCGGAGACGAACCTGACCTGCATCACAGGGCCATTATCACAGGGCCATGTGTCCCTGACTTCAATCGGCATCCTGCGGCTTTGCGCGCCTCTGAAGTTTCGCATGGCGTCCCATGCGAGGCCGGCCGGGGCGGCTTCTTCCTGGACCGCGAGCAAGTCTTGCAATTCGTCGATAGCCATCGCAGGCGTTCTCCAAAATGCCGGCGGGAGCGCATCGCTCTCGGCCGCCGGCGCCTACGAGTTGGCTGCCAGTTGGTTGCAGCCTTCAATCCGGCGGTTGCAGCCCGGGCGATCTCAGCCACTCGCTGATGTGAGCGCCGGTCTCGGCTTGCCGGGCTCTGCGGATTGTACGCTCACGTTCGATACCGGGTGGAAGCGTTTTGGCTTCCTCACGGAGGCGTTGCGCTTGTTCGGCAAGGCGCTCTTCAAGGGACGTGGTTTGCTTGAAACGGCGTCGCTGCATGGCGCTGCTCCTTTCTAGAGGAGGCGGGAGCGCTAGTGGCGTTCTCATCACCGATGAAAGCCAAGGGCCGCGCGGTGATGGCATAGTCTGACATGTCCGCTGCTGGACATATGGTCAATCTTGACCAGCTCGGGAAAAGTTAGCGAAAGCAAATCAGGCCACTGCGATTTTCAAACCGGCCTTGGCTGGCCCGGCACCCGTGCCCAGCTCGCCCGGTCCCTCTCGAGTTGGGGCCTTTTGCTATCCGCAAGTAAAAACGCCGCCCGCTCAAATATGGCGCGGGCGGCGGCTTTCCAGCCCCAGGGGGGATGATGCAAAACCCCGGTAATCCTTCGTCTGCACACCCCATGCCAAGGTTCATTGCGCCGGAGCGGGACACCTTGATGCCGATGGAGCTCCAGAGGGAACCGAACGTCGTTCAGCTTGGGACACCAGGGCTCAAATACGGACAGCGTCCAAATCCGGGGTGCTGTCCTAACTAGGACCACCCCGCAGAGGCAGACGCGGGGGACACCCTTGCAGCCAAAGTAGGACACCCACCTCAAAGCGCGGCCCTTGCCTGGCCAAGTGGATGGGAAAAACAAAGAGGCCGCCAACTGAGGCGGCCTTACTTCGGCGGATGCAGCTCGCTCTTGAGCCAGCCCTGTACTTGTTCAGCTTTCAGGGGGTCAGGGTCGAACGTCGCGATCTTATGGTCGGATTGCCATAGCTCTATGACGTCGTTTTCCACCAGCGACTTGGCCCGTTCCTTGGCTTCAACTTCGTCCGCGCATATCAGGTCGAGGCGTTGCTTGATGTGCCCATCCTCGCCGATCACATAGGCTTGGTACTCAGGCATCTGACGGCCCTCAGCAGCCGCGATGAATGGAACCATTAAATGCTCTTGTTCCATTCCTTGCAAGGCTCGCGTTCCTCTAGCGGAACGTCTCGTTCGCGACGTGTTCTATGGGACCGAATTCCTTGATCCATCCCAAGGGTCGTCAAAACAGGCCACCGTCAGAATCCGGGTGCTGTCCTGATGAGGCCGTGTACCCAAAAACCCGACGGCGTAATGCGACGATGCCTACGTCGGATTTGCCGCTGTAGCGACCAAGTTCGTGCGCCGCACAATATGCGTCAAAAGCAGTCATTCGGGCACGCCAGATGTTCGCCAGGCTTGGCCCAATTTCTCGACATCTTCGAGCCGGCGAAATGGCGAGCTTTTGATGCCGGAAATGCGCAAAGCGGGGTCGGTTTGCAGGACGGCGTCGCACACGCGAGGGGCTTCGGCGATGCGCCCGGCCATCGCCAGGCTCGACATCAGTATTCGCTGCGCGCCCGGAAAATTCGGCTGGCGCTGAACGGCGCTCGTGGCGCGGGACAGAGCTTCCTCATACCGCCCGGCAAAGAAATGAGCGAAGGCCATCCCGGTTTGCGGAATGAACAGGTGGGGATCGACCGGACTCAAGCGAATTGCTGCCGAGAATTGCTCGATCGCTGCATCGTGATTGCCGAGAAAAACCTGTGCCCAGCCTGCCCAAAGGCGCGCCATGGCCAGATTGGGATCGAGTGCAATGGCCCTTGCGGCAAGAGCCGAGCCGGTCTCCGGCTCTTCGAGCATGTAGGAATAAACATGTGCTGCGTGCGCAAGCACCAGAGGATCGTCCTGGTCGAGCTGCACCGCTCGTTCGACCAGTTGTCGGCTTTCAGCCCGCTCCTTTGCCGCGTCCTCGATCCATCCGAACCCTTTCTTCTGACCGAAAATGTTGGCTCCAGAGGCGTAGGCGACGGCAAATGCAGGATCGAGCGAAATGGCAAGTTTAGTCATCCTGAGAGCCTCACCGCTGCCCTCCCGCGTCCACTGGTAGATGCTGAACTTGGAGCGCAGATAATAGTCATAGGCCTGGAGGCTTTCGGTCGGTTTGCGCCGTGCGCGCTCTATCTCGGCCCGCTCAAGCTGCGGAGACATCGCGCCTATCACGCCGCTCGTCAGGCGGTCCTGCAAATCGAAGATGTCTTCGAGTTCGCCATCGAACTTGTCGGCCCAGATGTGCGCGTCCGTAGACGCATCGATCAATTGCCCGGTCACACGAATCCGTTTTCCGGCCTTGCGTACGCTGCCTTCCAGCACATAGCGAACGCCAAACTCACGACTGATCCGCTTGATATCGACGGCTTCGCCCTTGTAGGTGAAACTCGAATTTCGCGAGATGACGAACAGCAATTTCGATCGCGACAGTCCCGTGATGATATCCTCGACCATGCCGTCGGCGAAATATTCCTGCTCCGGATCGTCGCTTAGATTCTGGAAGGGAAGCACCGCGATGGAAGGTTTGTCGGGAAGCGCAAGGAGGGGTCTTGCGTGTTCCATCGGACGGTCGTCGGCGATCGGCGCGCCGGTGGGGCCTTGCGCTTGCAGGATGGGTCCGACGAAACGGAAGCCCTTTCGCGGCAGTGTCTTGATCAGGCGCTGTTCCTGGCCGGAATCGCCGATCGCGTTCCGCGCGGCGTTGAGGCGAGTTGTCAGCGCTTCGTCGGACACGCTGCGCCCGTTCCAAACGGCATTGATGAGGTCGTCCTTGCTGACGACGCGCTCCCGGTTGCGGATTAGATAATCGAGCAGGTCGAAGACCTTTGGCGCGATGGCGACGCCTTCCGCGCCGCGATGCAACTCGCGGCGGTCCGTGTCGAATACGTAATTCTCGAACAAATAGCGCAAGCTGCCGTTTCCCCCAGGTGGCCTCCGATCGTCGAGGCACCAGCACCCGTCGCAACCCCAAGAATAAGCCGCCGGTAAGGAAAAAGTAAGCCGTGGGTCAGGCGTGCCTGCCCATACCTTGGCACTCTCGTCTGACTGAAAATACCCCCTCGGAAGAGACGCTCAAACTTGGAACAGGTTATGTCGGAATCGATTCAGGCGGCTGCTCCGTGCCTTCCACCGCATGCTCAGCTGATACAGATCGGGACAGGCGCCGCGGTCGCTAATGTCGTGCACATCGCGGCGAAGCTTGGGTTGGCTGATAAACTTGCTGATGGACCGAAGAGTGCAATGGAGTTGGCCGGCCCATCAGCTCTGCACGCCCCGTCGTTGCACAGATTGATGAGGACGATGGCCAGTCTGGGGCTTCTCACTGAAGGTGAACGACTGCGATTTTCGTTAACGAAGCTCGGTGAGGCATTAAGGTCGGATGCTCCGGGCTCGGCAAGATCGACCTTGCTCATGACGGGAAGTAGTTGGGTCGCAAGTGGCTTCGCCAATCTACTTCATTCCTTGCAAACAGGCCGTACAGGCTTCGAAAAAGCGCAGGGGATGCCGTTCTTCGACTATCTTGCTCAACATCCCGAAGACGCTTCAGTGTTTAGTGAAGCAATGGTTGGGCTTCATGGGGGAGAACCTCCAGCGGTCGCGGCCGCCTACGACTTTTCGATGTTCCAGACCGTCGTCGATGTTGGAGGGGCATCTGGCAATATGCTCGCCGCTATACTTGGGCGATACCCAGAGCCTCGAGGCCTGTTGTTCGATCGGCCGCACGTTGTGGTCGATGCTGAAAAGTCGCTCAAAGCGAACGGTGTTACCGGTCGTGTGACCGTCGAGGCTGGAGATTTTTTCCTGTCAGTGCCTTCGGGCGGCGACGCTTACATCTTGTCGCATATCTTGCACGATTGGAATGATGAACAGTGCCTGACAATTCTAGGTCATTGTCGCAAAGCCATGAAGCCGGATGGACGACTGCTGATTGTCGAGATGGTCCTGCCTCCCGGTGACGCTCCACATCCAGGGAAGATACTGGATATGGTGATGCTGGCATTGATTGGTGGGCAGGAGCGCACGGAAACCGAGTACGCCAGTCTACTGGACAAGGCTGGTTTCCGCCTCAGCCGCGTCGTGGCAACACAATCACCGGTGAGCGTCGTAGAAGCCGTTCTGGCCTAAGTGCCGCAAGGTCCGCTTGGACTCACCTGGAGGGCGCGGCGTGGTCGCTTCGGCGCAGCCTCGTTCGCGACGTGTTCTATCGGACCGCCCGCGGCGAGTCAGAGCGCCAATCAGATCAATGTGACGATGGATGGCGATCGACTACAGGTCATCGCCAATGTCGATGCAAAAGGCGCGCAGAAATTGCTGAAAGCAATTCGAGCAAACCTTGAACTGTTAGGTGATGACGAGGGCGATCTAACCGACGACCAATGAAAGAGGCCGCCAACTGAGGCGGCCCTTGTTGTTGATTTTTAAACGGCCCCAATAGGGGGCCGCCAACCCGCCTGGCGGGTTTTCCTCCAGCAGTCGGGGGGGCACCTTTCGGCTGGGGGCGCGAGCAAACGCGCCGCCAAGCCGATTGTTCCCCAAAGGTGTTCTCTTAGCGGAACGCCCCGGCCTTTATTCGCTACACCCAGAACGAGTTAATCCTAAGCGCGCATGAACAGGTTGTGGCGGTTCGCGAACAAAAACAGGCCACTGCAAAATTCAACTTAGGCCACTGTGGGTTAAAACAGACCAGCGCCCAAATCCGCAAAAGAACATATTGCGAACTCGGAACAAATAGAGTACATTGCTTTTATCGCCGGCCCGCCTCGCCAATCGTTTGTCCCCCTAGCGAATCCTCGCCATAAGGAGCACGACCCAATGTCCGCAACTGCCCTGCGTATCGTCGAAGGATCTTCCATGGACAAGAGTAAAGCTCTGGCCGCCGCGCTCTCCCAGATCGAGCGTCAGTTCGGCAAGGGTTCCGTGATGAAGCTGGGCAAGAACGACCGGTCGATGGACGTCGAGTCGGTGTCGTCGGGCTCGCTCGGGCTCGATATCGCGCTCGGCATCGGCGGCCTGCCCAAGGGTCGCATCGTCGAGATCTACGGGCCGGAATCCTCGGGCAAAACCACGCTGGCGCTGCACACGGTGGCCGAAGCGCAGAAGAAGGGCGGCATTTGCGCCTTCATCGACGCCGAGCACGCGCTCGACCCGGTCTATGCGAGGAAGCTCGGGGTCAACATCGACGAGCTGCTGATCTCGCAGCCCGACACCGGCGAGCAGGCGCTGGAGATCTGCGACACGCTGGTGCGTTCGGGCGCGGTGGACGTGCTGGTGATCGATTCGGTCGCGGCCTTGGTGCCGAAGGCCGAGCTCGAGGGCGAGATGGGCGAATCGCTGCCGGGTCTTCAAGCGCGGTTGATGAGCCAGGCGCTGCGCAAGCTGACGGCCTCCATCAACAAGTCCAACACCATGGTGATCTTCATCAACCAGATCCGCATGAAGATCGGTGTGATGTACGGCTCGCCGGAAACGACGACCGGCGGCAACGCGCTGAAGTTCTACGCTTCCATCCGTCTCGACATCCGCCGCATCGGCGCGATCAAGGAGCGCGACGAAGTCGTCGGCAACACCACGCGCGTCAAGGTGGTGAAGAACAAGCTGGCACCGCCCTTCAAGCAGGTCGAGTTCGACATCATGTACGGCGAGGGCGTCTCCAAGATGGGCGAGATCCTCGATCTCGGCGTCAAGGCCGGCATCGTCGAAAAGTCCGGCGCCTGGTTCTCCTATGACAGCCAGCGCCTCGGCCAGGGCCGCGAGAATTCGAAAGCGTTCCTGAAGTCCAACCCCGACATCACCGCCAAGATCGAGACCGCGATCCGCCAGAACTCCGGCCTGATCGCCGAGCAGATCCTGGCCGGCACGCCGGAGCGTGACGCCGACGGCGAGGAGCCGACCGAGGAGTAAGTCTTAACGCGAAGAGTTTTTCGCGAGGAGCGGGCGCTGAGGACGTTGAGTTGCCGACGTCTTCGGGGCCCGTTTCGTTTTGCGTGGGGCTGGGGCACGCCTGCGATGAAGCGTATGATCCTGACCAGTTCGTCCGGCGTCGGTCTCACCTACGCCGATCGCGCCGACATGGTCGTCCCCTTGATCTTTCGGTTCGTTTCGGGACCGCTGCCCACGTCACACCACCTCGATAACTACCTCAAAGGGGGCTCTTTCAGTGGCGAGCCGGACGTGCGGTGGTCCGATCTTGTTGTCCAATCGCCCCAGACCGGTCGTGCGCACAGAGAACTCGGACTGGTCTGGTTCTGCGAGACCTGCGGTGTCGAGCTCATCGAGCTGTGGTTTGATCCCACCCCGAACAATCAATTGCAGCTGGTCTGGATCCTCGATTATCTCCGCGCCGAACCCTACATGGCCGAGCGCCTGAAATTGCGGCTGGTCGATTTCGATTTGCTCGGAGCAGACGTCGCGGGGCTTCGCGATCGTGCCGTGCGGTCGGTCGATGTCACGGCGCACGACTTCGAGGTCGCCCGCATGGCCTGGGAGGCCTACCGGGCACCAACGCCGGAGCTCTGTTTCGGGCTCTTGAGCAGGGATTTCCCCAGGCTACCCTTCCTGAATCCGGCGATAGAAGAATTGCTGGCAGAACTGCCGTCACCGACAACTGGATTGGGTGCGACGGAAGCGCGGCTGCTCGAACTGATTGCGAGGGGACACAACCGTACCAAGGAGCTGTTTCAGCCGGGCGGGCTGCTCGAAACACGTGTGTTCGACCAGTGGGAGCTGGGCCCTTTGCTTGAAGGGCTCGCGTCCGGTCCGATGCCGGCGGTTGCGGGTCTCGATCCGAAGCTCGCGACGCTCGCCCCGCACAATACGCGAGGTCGCAATGCCGCTTATCGCCGGAGCCGGCTGGTGCTGACGGACTTCGGCAAAGCGGTGCTTGCGGGCCGGGACAATTTCCGCAGCCACAATCCGATCCGGCGCTGGTGGGGCGGCACGCTCCTGACCAACGAACGGCTCTGGCGTTGGAATCCGCAAAGCCGTTCGCTGGTGGCGCCTTAGGCCCTTACTCCGCGGCTTCCGCGTAATCGCTCACCGGCGGGCAGGAGCACACCAGGTTGCGGTCGCCATAGACGTTGTCGACGCGGCCCACCGGGCACCAGTACTTGTCGGTGCGCGAGACGCCGTCGGGGAAGCAGCCCTCGGCACGCGTGTAGGCGCGATTCCACGCATCGTCCGCGATGTCGTGCACGGTGTGCGGGGCGTGGCGCAAAGGCGAAGCCTCGATCCTGAAGCGGCCGGCTTCGACCTCGGCGATCTCCTTCCGGATCGCGATCATCGCATCGCAGAAGCGATCCAGCTCCGCCTTCGATTCCGACTCGGTCGGCTCGATCATCAGCGTCCCCGGCACCGGAAAGCTCATGGTCGGAGCGTGGAAGCCGTAATCGATCAGGCGCTTGGCGATGTCGTCGACGGTGACGCCGCTGGTCGTCTTGAGTGCGCGGGGGTCGACGATGCACTCATGCGCGACGCGGCCCTTCTCGTTCTTGTAGAGCACCGGGAAATGCGCATCGAGCCTTGCGGCAATGTAGTTGGCGTTGAGGATCGCGATTTCGGTGGCGCGCTTCAGGCCTTCTCCGCCCATCATCAAGATGTAGATGTAGGAGATGGTCAGGATCGAGGCCGAGCCGAACGGCGCCGCCGAGACCGGGCCGACCGGTGCATCCCCGTTCGTCGCGGGGGGGCGATCTTCAGGATGACTTGGCAGGAACGGTGCAAGGTGCGCCTTTACGCCGATCGGGCCCATGCCCGGGCCGCCGCCGCCATGCGGAATGCAGAAGGTCTTGTGCAGGTTGAGATGGCTGACGTCGGCGCCGTAATCGCCGGGCCGTGAGAGACCGACCTGCGCGTTCAGGTTGGCGCCGTCGAGATACACCTGGCCGCCATGGCCGTGGACGATGTCGCAGATCTCGCGGATGTGCTCCTCGAACACGCCGTGGGTCGAGGGATAGGTGATCATCACCGCGGCGAGATCGGCCGAATGCTTCTCCGCCTTGGCGCGAAGATCATTGACGTCGACGTCGCCGTTCTTCTCGCAGGCGACCACCACCACGTCCATGCCGACCATCGCGGCCGAGGCCGGGTTGGTGCCGTGGGCGGAGGAGGGGATCAGGCAGATCTTGCGATGCGACTGTCCGCGCGCGGTATGATAGCCGCGGATCGCCAGCAGGCCGGCGTATTCGCCTTGCGCGCCGGAATTCGGCTGGAGCGAGATTGCGTCATAGCCGGTGATGTCGCACAGCCACTTCTCCAGCCGCGCGAACAGCGCGTGATAGCCCTTGGCCTGCTCGCGCGGGGCGAACGGGTGCAGGGAGCCGAATTCCGGCCAGGTCAGCGGCATCATCTCGGTGGTCGCGTTCAGCTTCATCGTGCAGGAGCCGAGCGGGATCATGGCGCGGTCGAGCGCGAGGTCGCGGTCGCTGAGCTTGCGCATGTAGCGCAGCATCTCGGTCTCCGAGCGATGCGCGTGGAACACCGGATGGGTGAGGAACGCGGTCGCGCGCTTCAGCGCCTCCGGCAACGCCTCGCGCGTGGTCGCATCCAACTCGGCGTAAGCGAGCGTGCCGCCGAAGGCGCGCCAGACCGCCTCGATGGTCGCGGGCGTGGTGGTCTCGTCGAGCGCGATGCGCAAGTCGCCATCACCGACGCCGAGATTGATCTTCTCGGCGGCCGCGCGCGCGACGATCTCGGCGCGCTTGGCACCGGCATCGACGCTGAGCGTGTCGAAGAAGCTGTCGGATTGCGGCGCAAAGCCGAGCTTGCGCAGGCCGGCGGCGAGAACGGCGGCGCGGCGATGCACGTTGCGCGCGATCTGGATCAGCCCCTCCGGGCCGTGATAGACCGCATACATCGCGGCGATCACGGCGAGCAGCACCTGCGCGGTGCAGATGTTGGAGGTCGCCTTCTCGCGGCGGATGTGCTGCTCGCGGGTCTGGAGTGCGAGACGGTAGGCCGGCATCCCGCGCGAATCCACGGAGAGGCCGACGATGCGGCCGGGCAGCGAGCGCTTCAGCGCATCGCGCACCGCCATGTAGGCCGCGTGCGGCCCGCCATAGCCCATCGGCACGCCGAAGCGCTGCGCCGAGCCGATCGCGATGTCGGCCCCGAGCTCGCCGGGCGAGGCGAGCAGCGTCAGCGCCAGCAGGTCGGCGGCAACGATCGCGAGGGCGCCCTTGGCCTTCAGCGTCGCGATTGCGGGCCTGAGGTCGCGCACAGCGCCCGAACTGCCGGGATATTGCAGCAGCGCGCCGAGCACGTCGGCGCTGTCGAGTTCGGTGAGAGGATCGCCGACGACCAGGTTCCAGCCGAGCGGCTCGGCGCGGGTGCGCATCACCGCAAGCGTCTGCGGATGCACGTCCTTGTCGACGAAGAAGGCCTTCGCTTCGACCCGCGAGTGCCGCTCCGCCAGCGCCATCGCTTCGGCCGCTGCGGTCGCCTCGTCGAGCAGCGAGGCGTTGGCGACGTCGAGCCCGGTGAGGTCGCAGATCATGGTCTGGAAGTTGAACAGCGCTTCCAGCCGGCCCTGGCTGATCTCGGGCTGGTAGGGCGTGTAGGCGGTGTACCAGGCCGGGTTCTCCAGGATGTTCCGCTGGATCACCGCGGGCAGGATGGTGCCCGAATAGCCCTGGCCGATCAGCGAGGTGAAGACCTGGTTTTGGGCAGCGAGCTCGCCCATATGCGCGATCGCCTCGGTCTCGCTGAGCGGCTTGCCGAGATCGAGCGGGGCGGCCTGCCGGATCGAGGCCGGCAGCGTTTCCGCCATCAGCGCGTCGACGCTCTTGGCGTTGACGGCCTCCAGCATCGCGGCGACGTCGCGCGCCGACGGGCCGATGTGGCGGCGAGCGAAATTCGCGGCGGTGTCGCCGTTGGATTTGCGGTGCGCGGTCATCGCTTGCTCCATCGTTCTCTAAGCCGTGTGGGCCTTGTAGGCGGCTTCATCCATGAGGCCGCCGAGCTCGCTCTTGTCGGCAATCTTGATCTTGAAGAACCAGGCGGCGCCTTGCGAATCCGTGTTCACCAGCGCCGGCTCGGCGGCGAGCGCGGCGTTGGTCTCGAGCACTTCGCCCGTAACAGGCGCGTAGACGTCGGAGGCGGCCTTCACCGATTCCACCACGGCGGCGGCTTCCGCCTTCTTCAGCGCGCGGCCGAGCTTGGGCAGTTCGACGAACACGACGTCGCCGAGCTGCTGCTGCGCGTAGTCGGTGATGCCGACGGTGGCGACGTCGCCGTCGATGGCGAGCCATTCATGGTCGGAGGTGTACAGCGTCGTGGTCATTCTGAAGTCCTCAGCGTTTGTAGGTGTTTTTCACGAAGGGCATGGCGGCGACCGTGAGCGGCAGTCGCTGGCCGCGCACCTCGGCGAAGAGGCTTGTGCCGAGCGCGCCCAGTGCGGTGGGCACGTAGCCCATCGCGACCGGCGCGTTCAGGCTCGGGCCGAAGCCGCCCGACGTGACCTTTCCGATCGGCGCGGCGGATGTCGCATCCGCAAACAGCAGCGCGCCCTCGCGCACCGGCGCGCGGCCTTCCGCGCGCAGGCCGACGCGGCGGCGGCCGGCACCGTGATCGAAATGGGCGAGGATCTTTTCGGCGCCGGGGAAACCACCTGCGCGCGCGCCGCCGCTGCGGCGGCTCTTCTGCACCGACCATTCCAGCGCGGCTTCGACCGGCGTGGTGGCGGTGTCGATGTCGTGGCCGTAGAGGCAGAGCCCGGCTTCCAGCCGCAGGCTGTCGCGGGCGCCGAGGCCGATCGGCAGCACGTCAGGGTTTTCCAACAGCGTTTTTGCCAGACGCTCGGCGTCCGCGGCCGGAACCGAAATCTCGAACCCGTCCTCGCCGGTGTAGCCGGAGCGCGAGACGAAGCAGTCGAGACCGGCGACCTTGTGCGGGCCGGCGTCCATGAACTTCATGCTGGGCGCCTCTGCACAGAATTTCGCCAGCGCCGCTTCCGCCTTCGGGCCCTGGAGCGCGATCAGGGCGCGGTCGGCCAGCGAATCGATGGCGCAGTCGTCGGACAGATGCGCGCGCAGATGCGCCTCGTCCTCGCCCTTGCAGGCGGCGTTGACGACCAGGAACAGGTGATCGCCGAAATTGGCGACCATCAGGTCGTCGAGAATGCCGCCATCGGCATTGGTGAACTGGGCGTAGCGCTGCCGTCCCGGCGCGATCGCCACGATGTCCTGCGGCACCAGCCGTTCCAGCGCGCGGGCGGCGTCCTCGACCTTGCCGGACTTCGGACGGAGCGCGATCTGGCCCATATGGGAGACGTCGAACAGCCCGGCGGAGCTGCGGGTATGAAGATGTTCCTTCAGCACGCCCGGCGGGTACTGCACGGGCATGTCATAGCCCGCGAACGGCACCATCTTGCCGCCGAGGGACACATGAAGGTCGTAGAGGGGCGTACGTTTCAGGGAGTCTTGGTCGGGTGCAAGCATCACAGGGGCCCTCGGCGGTTCCCCGGGGACGATTCCCCGAGCCAACCAGTCGAAGCCCCATCTGTCGCTGTGCCTGAGAGTATTATCCCGTCGGCGGACGCAGTCCGGGCCTAAGCCCGTCGGCGCCTCTTTCCAGATGCTGTCAAAGCCACGCGGTCCTTTTGCCTGAGAGTTTCCGGGGCGGTTGCTCCTTCGGCGCCGGCACCAAAGCCGGTCTCTCCCGACGTGGCCGTACGATACAGATGGGTACAGACCACAGGGCAGCCAAGCCTGTCAACGCGGGGTTTGCGCCTTTCAACGGGATTGCAACGGGATTGAGCGCCTGCGGCAACCCTCTGATCTCTCTGCACAGTTTCTGGACAGCGAAGCTGGCCTTGTCTAAAAGCGCTTTGGCCCGCAGATATCAGCCTGAATTTCCGGTTTGGACGGCGGTAGCGGGTCCGAACACACCCGATTGGATGAACATGAGCGGCGTCAACGAGATCAGGTCGACCTTTCTGAACTTCTTTGCCGAGAACGGCCACGAGATCGTGCCGTCCTCGCCATTGGTGCCGCGCAACGATCCCACGTTGATGTTCACCAATGCCGGCATGGTGCAGTTCAAGAACGTCTTCACCGGCGTCGAGAAGCGGCCCTATCAGCGCGCCACCACCTCGCAGAAATGCGTGCGCGCCGGCGGCAAGCACAACGACCTCGACAATGTCGGCTACACCGCGCGCCATCTCACCTTCTTCGAGATGCTCGGCAACTTCTCGTTCGGCGACTATTTCAAGGAGCGCGCGATCGAGCTGGCCTGGAAGCTCATCACCGGCGAATTCGGGCTGAAGAGGGACAAGCTGCTCGTCACCGTCTACCACACCGACGACGAGGCGGCGGGGCTGTGGAAGAAGATCGCGGGCTTCTCCGATGACCGCATCATCCGCATCCCGACCTCGGACAATTTCTGGGCGATGGGCGACACCGGGCCGTGCGGCCCGTGCTCGGAGATCTTCATCGATCGCGGCGAGCACATCTGGGGCGGACCTCCGGGCTCGCCGGAAGAGGATGGCGACCGCTTCCTCGAATTCTGGAATCTGGTGTTCATGCAGTACGAGCAGGTGACGAAGGAGGAGCGCGTGCCGCTGCCGCGTCCCTCGATCGACACCGGGATGGGCCTGGAGCGCATGGCCTGCATCATGCAGGGCGTCGACAGCGTGTTCGAGACCGACCTGTTCAGTCACCTGATCGACGCGACCGCATCCGCGCTCGGCAGCGGGCCGAACGAGCAGACCGTGGCCTCGTTCCGCGTCATCGCCGACCATCTGCGTTCGTCTGCCTTCCTCGTCTCCGACGGCGTGCTGCCCTCGAACGAGGGCCGCGGCTATGTGCTGCGCCGGATCATGCGCCGCGCGATGCGCCATGCGCAGCTGCTCGGTGCCAAAGAGCCGCTGATGCATCGCCTGGTCTGGGCGCTGGTGCGCGAGATGGGCCAGGCCTATCCGGAGCTGATGCGCGCGGAGAAGCTGATCGAGGAAACGCTGCGGCTGGAAGAGACCCGCTTCCGCAAGACGCTGACGCGCGGCCTTGCCATTCTCGACGAGAAGAGCGCTTCGTTGAAGAAGGGTGATATGTTCGACGGCGACGTCGCCTTCACGCTTTACGACACCTACGGCTTCCCGCTGGACCTGACACAGGACGCGCTGAAGTCGCGCGGCATCAGCGTGGACCAGTCCGCGTTCACCGATGCGATGGAGCGCCAGCGCGAGAAGGCGCGCGCGTCCTGGGCCGGCTCGGGCGAGGCCGCTTCCGAAGCGATCTGGTTCCCGCTGCGCGAGAAGCTCGGCGCCACCGAATTCCTCGGCTACGAGACCGAGACCGCCGAAGGCGTGGTCTCGGCGCTG
The DNA here is from genome assembly GCF_028128955.1 of Bradyrhizobium sp. CCBAU 11386. Lineage (NCBI taxonomy): Bacteria > Pseudomonadati > Pseudomonadota > Alphaproteobacteria > Hyphomicrobiales > Nitrobacteraceae > Bradyrhizobium > Bradyrhizobium sp. CCBAU 11386. The sequence continues at coordinate 14,768 of NZ_LBKA01000250.1, forward strand.
GTGAAGGACGGCAAGGAGACCGACAGCCTCAAGGCCGGCGAGACCGGCGCGCTGCTGCTGAACCAGACGCCGTTCTACGCGGAGTCCGGCGGCCAGGTCGGCGACACCGGCGTGCTGCTGGGGGAGGGCGGCATCAGGTTCCGCGTCACCGACACCCAGAAGAAGCTCGGCGATCTCTTCGTCCATATCGGCACGGTGGAGAGCGGCGAGGTCAAGCTCGGCACCGCGCTCCAGCTCGAGGTCGATCACGGGCGGCGTTCCTCGATCCGCGCGCATCACTCGGCCACGCATCTCATTCATGAAGCGCTGCGCCAGGTGCTCGGCGACCACATCGCCCAGCGCGGCTCGATGGTCGCGCCGGACCGGCTGCGCTTCGACTTCGTGCATCCGAAGCCGATCACGGCGGAGGAGCTTGCCCGCGTCGAGGACATCGCCAACGACGTGGTGCTGGAGAACGACGAGGTCACGACCCGCGTCATGGGCGTCGACGAGGCCCGCGAAGCGGGGGCGCGCGCCCTGTTCGGCGAAAAATACGGCGACGAGGTCCGCGTCGTCTCGATGGGCAGGACCGCGCGCGAGCGCGGCGCCAATGCGCTCGGCTGGTCGGTCGAGCTTTGCGGCGGCACCCATGTGAAGCGCACCGGCGACATCGGCCTGATCACGCTGACCGGCGAGAGCGCGGTCGCCTCCGGCGTGCGCCGCATCGAGGCGCTCACCGGCAATTATGCGCGCAAGCACACCAACGACACCATGGCGCTGGCGAAGACCGCGGCCAACGAGCTGCGCACCTCCATCGACGACGTGCCGGCGCGCATCGCCGCGCTGATGGAGGAGCGCAAGAAGCTCGAGCGCGAGCTTTCCGACGCCCGCAAGAAGCTGGCGATGGGCGGCGGCGCGTCCGCCGCTAACGGCGCAGCCTCGGGCGTGCGCGAGGTCGGCGACGTCAAGCTGATGGCGCGCGCGGTGGAGGGTATCGAGATGAAGGATCTCAAGAGCCTTGCCGACGACGGCAAGAAGCAGATCGGCTCGGGCGTCGTCGCCATCGTCGGCGTCACCGGGGACGGCAAGGCCGGAATCGTGGTCGGCGTCACCGCGGACCTCACCGCGCGCTTCAATGCCGTGAACCTGGTCCGCGTCGCCTCCGAAGCGCTCGGCGGCAAGGGTGGCGGCGGCCGGCCCGACATGGCGCAGGCCGGCGGCCCCGATGGGGCCAAGGCGCCCGAGGCGCTGGCGGCGATCGAAAAAGCGATGGCAGGCGCTTAAGCACCATGGCCCCCGTTCCGCGAGGACGTGGGCTTCGCGATCCCGATTTGAGGGATCGCCTCTATGAATTGCTGGAGCACGATCCGCTGGCCTATTCGGTCGGGTCGCGCTTCATCCAGCTGGTCATCGGCGTCATCGTGCTCGACGTGGTCGCGATGATCCTCGCCTCGGTGCCGGATCTGGACGCGCAGTTCGGCGCGCTGTTCGCAGGCATCGCCGTCCTCGCCGTGATCGTGTTCGCGCTGGAATATGCCGCGCGGCTGTGGACGGTGGCCGGACACACCCAGCGCAGCAAGGCGTCCGCGCTGTCCGACCGGCTCTCCTACGCCTTCTCCGCGCTCGGCATCATCGATCTCATGGCGTTCCTGCCCGCGGGAATCGTGCTGGCCACGGGCCGACATGCGACGCTGGCCGCCCTCGGCGTGCTGCCGTTCTTCAAGCTGATCCGCTATTCGCCGGCAATGCGCTCGCTGCTCGCCGCCGTGCATGCCGAGCGGCGGGCGCTGATCGGCTGCATCGTCATCCTGATCGGCGCGGTCTTGACCTTCGCCTCGCTGCTCTACGCCATCGAGCGCGACGTGCAGCCGGACAAGCTCGGCACCATTCCGCAGGCGATGTGGTGGGCGATCGTGACGCTCGGCACCGTCGGCTATGGCGACGTCGTGCCGGTGACGCCGCTCGGCAAGTTCATCTCCACATTCGCCATCGTCAGCGGCTTCGCCATGATCGCGCTGCCGGTCGCGATCATCTCCACCGCGTTTGCGGAGGAGGTGAAGCGGCGCGACTTCGTCGTCACCTGGGGCATGCTGGCGCGGGTGCCACTGTTCTCGCACCTGTCGGCCTCGGAGATCGCCGACATCATGCGGCTCTTGCGGGCGCGCACCATCGAGCAGGGCGAGGTCCTGGTGCGGCGCGGCGATGCAGCCTCGTCGATGTATTTCATCACCGCCGGCGAGGTCGAGATCGCGCTGCCGAGCCAGCATGTGCGGCTCGCCGACGGCACCTTCTTCGGCGAGATCGCGCTGCTGCACAAGACCAAGCGCAGCGGCACGGTGACGGCGACGCGCAAGACCCGGCTGTTGGTGCTCGACGCCCAGGATTTTCACGCCCTGATCGCGCGCATGCCGACGCTGGCCGAGCACGTCCATACCACGGCCAAGGCAAGGCTTGCCGATACCGGCGATCTCGCACTCGCCGAGCTCGCACAGGCGGAGAAGGAAGACCCCGACCGTTGAGCGGTCAGCCTTTCCTGAGGAAAACGTAGTCGGCCGAGTAGGGCGCGCTCTTGAAATCGCCGGCCTTCTCGCATGCGCCGTCGAGCTTGCCGCCATGGGTGTTGATGCGCTGAACCGTGGTGACCGGTGTCAGGACGCCGCTGCCGCGGCGGGAGGCGATTTCCAGCTTCAGCCAGGGGATGTCGGCGGCGGTGGCGCCCGGCGCGTTGCCGATGGCCTTGCCGACCACGGCGCTGCCGTCGGCGTGTTCCCAGTTCGGTCCGGCATAGTGCCGTCCGATCGTCTTGCCCTCGGAGAGCAGGGTGGCGACCGGTTCCCGGAAGGCCCAGGCGAGCTTGCCCTCAGCGCCGGCCTTGCACTCGTAGACCTGCGCACCCTCGGCGTGGACGCTGAGCACGACGGTCTCGCCCGGCGCCGCGATGGCCTCGGGAAGCGGCTCCGCAGCCCCGGCCGGTCCGATCAGGGCCGCGAGCAGCAGGGCGGGGGCAGCAAGCTTGATGAACATGGTGGTCTCCGCGCAAGGGTCCCAAAAAACGAACGGGCCGCGCTTGCGACGCGGCCCGTGATGATGTCTGGCCCAGTCGGGCGAAATTGCGGACGGCTTAGGCCGCCAGCTCCTTGATGAGGTTTTCCGCGACCTTGTCGAGGAAGCCGGTGGTCGAGAGCCAGCGCTGGTCGGCGCCGACCAGCAGCGCGAGGTCCTTGGTCATGTAGCCGGCCTCGACGGTGTCGACGCAGACCTTCTCCAGCGTGTTCGCGAACTTCGCGAGCTCGGCATTGTTGTCGAGCTTGGCGCGGTGGGCGAGGCCACGGGTCCAGGCGAAGATCGACGCGATCGAGTTGGTCGAGGTCTCCTTGCCCTTCTGGTGCTCGCGGTAGTGGCGGGTCACCGTGCCGTGGGCGGCCTCGGCTTCGACCGTCTTGCCGTCCGGGGTGAGGAGGACCGAGGTCATCAGGCCGAGCGAGCCGTAGCCCTGCGCGACCGTGTCGGACTGCACGTCGCCGTCGTAGTTCTTGCAGGCCCAGACATAGCCGCCGGACCATTTCAGCGCCGAGGCCACCATGTCGTCGATCAGGCGGTGCTCGTAGGTCAGGCCCTTGGCCTCGAATTCCTTCTTGAACTCGCGGTCGTAGATGTCCTGGAAGATGTCCTTGAAGCGGCCGTCATAGACCTTCAGAATCGTGTTCTTGGTCGAGAGATAGACCGGGTAGTTGCGCAGCAGGCCGTAGTTCAGCGAGGCGCGGGCGAAGTCGATGATGGAATCGTCGAGATTGTACATCTCCATGGCGACGCCGGCGCCGGGCGCCTTGAACACTTCCTTCTCGATCACGGTGCCGTCCTCGCCGACGAACTTCATCGACAGGGTGCCCTTGCCCGGGAACTTGAAATCGGTGGCGCGGTACTGGTCGCCATAGGCGTGGCGGCCGATGATGATCGGCTTGGTCCAGCCGGGAACGAGGCGCGGCACGTTCTTGCAGATGATCGGCTCGCGGAAGATCACGCCGCCCAGGATGTTGCGGATGGTGCCGTTCGGCGACTTCCACATCTGCTTGAGGTTGAACTCCTTCACCCGGGCCTCGTCCGGGGTGATGGTGGCGCACTTGACGCCGACGCCGACCTTCTTGATGGCTTCGGCGGCGTCGATGGTGACCTGATCGTTGGTGTGGTCGCGGTGCTCCATCCCCAGGTCGAAATACATCAGCTCGACATCCAGGAACGGGGTGATCAGCTTGTCCTTGATGTACTGCCAGATGATCCGGGTCATCTCGTCGCCATCGAGTTCGACGACGGGGTTGGTCACCTTGATTTTTGCCATGATCGGGGAAGCCTCTTGGGAACGGCGCGATTGGTGCGCCACGGGAATATCCGCCGCCTCTTAGCACCTGACTGCAGCGGGCGAAAGCCAAGGGATTATGCACTTTTAGCCCATCCAGCTTCCCCAGATGGGGGGCGGGGAGCGGCCCGCCGGCGGGGGCCGGCCTGAGGCTTCAGAAGAGATTCAAAAGTTGAATCCAACCCGTTATTTCCCTTGAGAATTTCGTCAGGACAGGCAAACGACAGGCGGACAGGGCTGCGCCGGCTTGCGGCGGGCTTGAATCAATTCCTGAGAGCGCCTTGCCAAGGCCTTGAGACGAAGAGTGAAAGCGAAACGAGATGTCGGGGACTGACAAGAGCAAGGCGGGTCTTTCCCTCGACGGTCCCATCGTGATCCTGGTCGAGCCGCAGCTTGGCGAAAACATCGGCATGGCCGCGCGCGCCATGGGCAACTTCGCCCTGAGCCGGTTGCGCATCGTCAACCCCCGCGACGGCTGGCCCAACATCGCCGCCCAGCGCGCCGCGGCCGGCGCCGACTACATTCTGGAAAAGGTCGAATTGTTTGGCACGGTCGGTGAGGCCGTCGCCGATCTCGACCTGCTGTTCGCCACCACCGCGCGCCCCCATGACCAGGCCAAGCCGGTGGTGGGGCCGGAAGCCGCCGCCGCCGAGATCTCGGGGCACGTCGCCACAGGGGGCAAGGCCGGCATCCTGTTCGGCCGGGAGCGTTGGGGGCTGACGAATGAGGAGGTCGGGCTCTCCAACCGCATCATCACCTTCCCGGTCAATCCGGGATTTGCCTCGCTGAACCTCGCCCAGGCCGTGCTGCTGCTCGGCTACGAATGGTTCAAGCTGATGACCTCAGGCGAGCTGCCGCACGCCATGCCGGAGCGCTCCGAGCGTGCCTCGCAGCACCAGATGCAGGCCTTCTTCGACAACCTCGTGCGCGAGCTCGACAAGGTCGAATTTTTGCGGCCCGCCGAGAAGCGCGACACCATGCTGGTGAACCTGCGCAACATCTTCACCCGGATGGAGCCGACCAAGCAGGACATGCACACCCTGCACGGGGTGGTGATGGCGATCGCGGAGGGGCGCAAGGGCCCGGCCAAGGGCGGCGTGCTCGACGGCGAGCAGGCCACGCGCCTGCGCGCGCTTCTCGCCGAGCACGGGCAGGGCGGCGGAGTGTCCGACAGCGGCTCGACCGTACGCGGCCTCGCGCGCCTGCTCCGCCGCAACCCGACCGACGCCGAGCGCCTGCTCTGGCAGGCGCTCACGCGTGATCGCCGCTTCGCCGGCCAGTTCAAGCGCCAGACCCCGGTCGGCCGCCACATCCCGGACTTCGTGTCCTTCCCGCATCGGATCGCGATCGAGCTGGTGAACCCGGGCGAGGGCGAGACGATCGCGGCGGATCGTGCGGGCCGGCGGACGTGGCTGGAGGCGCGCGACTATCGCGTGCTGGAGATCCGGGCGGCGGATGTGGAGCGGGATCTGGAGGCAGAGCTGGTGCGGCTGCAGGGGATGATCGAGCAGAGCGTGTAGGTCTCGTGGGGTGGGTCAAGCGGCTGGTTCGCCTCACGACCACTCGTTGAGACGTTTGTAGAGAGCCTGTGGCGCCTGTATCGAGCCAGCCCACGAAGTCGTGCCGCCGATTGAGTTGAGCCGCTGCACGAGGTCGGCTATGGGCACTTGCCGACGTTGCCGAGAAGGGCGCTGACGTGGGCTTCGGGCAAGTAAGTGATATGTTGGGCTTGGCCTGATATATTAAAGTGTCAGTAACTGAGGTCGCCTTGACCGTAGTTTCAATATGAACACGATTGGTATCGTTATTTGGATAGCCGCCGCCGTCGCGTTTGCTTATGGCGGATACCACTACTGGGCCTTCATCCAAAAATTTGAGCAGGCTCGGATGGACGGAAAAATTCCGGTCAATCTACAGGCGCGGCGCACGGACATCGTTTGGATGATTGCGAGCCCCGGCGTGGTGCCCAATGGGGACCCTCACCGACGAAGAGCGATTTACGGATTAGGGGCTTTTGTCGGCTTGTGGTTCGTATTTGCGCTTCTGCCAATTTTGATGCGTGCTTGAAAAACTTGCCTTGGGACGCCGGCGGTCGTTCCGAGCGAAGAAGTGGCGGGCACGGCGCTGCGTGCCTTTGCCCACCGCTACGAGATCGGGTTTGTAGGGTGGGTTAGCCTTGCGGCTGCGCGAAGCGCAGTTCGCTGGGCGTAACCCACCTCTTCTGGCACGGCGACCAGAGTGGTGGATTACGCCTTCGGCTAATCCACCCTACGAGATCACACCGCCTCGAGCTGATCCGCCGCGCGCTTCTTCTTCGTCTTGGACTGGCCGAGCAGGGGGCCGGCAGTGAGCGCTGCCGTATCCGCCACGCCCGGATCGCGCGAGATCATCGCCGCGACGATCGCACCGTCGATCAACAGGCCGAGCTGGTGCGCGAGCACTGCTGGCTCGCTCGAGCCAAGCTCGCCCGCGAGCTTCTCGATGTGGCCGAGCACGATCTTCTTGTGCTTCATCGCGATGTTGCGGAACTGCTTGGCGTCCTTGTCGTGCTCGCCGACCGCGTTGATGAACGGGCAGCCGTAGAAGCGCTCTTCCGCGAACCAGCTCTTCAGCGCCGGGAAGATGCGCGTCAGCTTCGCCTGCGCGTCGCCGCCGCCTTGCTCCATGGCGCCGATGAACCATTCGCGCCACTGCTTGCCTTCGCTCTCCAGCACCGCGTTGACGAGATTGGTCTTGGAGCCGAACAGCTTGTAGAGCGTAGTCTTCGCCGTGCCGGCTTCCGCGATGATCGCGTCGATGCCGGTGGCGTTGATGCCGTTCTTGCAGAACAGATGCGTCGCGGCGCTCAAGAGGCGTCCGCGTGCGGACTCGTCTTCGCCGGCACCGGCATGGGGCGAATTTGAATTCTTCTTTGATGACGTCTTTGCCATGAGTCCAAACTTACCCGCAGCTGCGCCGCATCAGCAAGCCGCATCTGTTCCGCGCTGAAAAGATTCGCAAGGCACAGCCCATCTGCATCGCCTTTGAGCAAGCGGCCGCTGATCAATCCGCAGGCAGCGATCGCTAAGCGGCTCCAATGCTTCGCAATTTGCTTTTGGCCTCCTCTGGCACGCTCCATGCAGGGAAACAGACCGTTCGGTATCCTGCCGATTTCCTCGGCTGCCAGGGAGAAGACTGATGACTGCCGTCGTTCAAAAGACAGTGCTGACGGGTTGCCTCGCGCCCATCGACAAGAATGGGCTCGAGCAACTGATCGCGAGCGGCAAGGCCAATCCGAAGGTCGTCAAGACCTTGAAGTGCAAGACGGTCGCGGAAGGCAAGTTCCGCCACGCCAACTACATCCGCAATCTGCCGCCCTACATCGTCGACGAGCCGCCGGGCCTTCTGGGCGACGATACCGCGCCCAACCCGTCGGAAGCCTCGCTCGCCGCGCTCGGCTCCTGCCTTGCGGTCGGCCTGCACGCCAACGCCGTGCATCGCGGCTGGATCGTCAACAAGCTCGAGCTCGAGCTCGAAGGCGACCTCAACATCACGGCCGTGTGGGGTACCGGCGATGTCTCCGACAAGCCGGTCGGCTTCACCGACGTGCGCGTCAAGGTCGACATGGAGTGCGAAGGCATCTCGCAGGACGAGATCAACGCGCTTGTCGCCCATGTGAAGAAATGGTCGCCGGTCGCCAACACCTTCACCCGCCCGGTCAATCTCGAGGTCGGCATCTAGGCTGCCGGCAACAGGACAAGGTGCGGGAGACGATCATGGGTTCACTGGCTTTATCACGGACCGACATTTTGGATCAGCCCGCACCGTCCATTGCAGGCGAGGTGGCGCGGATCGCGCGCGAGCAGCTTGCGCCGCTCGCCGCCGGTATCGACGACGGCACGGTCTATCCGGCCGAAGTGCTGCGCGCATTCGGCGAGGTCGGCGCCTGGGGCAGTCACATGCCGCAGGAAGGTCCCGCCGATTTGCGCTGCGCCATCCAGGCGATGGCTGCGATCGGCGAGGTCTGCGGCGCCACGGCGTTCATGGCCTGGTGCCAGAACACGCTGGTCTGGTACGCGGCCAACTCCACCAATATGAAGCTGGCAAAGCGCTTCGGCGATGCGTTCTCGACCGGTCGCGTGCTCGGCGGCACCGGGCTCTCCAACCCGATGAAGAGCTTTTTCGGCATCGAGAAGCTCAAGCTGAAGGGGCGGAAGGTCGAGGGCGGCTACATCGTCCGCGGCGCTCTGCCCTGGGTCTCCAATCTCGGCCCCGATCATTATTTCGGCACGATCTTCGAGCGCGAGGATGAGCCGGGGCTCGTGATGTTCCTGGCCGACTGCTCCGATCCCGCGATTACGCTCACGCCATGCAAGCCGTTCCTCGCCATGGACGGCACTGGCACCTATGGCGTGCAGTTCCGCGACGTGTTCGTGCCGGATGAATTGATCCTCGCCGATCCCGCCGGTCCCTTCGTCAAGAAGATCCGCGCCGGCTTCATCCTGCTCCAGGCCGGCATGGCGCTCGGTGTGATCCGCGACTGCATCAACATCATGGACGAGGTCGACAATCCCCTCGGCCATATCAACCGCTACCTGCCGCAGCAGCCGGTGCACTTCCGCGATCTCGCCGCAGAGCTGGAGGCCGAGACCATGGCGCTGGCGCGCGATCCCTACAATGAGGAGGAGACCTACTGGCGCAAGGTGATCGCGCTCCGCTTGCGCGCCGGCGAGGCCAGCGTCGCGGCGGCGCATGCAGCGATGCTGCATTGTGGCGCGCGCGGTTACCTCAAGGGCCACCGCGCGCAGCGGCGCCTGCGCGAGGCCTATTTCGTCGCGATCGTCACGCCTGCCACCAAGCAGCTGCGCAAGATGCTCGCCGATTCCTGAGTTCTACGAGTCCACCCGAAGACCCCCAACCTCAACGGAGAGGCTGCCATGACTGACGTTCTGATCACTGCCGTCGAACTCGCCGATCTCTTGAAGCTAGAGCCGTGTGTCGTCATCGACACCCGCAACCCCGATGCCTATGCCGCCGGCCACCTGCCGGGCGCCGTCAACGTGCACGAGATTTTCACGTTCCTCGCGACCTCGACGCCGGAGGGGATGGCCGAACTGAAGACCAAGTTTGCCGACGCCTTCGGCGGCGCCGGTCTCTCCGGCAAGGAGACGGCTGTGATCTACGAGCAGTCGATGAACTCAGGCTTCGGCCAGTCCTGCCGCGGCTATTACCTGCTCACCATGCTCGGCTATCCCAAGGTGAAGGTGCTGCATGGCGGCTTCGATGCCTGGTCGGCGGCGGGCTTCCCGGTGACGAAGGACGTACCTACGCCGGCAAAGGCCTCGTTTGCGATCGTGCCTGAAGCGGGCGAGATCCTGATCGACGCGAAGACGATGCTTGGCGCCGTCGGCAAGCCCGGCATCGCGATCCTCGACGTGCGCGATGTCGACGAGTGGATCGGCGACAGCTCGTCGCCGTACGGCAAGGACTTCTGCCCGCGCAAGGGCCGCATCCCCGGCGCCGTCTGGTTGGAATGGTATCGCATGATGAAGCCGACCGCCGAAGGCCCGCGCTTCAAGTCCAAGGACGAGATTCTGGCCGAATGCGCCACCGTCGGCATCTCGCAGACCACGCCGGTCTATCTCTACTGCTTCAAGGGCGCGCGCGCCTCGAACACGTTCCTGGCGCTGAAGAACGCCGGCGTGAAGGACGTGCGGATGTATTTCGGCTCCTGGAACGAATGGTCGCGCGATCCGTCGCTGCCGATCGAGCAGGGACTGCCGATCGCATCCGATGTGACCACCAAGGCGGCGTGAGCGCGCGCCTCGTCCTTCGAGACGACCGCTTCGCGGTCTCCTCAGGATGAGGCTGAGCGGCATCGGTGCCCGTTGATACTGCTGCCGCACACTCCGTCCTCATCCTGAGGAGCCCGCCTAAAGCGGGCGTCTCGAAGGATGGGCCACTTGCGGACGGGGCGCGATCCCAAGCGCCTTGATCCGCGAGGCCAGCGTGGTCGGCTTGATATCCAGCATTTCCGCCGCGCCGCCGGGGCCGAACACTTTCCCCGCGCAGGCCTCGAGCGCGGCGAGGATGTTGGCGCGCTCGTGATCGCGCATCTCCGATGAGGTCATGACAGCGGGCCGCGCGTCGGCCTTCTGGCGCGCGGCGCCGGTCGGAGCCGGCGCGCCGGAGGTATCAGGCAGGTCGATGCGCAGGCGGCCGTTCTGCGACAGGATCGCGGCGCGCTCGATCACGTTCTGCAATTCGCGGACATTGCCGGGCCAGTCGTAGCGCGTCAGTCGCCGCGCATCGCCCTCCGACAGCCGCAGGTTCGACTTCAATGCCTTGCTCTCGCGCGTCAGGAAATGCTGGGCGAGCAGTGGAATGTCCTCGCGCCGTTCACGCAGGGGGACGGTCTCGATCGGGAACACGTTGAGGCGGAAATAGAGGTCCTCGCGAAAGCGGCCGCGCTGCACCTCCTGCTTGAGATCGCGGTTGGTCGCGGCGATGACGCGGACGTCGACCGCGCGGGTGCGCTCCTGTCCGACGCGCTCGAAATTGCCCTCCTGCAACACGCGCAGCAGCTTGCCTTGCAGTTCGAGCGGGATCTCGCCGACCTCGTCGAGGAACAGCGTGCCGCCGTCGGCGAGCTCGAACCGGCCGATGCGGTCGCGCGTCGCGCCGGTGAAGGCGCCGCGGACATGGCCGAAGAACTCGCTCTCGAACAATTCGCGCGGGATCGCGGCGCAGTTGACGCGGATCAGCGGCCGGTCGCTGCGGGTGGAATCCTCGTGGATGGCGCGGGCGATCAGCTCCTTGCCGGTGCCGGACTCGCCGGTGATCATCACGGCCGCGGTGGTCGGCGCCACCAGCTTGACCTGGCGCAGCGTCTTCTGGATCGCCTCGCTCTGGCCGATGATGCCGCGCGGATTGGTCTCGATGCGGATTTCCTCCTGGAGATAGGCGTTTTCCAGTTCGAGCCGCTCGCGCAGGCGGTCGACTTCGGTGAGCGCGGCGTGCAGCTTCTCGTCGGCCTCGCGGCGCTGGCTGACGTCGCGAAACACCACGACGGCGCCGACCACCACGCCGCGGTCGCGGATCGGGGTCGAGGTGTATTCGACCCAGGCCGGCGAGCCGTCCTTGCGCCAAAACACCTCGCCGTCGACCTGGTGCACGGCGCCGTCGCGGAACGCTGCGTAGATCGGGCAGTCATGGTTGTGATAGTGCCGGCCATCGTGATGGGTGTGGTGCACGATCGGGTGGATCTCCTTGCCGACCAGCTCTTCGGCGGTCCAGCCCAGCATGCGTTCGGCGGCAGGGTTGACGAAAGTGGTCTTTCCTTCCGCGTTGACGCCATAGATGCCTTCGCCGGCGGCGCGCAGGATCAGCTGGTTCTCGCGCTCGATGTCCTGGAAGACCCGCTCGACCCGCTGCCAGGTCGAGATGCCGCTGCGCATGTGGTCTTCGGCGGCGGCATCGACATTGCGGCGCCGGCGCGCGTCGAGATCGGTCAGCGTCAGCAGCACCAGCGTGCGGCCGTCATGGGGCAGGACGCAGCCGGCATATTCCAGCCTGAGATTTTGCCCGGTGGCATGGCGGGGGGTGAGCGCCGTAGTCCAGTAGGCGCCCTTGTGCAGCACGGCCTGGGTGAACACGGTCAGCGCCGGAAGCTGGCCGGCGTGCAGGGTGCTGGCCCTGGTCTGCCGCAGCAGCGCGCGGTCGTAGCCGAGCAGGGTGCAGGCGGCCGGATTGGCATCGATGATCTGGTCGGCATAGGGATCGACCAGCAGCGTGGCCTCGACCGAGGACTCGAATGCCGCGACGCGCGGATCGATCGCCTCGACGGTCTCGTCCTGGCTCAGCATTGGCGTCGTTGGCATTACGAAATCTCGTGATTAGACTACGAATTCTCGTGTAACACGAATTTTCGTAGCGGCCAAGCGCGACTAAAAGTGCTGCGTTATCAAGGCACTGTCCGGCCGAAAGGCGATGGCATGCTCCTTGCGTAATTCTAAATGCAATGACGCGCAGGAGGTCCGATGTCCACGTTCGACAATCCGTTTGATCCCGATCGCAACCTTCGAGCCGGCTGTGCCTGTGGCCAGCACCAATCCGCGGCGGAGCACGAGCAGGCCACGGCGTTGCGTTGTGATCCGGTCGAGAGTGAGGAGAAGCGCTACGAGGGCGTCGTCGCCTCCGCCGTGATGCGCGCGATGTTTCCGCAGGACGTGGCGCGGCGCGCCTTCCTGAAATCGGTCGGTGCGTCCACAGCGCTGGCCGCGCTGTCGCAGTTCTTTCCGATTCAGACGGCGACCGAAGTCTTTGCGCAGGCCGGCACGCCCGAGAAGAAGGACCTCAAGGTCGGCTTCATCCCGATCACCTGCGCGACGCCGATCATCATGGCGGCACCGATGGGCTTCTATTCCAAGCACGGCCTCAATGTCGAAGTGGTCAAGACCGCCGGCTGGGCCGTGATCCGCGACAAGACCATCAACAAGGAATACGACGCCGCGCACATGCTGGCGCCGATGCCGATCGCGATCTCGCTGGGGCTTGGCGCCAATGCGATTCCATTTGCCGTCCCCGCGATCGAGAACATCAACGGGCAGGGCATCGTGCTGGCGACCAAGCACAAGGACAAGCGCGACCCGAAGGACTGGAAGGGCCTGAAATTCGCGATCCCCTTCGACTATTCCATGCACAATTATCTGCTGCGCTATTATCTCGCCGAGCACGGCCTCGACCCCGATACCGACGTGCAGCTGCGCTCGGTGCCGCCGCCGGAGATGGTCGCGAACCTCCGCGCCGACAACATCGACGGCTTCCTCGCGCCCGACAACATCTGCCAGCGCGCGATCTATGACGGCGTCGGCTTCATGCACCTGCTCTCGAAGGAGATCTGGGACGGCCATCCCTGCTGCAGCTTTGCCGCCAGCCGCGAATTCATCACCACGGCGCCGAACAGCTTTGCCGCGCTGACGCGCGCCATCGTCGATGCCACCGCTTATGCGTCGAAGGCGGAGAACCGCAAGCAGATCGCCGAGGCCATCGCGCCCGCGAACTACATCAATGCGCCGGTCACGGTGCTGGAGCAGGTGCTGACCGGCACCTATGCCGACGGCCTCGGCGGGGTGAAGACCGACGCCAAGCGCGTCGATTTCGATCCGTTCCCCTGGCAGTCCTTTGCCGTGTGGATGCTGACGCAGATGAAGCGCTGGGGCCAGATCAAGGGCGACGTCGACTACAAGGCGGTGGCCGAGCAGGTGTATCTGGCGACCGATACCAAGAAGCTGATGACCGAGATGGGCCTGTCGCCGCCGGCGAGCAGCTACAAGTCGTTCGCGGTGATGGGCAAGACTTTCGATCCGGGCAAGCCGGAGGATTACGTCGCGAGCTTCAAGATCAGGAAGGCGTCGTGAGCAAGTCTCTCTCGCCCTTGTCGTCCCGGCCTAGTGCGCGCTGCGCACGGGGGCCGGGACCCATAACCCCAGGGAGATGTTTGGCGAAGACTCGTCGTTCGGTACTCCCACCGACCGCCATCGATAGATTCCGCGGTATGGGTCCCGGCCCCCGTGCGCAGCGCGCACTAGGCCGGGACGACGGGTGGAGAGATCTCGCAAGATGACCACCTCCCTCCGTCTCCGCGCCGGCCTCGTCTCGATCGTGCTGCTGGCCGCGTTCCTCGGCATCTGGCATCTCGCCACGCGCGCGACGGCGCCGGTCGCGACGATGAGCCCGGAATACGCCAAGCTGATGGGTCTCACCGCGACGCAGGGCAAATCCGCCATGCCGGGGCCGCTCGACGTCGGCGCAAAGCTCTGGGAGCATCTGAGGAGGCCGTTCTACGACAACGGGCCGAACGACAAGGGGCTCGGCATCCAGCTCGCTTATTCCATCGCGCGCGTCGGCACCGGCTATCTGCTGGCGGTGCTCGTCGCCATTCCGCTCGGCTTCCTGATCGGCATGTCGCCGCTGCTGAGCAAGGCGCTCGATCCCTTCATCCAGGTCTTGAAGCCGATCTCGCCGCTCGCCTGGATGCCGCTCGCGCTCTACACCATCAAGGATTCCTCGATCTCGGCGATCTTCGTCATCTTCATCTGCTCGATCTGGCCGATGCTGCTCAACACCGTCTTTGGCGTTGCCAGCGTGCGCAAGGAATGGATCAACGTCGCGCGCACGCTCGAGGTCGGCACCATCAGGCGCGCCTTCACCGTGATCCTGCCGGCGGCGGCGCCGACGATCCTGACCGGCATGCGCATCTCCATCGGTATCGCCTGGCTCGTGATCGTCGCCGCCGAGATGCTCGTCGGCGGCACCGGCATCGGTTACTTCGTCTGGAACGAGTGGAACAATCTCTCGATCACCAACGTCATCATCGCGATCCTCTTGATCGGGATCGTCGGCATGCTGCTCGACCAGATCCTCGCGCGCTTCACGCGCATGGTCACATTTCCGGAGTGAGTATGGCAACGCGCACCCCTCTCGTGTCCCGGGCGCATTGCGGCGCGCAGCGCTGCAGTGCTGAACCGGGACCCATTGCGGCGACATGGGTCCCGCATCTGCAGCGCACCGCTGCGCGCTGCACCGCGTGCGGGACACGAGACCTGACATGACCGACAAATTCATCTCCATCGAAGGCATCGCAAAACGCTATCCGGGCGCGGGCGGTGCCACGACCACCGTGTTCGAGAATCTCTGGCTGTCGATGCCGCGCGGCGAGTTCTGCTGCGTGATCGGCCATTCCGGCTGCGGCAAGACCACCGTGCTCAACATTCTCGCCGGCCTCGATGCGCCGAGCGAAGGCGCCGTCATCGTCGACGGGCAGGCGATTTCGGGCACGAGCCTCGACCGCGCCGTGATCTTCCAGAGCCACGCGCTGCTGCCCTGGCGCACCGTGCTCGGCAACGTCGCCTATGCCGTGAGCTCGAAATGGCGCAGCTGGGATCGGGCGAAGGTCAAGGCGCACGCGCAAACCTTCATCGATCTCGTCGGCCTGACGGGTTCGGAGCACAAGCGTCCCTCGGAGCTCTCCGGCGGCATGAAGCAGCGCGTCGGTATTGCCCGTGCGCTCTCGATCACGCCGAAAATGATGCTGATGGACGAGCCGTTCTCGGCGCTGGACGCGCTGACGCGCGGCACGCTCCAGGACGAGGTGCGGCGCATCTGTCTGGAGACTGGCCAGACCGCGTTCATGATCACCCACGACGTCGACGAGGCGATCTACCTCGCCGACAAGATCTTCCTGATGACCAACGGCCCCGGCGCGGTGCTGGCGGAGGTCGTCGAAAATCCGCTGCCGAAGGATCGCGGCCGCACCGACCTGCACCGCCATCCGCTGTACTACGCGCTGCGCAACCACATCATCGATTTCCTGGTGACGCGCAGCAAGACATTCGCGGCCGAGAAGCCCGATCACGATCCGCGCAACGTGCCGGTGGTGCATATCGGCAAGCCCGGGCTGACGGTCGCCTCCAGCGGCGAAGAGCAACGACAGACCTGGACACCCGGGACCAGTCCCGGACTCACTGCGTGATTTTGTAGACGCATGATCTACGGAAAACCGCTTCACACTTTTCCGGATCATGCTTTTGAAGGGAGACCCTGACATGAAACGCGAAGACCTCACCGAGAAGCTGCTCGACATCAAGCGCGAGAAGGGCTGGAGCTGGAAATACATCTGCGAGAAGATCGGCGGCTATGCGGAGGTGCTGATCGTCGGCGCGATCCTCGGCCAGATGAAACTGACGAAGCCCCAGGCCGCCAACGCCGGCGAGCTGTTCGGCCTGTCGAAGGCCGAGACCGCGATGCTCAACGAGGTGCCGATGCGCGGCACCGGCACGCCGATGCCGCCGACCGATCCCCTGATCTACCGCTTCTACGAAATGGTGATGGTCAACGGCCCGGCCTGGAAGGCGCTGATCGAGGAAGAATTCGGCGACGGCATCATGTCGGCGATCGACTTCGACATGGGAATCGAGCGCGTCGCCAACCCGAAGGGCGACCGCGTCAAGATCACCATGAGCGGCAAGTTCCTGCCGTACAAATATTACGGTGCCAGCGGCAACGTGCCGGAATATGGCTTCAAGGAGGGCTGACGCGGGCGAATTGCGAATAGCGAATAGGGGTCTATTCGCTATTCGCCACTCCCTATTCGCCTACTTGCCGGCCTTCACCTCGGCCGCGGCCACAGCGAGCAACTCGCTCATCTTGGCGCGAATCGCCTGCTCAGTGACGACGACGCTCTTGGCGGCGAAATCGGCCATGAGCTTGCGCAGGACATCGGCATCGCCGGCCTCCTCGAAATCGGCCGCGACCACCTCCTTGGCGTAGGCCGTGGCGGCTTCGCCGGATATGCCGAGCTTTTCCGCGGCCCACAGCCCGAGCAGCCGGTTGCGGCGGGCCTCCGCCTTGAACTTCTGCTCCTCGTCGAGGGCGAACTTCTTCTCAAAGCCTTCCTCGCGCTTGTTGATCTCGCTCATGCCTTTTCCAATTCCCTGCTGACTGGACCCGGTGGCCCTCGTTGCGACAGCCCCGGCGCATGCCTAGATAAGGAGCACGAATCGGCAAGACAACGGGCCGTTAAGCCGCAGGCAAAACGGTATAAGTTGGTGCCGGACGGCCGGATCGATTGTGCTCGGACAGCCAATCGGATAGGTTGCCTAAAGGCTTGGTTCCCGTTCTGTTTCTACGGGTTCCCGGCCGTTCACGGCAGCTCCGCTGTGGGTCGTAATCCTAGTCAACCGGAGCACACCAAATTCATGGATTTCAACAAAACACGGTACATCCCAATGAGCCGTCGGCGTCGCATTTATGAAGGCAAGGCAAAGGTTCTTTACGAAGGCCCGGAGCCCGGTACCCTGATCCAGCACTTCAAGGATGACGCCACCGCGTTCAATGCGAAAAAGCATCAGGTGATCGAGGGCAAGGGTGTCCTCAACAACCGGATCTCGGAGTATCTGTTTCAGCACCTCAACGACATCGGGGTGCCGACCCACTTCATCCGCCGCCTCAACATGCGCGAGCAGTTGATTCGCGAGGTCGAGATCGTGCCGCTGGAAGTGGTGGTGCGGAACGTTGCCGCCGGCTCGCTGTCGCAGCGCCTCGGCATCGAGGAGGGCACGCAGCTGCCGCGCTCGATCATCGAATTCTACTACAAGAACGACCAGCTCAACGACCCCATGGTGTCGGAAGAGCACATCACCGCCTTCGGCTGGGCGACGCCGCAGGAGATCGACGACATCATGGCGCTCGCCATCCGCGTCAACGACTTCCTCACCGGCCTCTTCCTCGGCATCGGCATCCGCCTCGTCGACTTCAAGATGGAGTGCGGGAGGCTGTTCGAGAACGAAATGATGCGGATCATCGTCGCCGACGAGATCTCGCCGGACTCCTGCCGTCTCTGGGACATCAAGTCGAACGAGAAGCTCGACAAGGATCGTTTCCGCCGCGATCTCGGCGGGCTGCTGGAGGCCTATACCGAAGTTGCAAAACGCCTCGGCATCCTCATGGAGAACGAGCGTCCGGCGGGCTCCGGCCCGGTGCTGGTGAAGAGCTAAAGGGGTTTTCGACGTGAAGGCACGTGTCACCGTTACCTTGAAAACGGGCATCCTCGATCCGCAGGGCAAGGCCATCGAAGGCGCGCTGAAGTCGCTCGGCGTCGACGGCGTCGCCAGCGTCCGCCAGGGCAAGGTGTTCGACATCGAGCTCGCCGGCGCCGACAAGGCCAAGGCGGAAGCCGCGCTGAAGGAGGCCGCCGACAAGCTGCTGGCGAACACCGTGATCGAGAATTACCGGGTCGAGATCGTCTGACCCTGTCATATCCTCACGTGAGGAGCGCGAAATGCGCGCTCCTCGGGATGAGGAGTTGGACCGGTTGTGACGCTGCATGCGGGCTTGCTGGCCAGCGCTTTCGCGCTCACAGCCATCCGACGTGACGGAAGCGCCAATAGAGCGCGCCGCATGCCATCAGCATCACGCCGAGCAGCATGTAATAGCCGTATTCCCATTCCAGCTCCGGCATGTGCTTGAAGTTCATGCCGTAGATGCCGGCAAGCGCGGTTGGGATCGCGATGATCGCGAGCCAGGAGGCGAGCTTCTTGGAGACCGCCGTCTCCTGCGCCTGTCCCACCAGCAGGCTCGCTTCGAAGGCGAAGGCCAGCACCTCGCGCATGGAATCGATGCGCTCCTGGATGTTCCTGACGTGGTCGGTGACGTCGCGGAACAGCGGCTGCATGGTCGCGCGCACCATCGCCAGCTCGTCATGCTCCAGCCGGCGGCAGACCTCCACCAGCGGGCCGATCGCAGTCCTGAGCCGCAGCAGGTCGCGGCGCAGCATGTAGAGCCGCTCGATCTGCGCCTTGCTGATCGGCTTGGAGAGCACGTCGTCCTCGATGCTCTCGACCTCCTCGTGGATGCTCTCGAGCACGGGCGAGTAGTTGTCGACGATGAAATCGAGGATGGCGTAGAGGATGTAGTCCTCGCCGCGCGCGAGCGCGCGCGGGCAGCTTTCGCAGCGTTCGCGCACCGGTGTGTAGGAGGTCGAGGCGCCGTGGCGCACCGAGACCAGATAGCCTTCGCCGACGAAGATGTGGGTCTCGCCGAAGGCGATCCGGCCCTCGACCAGCTGCGCCGTCCGCGCCACGATGAACAGGGCCTCGCCATATTGCTCGATCTTCGGCCGCTGATGGGCGTGATTGGCGTCCTCGATGGCGAGATCGTGCAGGTCGAACTGTTTCTGCACCGCGCTGAGCAGGGCCATGTCGGGCTCGTGCAGCCCGATCCAGACCACGTGGCCGGGCTTGGCCCGCCAGCTCGAGGCCTCGCTGATGGCGATGTTGGCGACGCGCCGGCCGTCGACATAGGCACCCGCGGCGACGACGCCTTCGGCGGACACCGGTTCGGAGAGGGATGCGGGCAGCGACGGGACGTTCATGGCTTCAATCCCGGGCAAGATCGTCAGGCAAAAGTGCCGTGGCTATGGCCTGTGTACAAGGCCGCCCGGCAAGGCTAGCACTGGTAAAATCCACGTCAAATGGCTATGTCTCTTCGCGAATTGGCCCTTTGGCCAGCCCGATTCCCGTCACCGTCGGAACCCCTGCCATGAAAGCCGCCATCCTCGTCTTTCCCGGAATCAACCGCGAGCGCGACATGGCGCGCGCGCTGAGGCTGATCTCGGGCAGCGAGCCCGCGATGGTCTGGCACGCCGAGACGTCGCTCCCGGCAGGCACCGATCTCGTGGTCGTGCCCGGCGGCTTCTCCTACGGCGATTACCTGCGCTGTGGCGCAATCGCAGCGCGTGCGCCGGTGATGGATGCGGTGCGCGACTATGCGGCCAAGGGCGGCCTCGTGCTCGGCGTCTGCAACGGTTTTCAGATCCTCTGCGAGTCCGGCCTCTTGCCGGGCGTCCTGATGCGCAATGCGCAGCTGAAATTCATCTGCCGCGACGTGCATCTGCGCGTCGAGCGCTCCGACACGCCGTTCACCCGCGGCTACAATGCCGGGCAGGTGATCCGCGTCCCCGTCGCACACGGCGAGGGCAACTACGAGGCGGATGAGGAGACCATCAAGCGCATCGAAGGCGAGGGGCGGGTGCTCTATCGCTACTGCTCGGCCGACGGCGCGGTTGACGAGCACCACAACATCAACGGCGCGGCGCATTCGATCGCCGGCCTCGTCAACGACAGGGGCAATGTGCTCGGCATGATGCCGCATCCGGAAAACCACGTCGAAGACATCATGGGTTGCACCGACGGCCGCGGCCTGTTTGCCGGTCTCGTCCAGCATCTGGAAAAGGCCGCGTGATTTCATTCGTGCTGAAGCGGCTTCTCGCGGCGCTGTCGCTCGCAACACTTTCGCTTGGAAGTGCCGCATTCGCCCAGGATTTCCCCAAGCGTCCGATCACCATGATCGTGCCGTTCGCGGCCGGCGGCACCTCGGACGTGATCGCACGCACCGTCGCCGAGCAGATGGGCATCGCGCTCGGCCAGACCATCGTGATCGAGAACGTCGCCGGCGCCGGCGGTTCGACCGCGCTGGCACGCGCCTCCCGCGCCGAGCCTGACGGTTACACCATCGCGATTGGCAATGCCGGCACCAATGCCGCGACCTACACGATCTATCCAAAGCTGCCGTTCACGCCGGAGTCCTTCGTGCCGATCGCCATGGTGGCGAAGACGTTCGGCATCATCGCGATCCGGAAGGATTTTCCGGCGAAGGACCTCAAGGAGTTCATCGCCTACGCCAAGGCCAATCCGGGCAAGATCAATCTCGGCCATGCCGGCGTCGGCTCCTCGAACTATTTGATCTGCAAGAGCTTCGTCACCGCTGCCGGGATCGACGCGACGCTGGTCGGCTATCGCGGCGCCGCGCCTGCGCTGACCGATGCGGTCGGCAGCCAGATCGACGGCGTCTGCGACGCGGCCGCCTCGGTCTCGCAGTCGATCAACGAGAAGCTGGTGAGGGGGCTCGTGGTCGGCTCGACCGTGCGGCTCGCGACGCTGCCCGACCTGCTGACGTCTGCCGAAGCCGGCCTGCCCGAATTCGAGGCGCAGGGCTGGAACGGCCTGTTCGCGCCCAAGGGCACGCCGCCGGCCGTCATCGCCAGGCTGAATGCGGCGGCGCGCACCGCCGTGGAGACCGACGCGGTGAAGAAGCGCTTTGCCGACCTCTCGACCGTTGCGCCCGACGACAACGAGCATACGCCGGAGCTGCTTCAGCAGCTCGTGACGCGCGACGTCGAGAAATACCGGAAGATGCTGGCGGACGACGCCAAGCCATAGCGCCTCGCGCTAGCGCAGCTTCAGTCGCTCGGCCGGCACCGTCATCGCGGCAACGCCGGCCATGACCAGCAGCAGGCCCAGTGCGAGGTTCGAGGGCACGCTCTCGCCGAGCAGCAGCACGGACAGGCCGACGCCGATCGGGATGCGCAAATAGCCTTGCGCATTCGTTGTCAGCGTGCCGAGCCGGCCGAGGCAGACGTAGAACAGCATCAATCCCAACGCGCTGGAGACGATGCCCATGACGATGGTGGCGATGATCGCCTGAAACGTCGGATGCAGCGTCCAGGGCTGGTCGATGATCAGCGAGGGCGGGAGCAGGATGAGGCCGCCGAACAGCAGCGAGCCGGCCGCCACCACCATCGGGTCGTAGTCGGATAGCCTGAGGCCGAAGATCGTCGCGCAGGCAAAGGAGATGGTGGCGAGCAGGATCGCGATCTCCGCGATGATCTCACTCCTGAGGCCGCCGAGCGCATCGAGGCCGACGATGGCGACGGTGCCGGCGAGACCGAGGATCGCGCCCGCGAGCTTCAACAGCGTGGCCGGCTCGTGGCGCGTGATCAGCGAGGTGATCAGGAAGGCGAAGATCGGCGTCGTCGAGGCCAGCACCACCGTGTTGGACGCCGGCACATATTGCTGCGACCAGGTGATGACCAGGAACGGGAAGGTTGAGTTGATCAGCTGCTGGGTTGCGAACAGCTCCCAGGCCTTCGCGTCGGTCGGGATCCTGACTCCGCGCATCCACAGGATCGCGAACAGGAAAGCCGCCGCGATCAGCGAACGCGCCGAGATGAAGGTGATGGGCGGGATCGTGTCCAGCGCGAGCTTGGCCAGCGGATAGGTGGAGCTCCAGCAGCAGGCGAGCGCGAACAGCAGCGCATAGTCGCGCCAGTTGCGGGCGCCGGTCGCGGCCATGGACGGTAGCGGCGATGATACGGAGGCCGCTGCGCGACCCCTCGGCGACGTGCTCTGCGGCACCTTGTTCCTGCTCCCCGGCGCGACCGCGCTTCTCGCAAGTCTGGGCGAGGGGACGCCAAAAGGGAAGGCGTCGAGCTATGCGTTTGGCTGAGGGAGCGACTTCCGCTTGGCCCGCTTGATCGTTCCGGAAAAGGTGAACAGCCGGCGCTCGCCGGAGGCCATCTGCCCGCGCAGGAAGATCAACGAGCCGCCGGCGCGGGTGATCTCGCCGGTGCATTCGATCAGCTCGCCCTCATGCCCGGCATCCAGGAACTCGCAGGCGAAATTGACCGTCACGCCGCGGCCGTTCAGTGCGTTCCGGCCGATCGCGAACAGGCAGTAATCGGCGAAGGCCATGAAGCAGCCGCCATGGACGTTGCTGGAGCCGTTCAAATGCTTCTTTTCGACCCGGAAGGCGCAGCGGACGCTGCCGTCCGCCTCCAGGCGGTGCCAGAAGGGACCGATATGGTTCTCAAAGCTGTCCCTGATCCAGGTTTGCCAGCCCTTGAATTCCCCCTCGGTCGCGACATGCAGCTCGGGGCGGGGCGGAGCGGCCGTTTTGGTCAATTCGTGCAAGGAAATGGGCCTTCAATTGCGGGTCTTCAGCCCTTAAATCCGATCCGTCCGCGCCGTGCAATTCCCGTTCCCGCACCCCTCGGCCGCAAAACGTGGGACAGTGGGAAAATGCGCCATAAAGGGCTTTTCGCGAGGCCCCGATCTTCCTAAGAACGGCCAACCGCCGCCGAAAGCCCCGAATCCATGAAGAACGAACCCAAGATCACCCCCGAACTGGTTGCCGCCCACGGGCTCAAGCCCGACGAGTACGAGCGCATCCTGAAGCTGATCGGGCGGGAGCCGACTTTCACCGAGCTCGGCATCTTCTCGGCGATGTGGAACGAGCATTGCTCGTACAAATCCTCGCGCATCCATCTGCGCGGATTGCCGACCAAAGCGCCCTGGGTGATCCAGGGCCCCGGCGAGAATGCCGGCGTGATCGACATCGGCGACGGCCAAGCCGTGGTCTTCAAGATGGAGAGCCACAACCACCCGAGCTACATCGAGCCCTACCAGGGTGCGACCACCGGCGTCGGCGGCATTTTGCGCGACGTCTTCACCATGGGCGCGCGCCCGATCGCCTGCCTCAATGCGCTGAGTTTTGGCGCGCCCGAGCATGCCAAGACCCGGCATCTCGTCTCCGGCGTGGTCGCCGGCGTCGGCGGCTACGGCAATTCCTTCGGCGTGCCGACCGTCGGCGGCCAGGTGCGCTTCCACACCCGTTATGACGGCAACATCCTCGTCAACGCGATGGCCGTGGGCCTCGCCGACGCCGACAAGATCTTCTATGCGGCCGCCTCCGGCGTGAACATGCCGATCGTCTATCTGGGCTCCAAGACCGGCCGTGACGGCATCCACGGCGCCTCGATGGCCTCGGCCGAGTTCGACGACAAGTCCGAGGAGAAGCGCCCCACCGTGCAGGTCGGCGATCCCTTCGCCGAGAAGCTGCTGCTGGAAGCCTGCCTCGAGATCATGGAGAAGGGCTGCGTCATCGCGATCCAGGACATGGGCGCGGCGGGCCTGACCTGTTCGGCGGTCGAGATGGGCGCCAAGGGCGACCTCGGCGTCGACCTTGATCTCGACGCGGTGCCGACCCGCGAGACTGGCATGAGCGCCTACGAGATGATGCTCTCGGAGAGCCAGGAGCGCATGCTGATGGTGCTCAAGCCCGAGAAGGAGAAGGAAGCCGAGGCCATCTTCAAGAAATGGGGCCTCGACTTCGCCGTGGTCGGCTACACCACGCCGAGCAAGCGCTTCGTGGTCAAGCATGGCGGCGACGTCATGGCCGACCTGCCGATCAAGGAGCTCGGCGACGAGGCGCCGGTCTATGACCGGCCGCATATCCCCTCCGCCGCGCTGCCGGTCGTGCATGCGCGCGAAGTGCCGGCACCGATGAGCGTCGGGGCCGCGCTGGAGAAGCTGATCGGCACGCCTGACATGTGCAGCAGGCGCTGGGTCTGGGAGCAGTACGACCACGTCATCCTCGGCAACACCATGCAGCGCCCCGGCGGCGATGCCGCCGTGGTGCGCGTGCAGGACGGGCCGAAGGGCCTGGCGCTGACCGTCGACGTCACGCCGCGCTATTGCGAGGCCGATCCCTACCAGGGCGGCATGCAGGCGGTGGCGGAGGCCTGGCGCAACATCACTGCGGTCGGCGGCAAGCCGCTCGCGATCACCGACAATCTCAACTTCGGCAATCCTGAAAGGCCCGAGATCATGGGCCAGTTCGTCGGCTGCCTGAAGGGCATCTCGGAAGCCTGCCGCACGCTCGACTTCCCGGTCGTCTCAGGCAACGTCTCGCTCTACAACGAGACCAACGGCCGCGCGATCCTGCCGACGCCCTCGATCGGCGGCGTCGGCCTGCTCGACGATTTCACCAAGTCAGCCTCGCTCGCCTTCAAGGCCGAGGGCGAGGCGATCCTGCTGATCGGCGAGACCCATGGCTGGCTCGGCCAGTCGGTCTACTTACGCGACATCTGCGGTCGCGAGGAGGGCGCGCCGCCGCCGGTCGATCTCGCCGCCGAGAAGCGCAACGGCGACTGCGTGCGCGGCATGATCCATGCGGGCACCGCGACCGCCGTGCACGACCTCTCCGATGGCGGCCTGCTGATCGCGCTTGCCGAGATGGCGATGGCGAGCGGCATCGGCGCCAAGCTGCTGGCGGCGCCGACCGCGCTCGTGTCGCAGGCCTATTGGTTCGGCGAGGACCAGGCACGCTATCTCGTCACCGTGCCGGAAACGGAGGCCGGCCGCGTGCTGGCCAAGATGCGCGGCTGCGAGGTGCCCTGCGTGCGGATCGGCACCACCGGCGGCGACGCGATCGCGATCGCCGGCGAGGCGTCGGTGGCGATCGATACGCTGCGCACCTCGTTCGAGCGCTGGCTGCCGGAGTATATGGGCGGGAAGGCGGCGTAGGCGCTGTCTCAATCTCAGACCCGTAGCCCGGATGGAGCGAAGCGTAATCCGGGATGGTACCCGCGGCGACAGACCCCGGATTGCGCTTCGCTCCATCCGGGCTCGACCACTTCGCTGCGCTCGGAACGACGATAGGAGGCCGGTGCCGCTTCCTCAAAGCACCTTCGTCGCGCCCGGGATCTGCCGCAACGCTCGCGTCAGCGCCCAGCTCGCCGCGACTGTCAGCACAAACCCGAGCGTGGCCTTGACGATCGCCGGCAGGTCATAGTCGAACAGCCAGTATTGCAGCCACAGTGCGATCGGATAGTGCACCAGGAACATGCCGTACGCGTCGCTCTGCATTGGATCGAGCAGCTTGGCTGAGCCTGATTGCCTGAACCTCTGGAAAAAGGCCAGGATCAGAAACATGATGGCCACGCTGAAGACAGTGAAGCAGATGGCATAGAGCGCTTCATACCAGTCCGGCAGCGGCGACGGGTTGCCCAGGATTTCGCGCTTGATGAAGATCAGCACCCACAAGAGGCAATACGGAACGATCGCCAGCACCATCCAGTCCCAGCTGACCTTCGCCATCCGGCCGTCTGCAGCGAGCAGCCCGCGATCCATTTGCGCAACGCCGATGCCGGCACCGAAAAAGAAGTAGGTCGCGTAGAGCATCACGCGCCCGTGCTGGACCGAGAACGGCCCGAACTCGAACCAACTGCCTGCTCCGAAGTGAACCCGCCCGGGAATGTAGAACGCCGCGGTGACGGCAAGCATGACCGCGAAGAACACGGCGGGCCGACGGCGACCGTGTAGCGAGAGGCGATTGATCGGATCGAGCAGATTGGGCGACAGCCGGTGCAGCAGGCAGGCAACCAGGTCGAAGGCGAACAAGACCCAAAGGAACCAGATCGGCCCGCTCGGCCACGGGCCCTTCGTGACCATATTCCACCAGAATTCCGAAAAGCCGATCTCGGGATGGTGCCGCAGGGAGATCGCGTAATAGGCGAGCGGAATGACTGTAAGGGCGCAGATCGCGAAGGGTAAGCCCAGCCGAAGCAGGCGATCTGCCAAATAGCTCCGCGCTCCCTTCCGGGCGATACCAGACCAGGCGAATAGTCCCGACAGGAAGAAGAACATCGCCATGAAGAAACTGTCGGTGGCGAGCACGATCATGTCGAAGCCGAAGAAGTACTTCGGATCGGTATGACCGAAATAAGTATAGGGGATCACCGCGTGATGCAGCAGCACCACCAGAGTCAGGAAGGTGCGGGCGCGATCGAGCGACAGATTGCGCGTCTTGCTCTTCGGCGCGGCGTGCACCTCTGCACCGATCGTCGCTGAATGTGACATCGTCATCATGGCCGCCCCGGTCTTGCTCCTGTCCCGGCCAGACTGTGCCGCCGGGAACCCGATTCAGCAAGCGCCGTTTGTGCAGCGCCATGATTGTGCAACGTCATGTTTTGCAGTGTCCTGTTTTGCAGCGTCTTGGCCGATGCGGCGCCGTCAGGAACCAGTTCCGCGCAGCGAAGTTAGCGTTCGCGAAAAGGGCGTGAGGGCCGCGACATGCGGCACCCAAGTCGGAGCTGGCGATGACGATCCTGAAATGGGCGCTGATCTTTCTCTTGATCTCGATCGTGGCCGGCGTGCTCGGCTTCACCGGCATCTCGGCCGCCTCCGCCGACATCGCCCGCTTCCTGTTCTACGTCTTCGTCGTGATCTTCCTGGTGCTGCTGATATTGGGGCTCACGATCTTCAGGGCGTAGCGGGGCTGCGTCAGCGTACTCAGTCGTCATGGCCGGGCTTGTCCCGGGCATCCACGCCTTCCGTGTCCGCGGCTGTCAGAGCACGTGGATGGCCGGGACAAGCCCGGCCATGACGGGAGAGGCTACCCCACCTCCTCGATCTTCACCTTGTCCGGATAGAAGGCCAGATGGCCGGAAATCTCCGTCATCGCGGGGAAGGGCGTCTCGTAGGTCCAGATCGCGTTATCGAGCGTCTTGCCGTCGACCTTGACGCTGTAATAGCTCGCATCGCCCTTGTAGGGGCAGTGGGTGACGCGGTCGGTGCGCTCCAGCAGCGCCATGTTGGCATCCTGTCGCGGTACATATTGCACTGCCGGATATTTGGCCTCCTTCAGCGTCAGCGCCTTGCTGGTCTCGGCGATCACGATGTCGCCCGCCGTGACGCGGACGCGCCGGGGGTTTGGGGTGATGGTGATGGGGTGGTCGGGCCCTGGAAGCTTCATGATTTCACGCCTTTTCGATCAATCTGCCGCGCGCGGCACTTTGTCGTGCCTTTATCCTGATGGGATCAGGGATATAGTGCCGGAAGGCGTGACGTAGAAGGCCGTTCACGCTAAGTTTGGCCCTGCTGGCGAGGGGACCCCGGCAGCGATTCGAACGTTTGAGACCAGAAGGAGCGAGACCCGAATGCCCATGGACGCCCACGATATCGAGGCGATGATCAAGGCAGCGATCCCCGATGCCGAGGTGACGATCCGTGACCTCGCCGGCGACGGCGATCACTATGCCGCGACCGTGATTTCGGAATCCTTCCGCGGCAAGTCCCGCGTCCAGCAGCACCAGATCGTCTATCAGTCCCTGCGCGGCCAGATGGGCGGCGTGCTACACGCGCTGGCGCTGCAAACCGGGGTACCCGGCACCTGATCTGATCGCGACGGGGAACGATGATGGCTGCGGACAATCCGCGCGGCGCGATGTTTCGCGTCATCGTGCCGAACCAGCACAGCCGCGTCACCAATGCCGAGCTGTTCTTCGACCTCGTCTTCGTCTTTGCCGTCACGCAGGTCTCGCACACGCTGCTGCACCATTTCACGCCGATCGGCGCGGTGCATGTCACGGTGCTGTTTCTCGCGGTGTGGTGGGTGTGGGTCTATACCGCCTGGGTCACCAACTGGCTCAATCCCGATCTGACGCCGGTCCGCATCCTGCTCTTCTCGATGATGCTGGGCGGCCTCGTGCTGTCGACGACGATCCCGACCGCCTTCGAGGGGCGGGGCCTGTGGTTTGCGATTGCCTATGCGACCATGCAGGTCGGACGCACCGCCTTCTGGATGTTCGCAACCCCGCGCCACCGGACGGCGGTGCGGCACAACGCGATCCGGATCCTGGTCTGGCTCTGCGGCTCCGCGATCTTCTGGATCCTCGGCGGCCTCGCGCATGACGAGGCGCGGCTGTGGTTCTGGATCGTGGCGCTGACGATCGAATACATCTCGCCAGCGGTACGCTTCTGGATCCCCAAGCTGGGATTCTCGTCGGTCGAGGCCTGGGCCGTCGAAGGCGGCCACATGGCCGAGCGCTGCGCCGGCTTCATCATTATCGCGCTCGGCGAGGCCGTCGTCGTCAACGGCGCAACCTTTGCCGAGCTGGACTGGACCGCGGACAACATTCTCGCGTTCGTCTCGGCGCTGGTCGGGGCCATCGCGATGTGGTGGATCTATTTCCACAAGGGCGCCGAGGCCGGCTCCGAGCGCATCTCGAAGTCCGCCGAATCCGGCCGGCTGGCGCGGCTCGCCTACACCTATCTGCACATGCCGATCGTCGCCGGCATCATCCTGACCGCGGTCTCGGACGAACTGGTGCTGAAGCATCCGACCGGACATTCCGACGTCAGGATCATCGTGAGCACGATCGGCGGGCCGCTGGTGTTCCTGGTCGGCACCATCCTGTTCAAGCACGCGATCCGCGGCTTCCTCCAGCTCTCGCACGGCATCGGCATCATCCTGCTGCTGGGGCTGTGGTGGTTCGCCGCCGATCTCTCGCCGCTCTGGCTGTCGGTTGCGACGACCGTGATCATGATCGTCGTCGCGGTATGGGAGTCGGTGTCGCTGGGGTCGAAGGTGGAAGAGGCGTGAGCGCAGCATGCGGCGCCTCATTATATTCGGCGCTGTTTTGGCTGCAGCCGTACTTGTTATCGAGGAGGCCATGCAGGGTCGGGTGCTCGGTCAAGGCCCGGCGGCCTGTCGGGCTATCGGGGGAAAGCCTGCCACCGCACGCTGCGTAACTCCCGTGTGCTACTGGCAAGGCGACTGCGGGCAGTGGGCGAACCCGAGGCAGTGGCTCGACCGCGTCAAGCCTGGTGACCCGATATCAAAGGTGGTTTTCTGGCTTGGCGAGCCGCTCCAGCGCGACGGTGAGTCTTTCTCCTGGTCGTGCGGGAAGCCGCACACGGACAGCTTCCGCGCCATCATTCGGGATGAACGGCTGGTGACGCTAGAGCCGTGCAAACCTGATTGAGCCAAGCAGCACCGGGCGCGAAATGCGCGTGAAGGCGGCTACAGCGTTTACTCCACCGCCTCCAGCGCATGCACCGAAAACATCTTGGCCGCATCCGTCCAGCTCTCGCGCACGCGCCAGCCGGCGCCTTGCGCCAGCGCAGCGAAGCGTTCGAGGCTGTATTTGTAGCTGTTCTCGGTGTGGATGCTCTCGCCGGGGCGGAACGAGAAGCTGGTGCCGAGCAGGCGCACGGTCTGGCTCTTCTTGCTGATCAGGTGCATCTCGATGCGATGCCGCTCGCGATTGTAGATGGCGCGATGGGTGAAGGCGGAGAGGTCGAAATTGCCGCCGAGCTCGCGGTTGATCCGGACCAGCACATTGAGGTTGAAGCGCGCGGTGACGCCGGCCGCATCGTTGTAGGCGTCATGAAGAACGCGCTCGTCCTTCTCGAGGTCGGCGCCAATGATCATCTGCGCGCCCCGGCCCAGAATCGCGCGCGCGCTCTTCAGGAAGGCCTGCGCTTCATGCGGCTCGAAATTGCCGATGGTCGAGCCCGGAAAGAAACCGACCTTGGGCATTGACGCGACCGCCCTGGGCAGCTCGAACGACGTGGTGAAGTCGGCCGCCACCGGATAGATGCCGAGTGTGGGGAAGTCCCGCTTCAGGCCGTTTGCCTGCGCCTTCAGGAAGTCGCCGGAGATGTCGACGGGCACGTAGGCCGCGAACTTGCAGTGGCTCAGCAGCAGGCGGACCTTCGTGGTCGCGCCCGCGCCGAACTCGACCAGCGCCGCATGCTCGGGAATGAACTTTGCGATCTCGCTGCCGCGCTCCTTCAGGATCGCAAGCTCGGTGCGCGTCGGATAATATTCGGGCAGGCGCGTGATCGCCTCGAACAATTCCGATCCGGTCGCATCGTAGAAATACTTTGGCGACAGCTTTTTCGGTTGCTGCGACAAATCCTCGATGGCCTCGCGGGCAAAGGCGGTCGTCTGCTCGTCGGGAAGATGGGCTTCGGCCAAAGCGCTGGCGTGCACATTCATGATACTCTCCTGAACGCGCTGTCCGGCGCGCATCTGTCGTCGGATGAGAACTAGTTGTAATCGGCGAGCCGCAGTCCCGTGAATTGCCAGCGGTGGTGCGGATAGAAGAAGTTACGATAGGTGATACGGCTGTGCCCCTCCGGGGTTGCAAGCGAGGAGCCGCGCAGCACCAGCTGGTTGACCATGAACTTGCCGTTGTATTCGCCGAGCGCGCCTTCGATGGCGCGGTAACCCGGGTAGGGCGAATAGGAAGATCGCGTCCACTGCCAGACGATCCCGAAGGCGTCATTGAGCGCGCCCGCGCGTGCCGCGACCTCCCATTCCATCTCGGTCGGCAGATGCTTTCCGGCCCACCGCGCGAACGCATCGGCCTCGTAATAGCTGACATGGCAGACGGGGGCGTCGGGATCGACCGGCTTGAGGCCGGCGAGCGTCATCACCTGCCAGGCGCCATCGACCTCGCGCCAATGGCCCGGAGCCTGCCAGTCTTCCCTGCTGACGGTGGCAAAGCCGTCCATCAGCCACAGCGTTGCGTTCGCGTAGCCACCGTCGCGCATGAAGGCGAGCCATTCGCCATTGGTGACGAGATTGCGCGCGACCTTGACCGGGCCGACGAGGGCGCGATGGGCCGGCTTCTCGTTGTCGAAATGGAAGCTGTCGTCGACGTGGCCGACGGTGTGGATGCCTTCGTTGAGGGGCAGCCAGTCATCGCCGGTGCGCGTCGCGGACGGAAAGCGCCAGTCCGGGTCGTAGGCCGGATAGACCGGATTCTGCGCAAAGGCGTGCAGGATGTCGGTGAACATCAATTCCTGATGCTGCTGCTCGTGGTTGAGCCCGACCTCGACCAGCGGAGCGATGGCGCGGAGCTTGTCCTCGCCGGCCTCGCGGAAGAATTTCACGACCGCCGCATCGACATGTCTGCGATAGGCGCCGACCTCGTTCGCACTGGGACGGGTGATGTCGCCACGGTGATTCCGGGCATGACGCGGGCCGGCGCTGACATAATAGGAGTTGAACAGGAACGCGAAATCGGGGTGGAAGGGCCGGTAGCCCGGGCAGTGCTCGCCGAGCAGAAATTGCTCCCAGAACCAGGTGGTGTGGGCCCGGTGCCATTTCGCGGGGCTCGCATCCGGCATGGACTGGATCTGCTGGTCCTCCGGCGACAGCGGCGCGGCCCGGCGCTCGGTCTCGTTGCGGACGGCGAGAAAGGCGTCTTCCAGCCACAGGGCGAGCTTGCCTGGGGCGGAGGACGGTGACGAAAGCGGGGCGGTGGCCGTAGCGGAAGCTTGTTTCGTCACGTTTTTCTCCAGACAGGACAAGAGAACGTTGTTGGCGTTGCCCGGTTCCAAAACCAAGGTTCGTCCTAGATAGGGGCTCCGTTACGGTATGAAAGTCCTCCCCGGTGATGATATTCGTGTCATCATGCAATGGGGCCGGTGCCATCAGGACCGGCCGCCAAGGGGGTGTTCGCCGCCATTTTACTTTGGATGCACAACGGTTTGGGCTACATATATAGGCAGGTATCGGGTTAAATCGGCTGAGCCGGCCCGGAGTGAATGTTGAGGGCTCCGCCCCAGAAGGACATGGATATGAGCATCGAGGAATTCATCGCCAACGAAGTGAAGTCGAACGACGTGGTTCTGTTCATGAAGGGCACGCCGCAATTTCCGCAGTGCGGTTTCTCCGGCCAGGTCGTGCAGATCCTCGACCATCTCGGCGTTGGCTATAAGGGCCTCAACGTCCTCGAATCCGCAGAACTGCGCAACGGCATCAAGACCTTCTCCAACTGGCCGACCATTCCGCAGCTCTATGTGAAGGGCGAATTCGTCGGCGGCTGCGACATCGTCCGCGAGATGTTCCAGGCCGGCGAATTGCAGCAGCTCCTCTCCGAGAAGGGCGTCGCAGTCGCGGCCTGACGCGTGACCGCGCTGTCGCGCCGGATTGGCGGCGCGGAGCTCGAGGTCATCGTTGCCGACATCACGACACTGAGCGTTGACGCCATCGTCAACGCCGCCAACACGTCGCTCCTGGGCGGGGGCGGCGTCGATGGGGCGATCCATCGGGCCGCCGGGCCCGATCTGATCGCCGAATGCCGGATGCTCCACGGCTGCAAGACGGGCGACGCCAAGATCACCAAGGGCTATCGGCTCAAGGCCGCGCACGTGATCCATACCGTCGGTCCGGTCTGGAATGGCGGCACGCTGGACGAAGTCGATCTGCTCGCCTCCTGCTATTGCCGTTCGATGGAGCTGTGCGGGAAGCACAAGCTGACCTCGGTGGCATTTCCCGCGATTTCGACCGGCATTTTCCGCTTTCCCGCAGACCGCGCGGCGGAGATCGCCGTGCGCACGATAATCGAAGGGCTCGCTGTCGCGCCGTCCGTTGCGCGCGTGGTGTTCTGCTGCTTTGCCGAGCCGAGCGCCAAGCTCCATGCCGAGGCGCTTGCGCGACACAGCAGCCCTTGTGCCTGATGACGCGGTCAGTACACTCCGCCCGGCCATGTTACGGGGAGGGGATATGATTTCACAATCTGGACTGCGTGCGCTTGCCTGCGGCGCGCTGGTGTCGCTTGGGGCGATGTCGTTCGCACGGGCAGAGGGCACCTACGAGATTCCGGCCGGCGCGCATTTCAATCAGGACAAGCTCGCCAAGGTCAGCGAGTTCTTCAAGAACGAGGTCGCAACCGGCAAGATCGCCGGCGCAACCGTGCTGATCCAGCAGCACGGCAAGCCGGTCTACCACGAAGCCTTCGGCGTGCAGGACGTGGTCAGCAAGGCGCCGATCACCGACAAGACGATTTTCCGCCTGTTCTCGATGAGCAAGGCGATCACGTCCGTCGTCGCGGTGCAGCTGATCGAGGACGGCAAGATCAAGCTCGACGATCCCGTCTCGAAATACATTCCGTCCTTCGCCAACGTGAAGGTCGGCGTCGAGAAGAAAGCCGAGGACGGCACCAAGTCGCTCGAACTGGTGCCGCCGACGCGGCCGATGACGGTGCTCGACCTGATGCGCCACACCTCCGGCGTCACCTATGGCTTCTATGGCGACAGCCTGGTCCGCAAGACCTATCGTGACGCCAACATCTATGCCGGCGATTTCGATCTCGCCGAGTTCGCCGAACGCATCGCAAAACTGCCGCTGCACAACCAGCCGGGCGCGCTCTGGCAATACGGCCACTCCACCGACATCCTCGCGCGCGTGATGGAGATCGCGGCCGGCAAGCCGCTTATCGAGATCGAGCGGGAGAAGCTGCTCGATCCGCTCGGCATGGTCGACACCGGATTCTTCGTCACCGATCCCGAGAAGCAGAAGCTGCTGGCGCAGC
This sequence comes from Bradyrhizobium sp. CCBAU 11386, assembly GCF_028128955.1. Taxonomy (NCBI): domain Bacteria; kingdom Pseudomonadati; phylum Pseudomonadota; class Alphaproteobacteria; order Hyphomicrobiales; family Nitrobacteraceae; genus Bradyrhizobium; species Bradyrhizobium sp. CCBAU 11386. Next base: position 48,367 of record NZ_LBKA01000250.1, read on the forward strand.
CGGTGCCGAACGACAGCGACTTTCGTGTCGGCCGGATCAACGATCCGACGGTCGTCAAGAAGATCCAGTTCGCCAGCGGCGGCATGGTCACGACCATGGCGGACTATGCGCGCTTTACGCAGATGCTGCTCAATGGCGGCAGCCTCGACGGCAAGACCATTCTCAAGCCTGAGACATTCAAGTTGATGGTGACCGATCAGGTTGGCCCGGGCTCCGGCGTCGACCGCGACTATTTCTATTTCCCCGGCGACGGTTTTGGCTTCGGCCTCGGCCTTGCGGTCCGCACCGACCCCGGCAATGCCAAGCCGCCGCCGCCCGGCGATCTCGGGGAATTGAAGTGGGACGGCGCCTCCGGCTGCTATTTCGTGGTGGACCCCAAGCAGGACATGTTCTTCGTGCTGCTGGAGCAGACCCCGACCGAGCGCCAGCGCGTGCAGCGGACACTGAAGCAGTTGGTTTATGAAGCCATGGAGAAGTGAGGCCCTCGTTCGAGCTGTCCTCGTTGCCGCCTTTGCCCTGCTGGCCGGCGCTGCCGGTCCGGTCCGTGCCGAAGCACCGGTTGCGCGCAGCTTCTCGACTGCGGGACTTGCGCGCGTCAGCGCGTTTCTTCGCGGCGAGGTCGCGGCCGGCAGGATTCCCGGCGCGATCCTGCTGATCCAGCAGCACGGCAAGCCCGTGCTCTCCGAGACGTTCGGCCTGCGCGATGCGAAGACGGGGCAGCCGATGACGGATGATACCATTTTCCGCCTCTATTCGATGTCGAAACCGATCACCTCGGTGGCGGCGATGATGCTGGTCGACGACGGCAAGCTCGCGCTCGACGATGCTGTCGCGAAATACATTCCGGCCTTCGCCGATGTGCAGGTTGGCGTCCCGCAAGCCGACGGCAAGCTGGCGCTCCAGCCGCTCGCGCGGCCGATCACGGTACGCGACCTGCTTCGACATACCTCCGGCATTACTTATGGCTTCTACGGCAGCAGTCCCGTGCGCAAGCTCTATGCGCAAGCCGGCCTGTTCGATGGCGATCCCGACAACGCGCAATTCGTCGAGCGGCTCGCGCGCCTGCCGCTGGCTGAGCAGCCGGCGACGCTGTGGGATTATGGCCATTCCACCGATGTGCTTGGGCGTGTGATCGAGGTCGTATCTGGCCTGTCGCTCTATCAATTCGAGAAGAAGCGGCTGCTCGATCCACTGGGGATGCGGGATACGGCGTTCTTCGTGGCCGACGATGCCAAGCGGCCGCTGATCGCCGAACCCTTGCCGGGCGACTGGTTTGATCGTCCCGTCGCCGGCATCAAGGAGGCGACCGCGCCGCGTCGCTGGGAATCCGGCGGGGCCGGCATGGTCGGCACCATCGGCGACTATGCGCGCTTTGCGCGGATGCTGCTCAGTGGCGGCGAGCTCGATGGTCGCCGCTATCTCAGGGGCGAGACGCTCGCGCTGATGGCGTCGGACCAGATCGGCGAGGGGACTGGAGTGAGGAAGGATCCCGAGTTCTACTTTCCGGGTCCCGGTGGCGCCTTTGGTCTCGGCTTTGCCGTGCGCACCGTGGCAAACGGCCCGCTGCCGGCGGGCGAATATCGCTGGGACGGTGTCGGCGGCACCTTCTTCTTCGTCGATCCCGCTGACGACATGTTCGTGATCTGCATGATGCAGTCGCCCTCGCAGCGCGGCCCGATCCAGGACGAGCTGAAGCGGCTGGTCTACGCAGCGATGAGGCGCTGATTACGCCCCGCGCACGATCTCGCGCACGTATCCGATCGTTTCCTCGATCTGGCTCGCATTGACGTCGAGATGGGTGCAGGCGCGGATACGGCCGTCCATCATCGCAAGCGTCACGCCGCGCTGACGGAGCGCGGCGACCATCTTGTCGCCGGCAATGCCGGCGCCGTCGGGCTTGAAGAACACGAGATTGGTCTCGGGCTCCTGCACCTCGATGCCCGCAATCTGCGACAATCCGCGGGCGAGCGCGCGCGCATTGGCGTGGTCGTCGGCGAGGCGGTCGACGTGGTGGTCGAGCGCGTAGATGCAGGCGGCGGCGCAGATTCCGGCCTGCCGCATCGAGCCGCCGAGGCGCTGCTTCCACTGCCAGACCGCGTCGATGAAGGCGCGCGAGCCCGCGAGCACGCCGCCGATCGGCGCGCCCAGGCCCTTCGAGAAGTCGATCCAGGCCGAGTCCCAGCCTGCGGTCATGTCGCGTGGAGAGATGCCGCTCGCCACAGTGGCGTTGAGCAGGCGCGCGCCGTCCATATGGGTGACGAGGCCATGTTGCCTGGCGATCGCGACGATCTCGTCGAGCGCGGCCTTCTTCCAGATCGTGCCGCCGCCGATATTGGCGGTCTGCTCGACGCTGACGACGGTCTGTGGCGGCTGGTAGCGCGTGCGCGGATGCAGCGCCTTGCGGAACGTTTCCGGCGTGAACTGGCCGTCCGCGCCCTTCAATTGCGTGACCTGGAAGCCACCGATCGCGGCATGCGCGCCGCCTTCGCGGGCGATGATGTGCGCGGTCTCGTGGGCGAGGATCTCGTCGCCGGGGCGGCAATGCACCAGCGTGGCGGTGACGTTGCACATCGTGCCCGACGGCATGTAGACGGCGGCCTCCTTGCCGAGCAGATCCGCAACGCGCTCGCACAGCGCGTTCACGGTCGGATCGTCGCCGACCTGCTCGTCGCCGACCTCGGCCCGCGCCATCGCCTCGCGCATCGCAGCCGTCGGCTTGGTCTGCGTGTCCGACAGCAGATTGATGCGCACCGGCGGCGCCTTGGGATCGACGGGGGGAGGGGTGTAGAGCATGCGACGCCTCCTAACGGCGGGACGGCCACTGACGTGGCTCTTTAAGCAAAAAGGCCCCGGCGAACCGGGGCCTTTCGATGATCAGATCTTAGCGCGAATAGAATTCGACGACCAGATGCGGCTCCATCTGCACCGGGAACGGCACGTCGGAGAGGCCGGGGATGCGGATGTATTTGGCGGTCATCTTGCCGTGGTCGACTTCGAGATAGTCGGGCGTGTCGCGCTCGGGGAGCTGGCTCGCTTCGAGGACGTGGGCGAGCTGCTTGGAGGCTTCCTTGACCTCGATCACGTCGCCGACCTTGAGCTGGTAGCTCGAGATGTTGACCTTGCGGCCGTTCACCTTGATGTGGCCGTGGTTGATGAACTGGCGCGCGGCGAAGATCGTCGAGACGAACTTGGCGCGGTACACGACCGCGTCGAGACGACGCTCCAAGAGGCCGATCAGGTTCTCGCCGGTGTCACCCTTGAGGCGGCTCGCCTCGACATAGATGCCGTGGAACTGGCGCTCGGAAATGTTGGCGTAGTAGCCCTTCAGCTTCTGCTTGGCGCGCAGCTGCACGCCGAAGTCGGAGAGCTTGCCCTTGCGGCGCTGGCCGTGCTGGCCGGGGCCGTATTCGCGGCGGTTCACGGGGCTCTTCGGGCGGCCCCAGATGTTCTGGCCCATACGGCGATCGATCTTGTACTTCGCCTCACTGCGCTTAGTCATCGCGTCCTCTTCAGGTACATGGTTTGAGGAAACGCGCCCTCCTGTGTGACGGGATGATCCCGGCACCGACAGGTCCGATCCCCAAAGCATAGGGGACAGGACCACGGGTCGCGAAACGCTTCGCGGGCCGAAATCGGCCCGCGAGCAGGCGGCTTTTAGGGGACTTTGGGCCGTTGTGTCAATGCGAATGGCCGCGAAATCAGCTCCCGACCGCCCTGATCGGCTTGGGGCCAGCCGCCCGCAATTCGGCAGCGATTTCAGTGTTCAGGACCTGTTCCAGCCGGGTCAGGACCCGGGCGATGGGGGCGGCGTCGGTGACCCGGTGGTCCCAGCGGATCACGACATGGATGGTCTGGTCGGGCTCGACAACCCCATAGCTGACGATGAACGGGCCGGGCGTGACGGGATGGAGCTCGCCGCCGCCATAGGCGGCCACCGAGCTCACCGCGAAGCTGCCGAACCAATTGCCGCGCTGCCGGCCGAAATTGAGCCCGATCGCCCAGGACAGGCGCCGCAGCGGCAGCGGCAGGCGGGTTGCCCGCATGATCTTGCGGAACATGGGGACGTCGTTGATCGGCGCCGTCTTGCCGCGCCGGATCTCGGCATCGACTGCGGCCAGTGGGAGGGCCTCCGGGGCAGCGATTCGCTGCGGCAGCACGCATTCCTCGCCGTCCTCGACCCGCGCGATGGCCACCAGCGCAACGCTCTTCGGCAGCTCGTAGAGCATCGGCCAGGGCCATTTGGCGTAGACGGTACGCAGAACCGGCTCGTCCCTGGCCACCAGGGCGAAGGCCTTGACGAAGATCGCCGCCCAGCCGGCGGGCGCCATCGCGCCTGAGCGAGCCTCCAGCAGGGGGCGAATATTGAGCGAACGGGACAGCGAGACGAAGGGCACACCCATCGAGGCGCGCATGAGGTCGCAAATCAGGCGGCGCGGCAGCGAAATGGTCTTTGGCGTCCCGCGCATGGGTCTTTCGGTTCCCGAGGATTAAAATATGTGCAGCGAGCGGGGTTCCCGCTCGCCGCCTGCTCTAGCACGAACCAACCCGCTTGGGGCCGGTCGGTTCGCCGCATCAGGGGGCTGGCGAGGCCAGCGGCTTGGTCTTGTCGACGACGTAAACTCCAAGCACTTTCATAGCCTTATCGCCGTGGGCTTTGGCGTCATGCACGACACCTGCCGGGATCTGGTAGGAATCGCCGGCTTTCAGGGTTTTTTCCGGCTGCCCGTCGATCAGGAGATTGAGTTCGCCTTCGAGCACATAACCGGTCTCGATGCCCGGATGGGTATGGCGTCCGGCCGCGCCGCCCGCCGGCACTTCCGCGATGGCGGTGATGGTGTTGTAGCCGTCCGGAAATTCGACCTTCTGGAGCGGAGTGCGCTTGATGCCGGTCTGCTGAGCGAAAGCAGCGACGGCGAGGCCGGTGAAGGCCAGAGCGAGCAAGGTCTTTTTGAGCATGGTTTTTCCTCCCTGGAACGGCCGACCCTAGCAGCGCGGCAGTTCCCGGCAAGGTGGCAATCGGCGTGTTCAGCGCTTGATGCCCTCGAACGCGGCCATGATGCCGCGCTGGAATAGCGACCAGTCGAAGCCGAGGGCGATGGCACGGTAGCCGCGGTCGACGAGGGCGTTGGCCTGGTCGGCGGTGCGCGCGACGCCGCCGATCGGCACGCCGCTTTTGAGGATGCCGGCCTCGGCGCGCGCGACCAGCTCGAGCAGCTCCGGATCGTCCATCTGGCCGCGCTTGTTGATGGAGGTGGCGAGATCGCCGGGGCCGATCACCGCGACGTCGATGCCTGGCGTGGCCATGATCTCGTCGATGCGGTTGACGGCGTCGACATGCTCGATGGTGATCATGCAGATCATCTCGTCGTCGGCGCCGGCCATGTAATCCGGCATCGACTGGCCCCAACGGAATGGCGCGTGGAAGGGACCCCAGAGACGATCGCCGCGCGGCGGATAGCGTACGCTGCGCACCGCTTTCTCCGCCTCCGCGCGGTTCGTGATCATCGGAAAATTGATGCCGAAGGCGCCGATGTCCATCGGCGCTTTCGCAAGCCACGGCTCGTTCGCCGCGATCCGCACCAGCGGTGTGCACGGCGTGCCGGTCGTTGCGGCGATCATCGCATGCGCTTCGGTGAGCCCGATCGGCCCGTGCTCGAGATCGACGATGATCCAGTCGAGCGAGCGCGCCATGATCTGCACGGTTTGCACGCTCGGAATCGTCGCAATCGCACCGAAGGCGGGGCGGCCCTCGCGCCACAATTGGCGGAGACGGTTGAGCGGCGTGGTCGGGACCGACATGTGATGACCTTGGGATGACCTTGGGAAAACCTGCGCGGAGATGACGACGGCGAGCCTAGCAGCGCGCCGTGGCCCCGAAAAGTCAGGCCAGCGCGCGGCCGCCGAAGAACGGCGTCAGCATGGCCGAAAGGCCATGCACGCGGTTCGAGGTGAAGATCATCTCGGCGCCGGACTGCGCGATGCCGTCGATAGCCGGGCCAAGCAGATCCGAGACGCGGCGGGCGATGGCCGGCGCCGGGTCGATCCAGTCGACCGGCCAGGGCGCGAGCCTGGTCAACCGGTCGAGCAGGAGCGGATAATGCGTGCAGGCCAGCACCACCGTGTCGGTGCGCGCGCCTGTGTCCGCGGCATCGCCGACGAAGCAGGGGGTGAGCTCGGCGAGGATGTCGTCGTCGCTGATGGGATGGCCGCCGAGTGCGCGTTCGGCGAGCGAGGCGAGTTCGGGCGAGCCGACCAGCGTCACCTCGCAGCCCTGGGCGAAGTCGCGGATCAGCGCCTTGGTGTATTCGCGCTTCACCGTGCCCTTGGTGCCGAGCACCGAGACGCGGCGGCTCTTCGACTGCGCACAGGCCGGCTTGATCGCCGGCACCGTGCCGACGAAGGGTACGGAATAAGCGGCGCGTAAGTGAGATAGGACCAGGGTGGACGCCGTGTTGCAGGCGATGACGACGAGGTCAGGATCATGCGTGCCGATCAGCTCCCCCATCAGCGGCACCACGCGGGCGATGATCTCGTCCTCGCTGTGGTGGCCGTACGGGAAGAAGGCGTCGTCGGCGACATAGACGTAATGCGCGTCCGCCCGCGCGGCCACGACCTCACGGAGCACCGTGAGCCCGCCAAGGCCGGAATCGAACACCAGGATCGTCGGGGAATTGGTCACGTCGTTACCTTAAAAGCTCATGGTTACCATTCGGTTTTTGGGGCGGTTTTGCGGCGGGGGCGCCTGGCGCCAATTTGGAACGATTCAATTTCGCCATTACCGCACGTTCCCGCTATCAGCAGCCATGCTGCGGTGCGGGCAGGGACATATCCGCAAAATTCCGGAGAGCCGACATGATCAGAAACACCGGTAACGGCTGGGGCAGCATTGCCCGGTGGCTGCACTGGATCCTGGCGCTGGCGATCCTCGGCATGATCGGCTTCGGCTGGTGGATGAATCACATCCCGGCGCGTCCCGACCGCTTCTTCTACCGCTCGATCCATGCCGATATCGGTTACATGATCCTGCTGCTCACCGTGCTGCGTCTGGTCTGGCGCGCGATCAACCCGACGCCGGCGCTGCCGGCCGACAGCCGGCCCTGGCAGAAGCTCGCCGCCCGCATCAGCCATGGCGCGCTTTATCTTGCCGTCATTGTCGTCATCATGCTCGGCTGGGCGCATTCCGGCGCGCACGCGCCTGATTATTCGGACTTCTTCGGCCTGTTTCACGTGCCGCAATTCACCTCTCCCGACCGCGAAGCCGCGCGCGCCTATGAGGACCGCCACATCCTCTTTGCCTATGTGCTGCTCGCCCTGATCGCGGTTCACGTCGTCGCCGCCCTCTGGCACCACTTCATCCGCCGCGATCGCGTCGTGGCGCGGATGGTGACGGACGAGGCCGGGTAGGGGGCGGTCTCGGTCCCGGACGCGCTGCAACGCCTCTTAGCGTTGCTGCGCAGAGCCGGGACCCACATCGCGTGGCTTGCTCTCGGCCGCATGGGCCCCGGCTCTGCAGCGCACCGTCGAAGTGACGCTGCGCTGCGTCCGGGGCACGAGAGGAAAGTGCGGGGCATGCACTCTCCACATCGTCATTGCGAGCGCAGCGAAGCAATCCAGAATCTTTCCGCGGTGACAGTCTGGATTGCTTCGCTGCGTTCGTAATGACGGAGTATGATGCGACGTCACGACTGGTCCAACTCGCGGCCGCAGGAGGCGCCATGCTCACCGTCCATCATCTCGGCAAGTCGCAGTCCGAGCGCATCGTCTGGCTGTGCGAGGAGCTCGAAATCCCCTACGAGCTGAAGCGCTACGCACGCGATCCCGCCACCATGCTGGCGCCTGCCGACTACAAGGCGCTGCACCCGATCGGGACGGCGCCCGTCATCACCGATGGCGATCTCGTGCTCGCCGAATCCGGCGCCATCGTCGATTACATCATGGCCAGATACGGCAAGGGGCGCCTCGTGCTCCGCCCTGACGATCCTGATTTCGCGCAGTTCTTGTACTGGTTTCACTTCGCCAACGGCACGCTGCAAGCGGGCATGGGCCGGCTGATGATCCTGAACCGGCTCAAGCTCGCCGAGGACAATCCGATGCTGGTCGCGACCAGGGGGCGCGTCGACCGCGCCTTCGATCTGGTCGATGCGCGCGTTCGCGACGCCGAATATCTGGCGGGCGACACCTTCACCACCGCCGACATCATGACGAGCTTTTCGCTCACCACGATGCGCTACTTCCAGCCCTATGATCTCCAGCGCTGCCCCAACGTGATCAAATATCTCGGCCGCATCGGCGCTCGTCCGGCCTACCGGCGCGCGATGGAGAAGGGCGATCCCGGCATGGCGCTGCTGCTGAGCTGAGCGGCATTCACGCGATCCTGTTGGTGGTGGGAGTGCGTGCCGCGTTCAGCTGCTTCTGCAAGCGATCGATGTTTTGCAGCAGGCGCTGGCTGGTCAGCACCAGGAAATAATAGCCGAACTGCGGGTCCTGGAAGTAGATCTCGAGCAGCCGGTCATAGGTGATCGTCAGCACCTGGCCGTCCTCGATGCATTCGATCGTTCCGGTGCGCCGGTTGTCCGGTGTGAGGAAGCCGAGCTCACCCATCAGCGCGCCGGGCCCGATCTCGACATTGATCTCCTTGACCAGGAACTTGCCGGTGACCGTGAGGAGCATCTCCTTGGCGGGATCGCCAAGCTTGAAGAGCGTGTCGCCGCGACGATATTTGCGTTCGGTCATGAACGGCTTGAGCCACTCGATCGACATGTCGCCTTCGGCGGCATGGCGCGCTTTCTTGACCAGCTTGAGCATCTGCCGCAGGCGCAAGGCGTTGATCGGAAGCAGCAGCAGATAAAGGAGGAACGTCGCGACGTTGGCGGAGAGCGCGCCGAAAATGGAGAAGAACACGCAGCCGATCATGTTGGCGACGCGCAGCGGCACCATCGTCCGCATCAAGAGGGTGGCGACGAAGAAGCCGGCGCCGACCGCGGCGAACAGATTGGCCAGGGTGATGTTTTGGACAAAGATCTCCAGCATCCGATTGAAGATCGCGTCGTAGGTGACGTTGTTGGGATCGAGGCCCATCTGGACCAGGATCTTCGCGATCCTGAGATTGTCCGTGGCCGCGTCGAGAATGCGGTCGAGGATCGACGAAATGTCTGCGCTGCCGGACGGCATGGTACTAACCCCGCGTAAGGCCTTCAGTCCTGGTCGGTATTCGTATAGCCGAAATCGAATGACGACCGCTTGAATGAAGCCTTCGGCCGTCATGCCGCAAGAGGCAAATTTTAGCCTGATCGGGCGTTTCGGCAATTGCCCGTTGGGTGCGTATGGCCGTGGAGCCCCGTGATTCGGGGGCCCCGGAACGGGCTTCGGCGTCGTGGATGGACCTGGGGCTCCGGCGGGGCGGGGCGTCGGGCGATCTTCGCCTTACGGCTTGCCGGCGGGCTGGATCACCTGCTGCTCGACGAGGGCGAGGTGCCCCGGCAGCGAACCGGCGCGCAGCAACATGGCGACGCTGTTGGCTTCCTCCAGGGTGAAATTGCCGGAGATCTGGCCGGAGCCTCCGGTGATGGGCTCGCGGATCACCGGGGCGGAGATCACCCTGTCGTCGAGCACGATGGCGAAGGGTCTTCCGACGTTCTCTGCGGTGATGTGGGCGAAGCGCCGCGTGCCGCGGCCGTTGAAGCGGAACGAGGCGATCGGGTCCTTCGTGCCGCTCGCAAAGCCGGGGCCGGCATAGCTGATGTCGTCGCCGTCGAGCGCACTCTCCTTGGCAACGAGATAGGGCTGCTTGTCCTTGAAGCCGAGCAGGATTTCCGTGCCCGCGGGCGGCGTGCCCGATTGCGCCTGCTCCGGCGGCATCGAGAGGTCGACCAAACGGAAGCTGACCCTGACCTTCCTGGCGAAGATTGCGGTCACGCGCCCGGGGTCCATCTCGCCCGGCAGGAAGATGCGGATGCGGTCGGCCCCGTCAGGCTGGACGCTGGCGAGCTTGATGCCGGCGTCCTTGAGGCGCTGCTCGATCATGGCGATGGCGTCTTCGACGAGATCATGCAGCCGAGCCGCGGATGCTGCATCGGTCGGCGCGAGCCTGACCAGGCCGTCGCCGCCGTCGGTCACGGTGAGCGCATGCGATGGCAATCCCTCTGCGGCCGAGGCGAGCTTGCGCTTCAACTCTTCGCGGCCCTTGGCGTCCACGATCTTCAATTCGACGCCGCCGTCGCGGATCGCAAGACCGGAAAAGGCGATCTTGCCCTCGCGTAAGGTCTTGTAGACGTCGTCGCGCAAATCCGTGACAACGCTCTCGCGCAGGCCATCGCTGTCCACCTTGTAGACGATGCGCGAGCCGCCCAGCTTCTCCATCTTGTCGGCGACGAAGCCCGCGATCTTGGCGCGCATCTTGTCGAACTGGCTGTCCTCGGCGAGCGCCGCGCGGGGCAGCGCGATTGCCAATCCCAGAACCACCGAAGTCACGGCGAGCAGGGCGATCAGCCTTCCGATGCGATCCCGCAGGGGCATAGTCATGATGACCTCGAGTCTTGCGGCAGGACGCTGGCAGGCGAATCCGATGTCTGTTCTTGGTCCCCGGATCGGCCGCGGAGGTTCAAATTCCGTCCAAACCGGCGCCTGTCGCCGCAGCCGCTAGGCAATAGACGAACGCCAAATCATCCATCATTGTGTTCGCGCTCGACCGGCCAATCGGTCGAGGCCTCGCCGATCCAAAATGTCAAAAGACAGGGGGCGGGGAAACGCATCTGAGGGAGGACGGAATTCCATGGCGGGCATCCACGCGCTCGATCGGCTGATCGGCAACGACTATCCGGACCTGGCGACCGACGAAGAGGTCCGGGCCTTCGAGCAGGTCCCTTACGCGGATCGCGTCGCGGCCGAGAGCACTTATGACGCGATCAGGCTCGGTGCTGAGCGCAATCCCGACGGGCCGGCGATCCAGTTCCTGCAAACCGCCGATCCGGCCGACACGCCGGTCGTGGTCACTTACCGCGACTTCATCGGCCGCGTCACGCAGGCCGCCAACATGTTTCACGCGCTCGGCGCGGAGAAGGGCGACGTCATCAGCTTCATGCTGCCGCTGGTGCCCGACGCCTTCGTGACGCTGTTCGGCGCGGAAGCCGCCGGCATCGCGAATCCCGTCAATCCGCTGCTCGAGCCGCACCAGATCGCGGAGATCCTGGAGGCCGCGAACACGAAAATCCTGGTGGCGCTCGGGCCGATGCCCGGCACCGACATCTGGCAGAAGGTCGAGCAGATCCGCCCGCAGCTCAAGCATCTCAAGGCGATCGTGCAGGTGTTCGGTGGCGGCGACCCCGCCAAGGGAATCTTTGCCTTCAACGATCTCATCAAGCAGCAGCCGTCAGACCGGCTGGTCAGCGGACGCAGGATTCTCGGCAGCGATATCGCCGCCTATTTCCACACCGGCGGCACCACCGGCACGCCGAAGCTGGTGCGGCATACTCACGCCAACCAGGTCTATCAGGCCTGGGCGCTCAATCTGCTGCTGAAGCCCAGGCCGGGCTCCAACCTGCTGTTCGGCATGCCGCTGTTTCACGTCGGCGGATCGCTGACGCAGGTGCTGCTGACGCTGTCGAGCGGCGGCTCGCTGGTTGTGCTGTCGCCGAGCGGCTGGCGCAATCCGAATGCGGTGAAGAACATCTGGGGGCTGGTCGAACGCTTCAAGCCCGAGGCGCTGTCGAGCGTGCCGACGGTCCTTGCCGCGACGTTGGCGGTGCCGCCGGGCAATGCCGACATCTCCAGCCTGAAATATGCCGCCGGCGGCGGCTCGGCGATTCCGGTCGCGGTCGGCTCGGCGATCCAGGAGAAGCTGAAGCTGCCGGTGGTCGAGGTCTACGGCATGACCGAGACGTCGAGCGTGCACACGCTGGCCTATCCGTCGCGGCCGATCCGGCTCGGCTCGGTCGGCCTTCCCATGCCTTATGCGCGCGTGCGCATCGTGCAGCTCGATGCCGACGGCCGTCTGATCCGCGACTGCGCGCCGGACGAGATCGGCGTCGTCATCATGGCCGGGCCCGGCGTGTTCGGCGGCTATCTCAACGACGAACACAACAAGGGCGCCTTCGTCGACGAGGTCTGGGTCAATTCCGGCGATCTCGGCCGGCTGGACGCCGACGGCTATCTCTGGATCACCGGCCGCGCCAAGGATCTCGTCATCCGCGGCGGCCACAACATCGATCCGGCGCCGATCGAGGAGATCATGTTCCGGCATCCGGCCGTCGGCTTTGCCGCGGTGGTCGGCCAACCCGACGCCTATGCGGGCGAACTGCCCGTGGGCTACGTGCAGTTGAAGCCGGGCGCGACCGTCGAGCCGGGCGAGCTCGAGGCGTGGGTGCGCGAGCGCACGCCGGAGCGTGCTGCCGTACCGGTGCAGGTCATCCCGATCGACCCGATGCCGGTAACGGGCGTCGGCAAAGTGTTCAAGCCGCAGCTGCGCTGGGATGCCGCGCAGCGCGTGTTCACCAAGGTACTGGCGCCGCTCGCCGAGCGCGGCATCGACTGCAAGGTCAAGGTCGGCTCCCACGGCAGCCACGGCTCGATCGCCACCGTGACGCTTACCGGCCTGTCGGAGGATCAGCGCGCGCCCGTTGAGCAAGAAGTGCACGCGCTGCTTGCACCGTTCGTGATGCGCCACGAGGTGGTGCACGAATAGGTACGAAACAGCATCACCCTCGGGGCGAGACACACCCGGGCATTATCCATGACTCCGCTTTCGAAACCTTTGTGTGATGCACGTCACGCTGGGGACGTTTGCATTCGTCCACGCTGCGGATACTCTGATGGAATTGCATCAGCGGGGACAGCAAGTGATTCCGCTTCGATTGTTTGGTTTGTTGATTATTGCGATCTGGCTCACCTGCGGACCGGCCCAAGCCGAGAAGCGGGTCGCGCTTGTGATCGGCAATTCCGCCTACAAGAGCGTGCCGAAGCTGGCAAACCCCGTGAGCGACGCCAGCCTGATCGGCGGCGTACTGAGGAGAGCCGGCTTCGACACGATCGATGTCAGGCAGGACCTCAGCGCGTCCGAGATGCGCAAGGCGCTGCGCGAATTTGGTAACAAGACGCGCGACGCAGATGTTGCAGTGGTCTACTACGCCGGTCATGGCATGGAGGTGGACGGCGCGAACTATCTCATCCCGACCGACGCGACGCTTGAGACCGATACCGATGTCTATGACGAGGCGCTGCCGCTCGATCGCGTGCTGGTGACGATCGAGACAGCCAAGCAGCTTCGGCTCGTTATTCTGGATGCCTGCCGCGACAACCCGTTCGCCAAGAGCATGAAGCGGACGGTGGCCTCCCGTGCGATCGGCCGCGGGCTTGCCAAGGTTGAGCCGACCAGCCCGAATACGATGATTGCGTTCGCGGCCAAAGCCGGTTCGACAGCATCAGACGGTGACGCGAGGAATAGCCCGTTCGCAACCGCCCTGGCCGATCATCTGCCAAAGCCCGGCCTCGATCTGCGCAAGGCCTTTGGCTTCGTGCGCGACGACGTGCTCAAGACCACCGGCTACAAGCAGGAGCCGTATGTCTACGGTTCGCTCGGCGGTGATGATGTCCCGCTGGTTGCGGCCAAGCCCGCTGCCACAGGTCCGCAGGCGAATCCGCAGGATGCCATTCGCAGGGATTATGAGCTCGCGCTGCAGCTCGGCACACGCGACGGCTGGGAAGCATTTCTGGGACAATATCCCGACGGCTTCTATGCCAATCTGGCCAAGGGGCAATTGAACAAGATCGCCGCTGAAGAAACACGCGCGACGGCCGAGCAAAAGGCGAAGGCGGCCGAGCAGGAGAAGGCAAGACTCATCACCGAGCGCGCCCAGAAGGCCGAGCAGGAGAAGGCGGCCGCCGCGGCCAAGGTGGCGGAAGAGGCCAGGATCGCGGCGGAGAAGGCGAAAGCGATCGAGCAGGCTAGAGCGGATGCTGCCGAGCAGCAGCGCAAGGCGGCCGAGGCCGCCGCTGCAAAAGCGCTTGCGGAGAAGCAGGCGGCGGAGAAGGCCAAGGCTGAGCTGGCCGCCAAGCAGGCGGCGGAGAAAGAGGCAGCCGCCGGGGCGACGAAGCAGACGGCCGACCGGCAGATGTTGCCCGACGCCGAAACCCAGAAAGTGGCAGCGCTCGCACCAGCGCCGACATCGACCGCATCGGCGGCCGATCTGGCGAAATCAGTGCAGAGCGAATTGCGCCGTGTCGGCTGCCTGACCTCGGCTGCGGAGGGCGAGTGGACTTCGGCCGCGCAGCGTTCGCTGACGCTCTTCAACAAATATGCCGGCACCAAGTTTGACGTGAAGCTGGCGAGCGTCGACGCGCTCGATGCACTGAAGACGAAGCCGGGACGCGTCTGCCCGCTCGTGTGCAATTTCGGCTTCAAGGCCGACGGCGATCAATGCGTGAAGATCACCTGCCGCGCCGGCTATCGCGTCGGGGACGACAACGAATGCGAGAAGGTGCAGGAGAAGAAGCCGGTTGCGACGCGCGAGGATTCAAAGAAGCGCGATCAGGACCGGAAAGAGTCGGAATCCGCGGCGCCAAAGTCGCAAGCGTCCGGTCAGATAATCTGCAACAATGCCGGCTGCAGACCGGTTGCTAAGGGTTGCCGCCTCGGTTCGGTGCCGGGTCCAGGCAACGGAATCGTGAAAATTACCGGCGAGATCTGCAACTGACCAGCCCGGCTTCATCCACTGGGGCAGGGCGTTGGCACCGACAATGCCCTGCCTACCCGCTGGCATCCTCGTCTCGACCAGGCGCACCCAGAACGAGGCGCCGTGGCCGAGAATGTTGTCGTTGAAGACATAGGACGGGTGGTGGGATTCGTTGCCGTCGCCCATACCGACCAGCACCATCGCGCCGGGACGTGCCTCCAGCATGAAGGAGAAGCCCAATGGGGCCGCGCACGGCGCGGTCCCAACTCTTCCGATTGGAAACGCCTCGCCGCTATCCGCGGATCGCCGCATTGGCCCTTTCGGCTGCGCCCGTCATCGCATCCTTTGCCGATTTCGCACCGTTGACCACTTCATTCACGCCGATCATGAAGGCGTCCATGATCGGCCTCGATTGCGGATGGAAAAGGATTGCCTTGGCACGGTCGACATCGGCATTCTGCAAGTTGGTCAGCGCCGCCTCGGCGGCTTGCGATCCGAACGCCTTCTTGAAGCCCTCGCTCGACCAGGCCGACACGCGTGTCGTCGCCAGCCCCGCTGCAGCGGTCCGCAGCGAGGTCGCCTTGCTCGTCGCCCAGAGCAGGAACAGGAAAGCCGCCCGCTTGTTTCGAGATCTGGAATTGATGCACGCCTGCCAGTGCGACATGAAGGGGACGGCTCGGCGACCGGCGAGATGCGGAAAGGTTGCAAACCCGGCCTGCTTGGCGACGCGGCTTTTCGCGGGATTGGAGATGTCGGTCGCGAAGTTGCTGCTGTCGATCGCCATGGCCGTCCGCCCCTGCAGGAAGTCGTCCAGCACGTGGTACCATTCGTAGCTGCCGACGCCGGCGGGCCCCGCCTGACCGAGCACCTGTCCGTACATTTCGACGGCCGCGATCCCCTCCGGGCTCGCGAAAGCGACCCTGTTGTGCTCGACCATGGCCCCACCGTAGGAGAACAGGAAGCCCATGGCTGGCGGGGAGGAATTGCCGCTGGCCTGGGCCCGCATCGCGATCCCCGACATCCCGTTGGTCTTGACCGCCTTGGCGGTGACAAGCAGCTCCTCGAAAGTCTGGGGAATCGGCAGGTCCTTGGCTGCCAGCGCCTCGCTGTTGATGAACAGGGTCATCGCCTCCGAGGTAATCGGAACGGCGTACCGTTCGCCGTCCGACCACAGCGGGAAGGCTCGGGCCGTCTTGAGCAGGTCGCTCTCGTCATACCAGGCGGGGTCGGTCAGCGACCTCTGGGAATAATAGCCGTTCAGTGGCTCCACCCATCCGTTCGAGATGCCCTGGCCATAGGTCGTGAACATGAAGACGTCGGGCGTGCTACTGCCGCGGGCGAGCCTGATCGGCAGCGCGCCGAGGTAGGTGGTTTCCAGCTGGAAATCGATGGTGACGTTGATGCCGGTGAGTATGGTGAACTCCGGCAACAGCGGCGTGATCGCATTCGACCACGGATGGATCGCGCCCGAAAGCGCGATCGTCTGTCCCGCAAATTGCTTCCAGTCGATCGCGGCGTTGGCATAAGCCGCAGCGGTATCCTGGGCAAAGCTCCAGCGCGGCAGCGCGGTCAGGCCCGCACCAGCCGCTCCCAGTCCCTTGATGAAACTGCGCCGGCTCGCCGGATGGCTCAATGAGTTTTCACCCTGTGCCATGATGATGCTCCTTGAATCAACCAAGGGCATTCATCCATAGCACACGCACTGGGCCGCAGCCCTGCGACATCACGGCCCTCACGCCTGGCGTATTCGATGAATGTCGGGTTCCCGACCTCCCTATCCGTGCTATTGTCCTGTCATGCTCTGGCGTCGGCACCAGAACACGCGTGGTCACACGAGCATCGAAGATCCACGGCCAATGTCCGTTCCTGTTCGGGCCCTGCCTCTGCGATGGTTTGCTCGTCCGCTGATCCTTGCGGTCGCAGTGCTCGTGACCCTGTTTGCCGCGACCAGCGTCCTCGGCCTGCAATACTGGCAGGAGCGGCAAGCAGCTCATCACTTCATCGAGCATAGTCGCCAGGTCCTCGAAACGCTCGATCGGCTGCGGGCGATCGTCGCGGAACTGGAGACCGAAAGGCGCGGGTATCTCATGACCCTCGACCCCGCCTATCTCAAGGCCTACGGCGTCTCTGACGAAAGTGTACGGCGGGAGGCTCAGGCGCTGCAGACGCTGGTCGTGGATGATCCGTTGCAGGGCCTTCGGGCCGGCCATCTGGCGCTGACCGTTACAGCCACGCTGCGCGAGATCGACGAACTGCTGAAGACGGCCGGCACGTCCGGGCTGGCCGCGCTGGCAATGATCCGCAGCATGGACGAGATCCGCTCGCAAATCGACCAGATGGTGGATCACGAGCGTTTTCGGCTCGCCAGCCGGGAGGCGCGCGCCGAAGCATTCGAGCAACGCTGGACCTGGCTGATCGCCGGCGCCGTTGTCCTCGTCATCGCGCTGGCCGGCGCGGCGCTGGCGCTCGCGCGGCTCGAAGCGAAACGGCGGAGAAAGGCGATTGAGGAGAATATCCAGCTCCAGAGTGATCTTGCAGCACGGGATATCAAGATCAGGCGCCTGTTCGATGCCAACATCATCGGCATCATCATCTGGGAAGTCGAGGGGCGCATTCTCGAGGCCAACGATGCATTCCTGCGGATCGTGGGATACGACCGGGAAGATCTCACCGCGGGGCGGCTGCATCGGACCAACCTCACGCCGCCGGAATGGCGCGACCGCGACTTGCAAACCGTGGCGGAACTGAAGCGGGTCGGGACGGCCCAGCCATTCGAGAAGGAGTATGTGCGGAAGGACGGAAGCCGTGTGCCGGTGCTGATCGGCGGGACCATGTTTGGAGAAGGTACGGAGAATGGCGTCGGCTTTGTCCTTGATCTGACGGCTCTCAAGCGGGCGGAAGCCGAAGGCCGCGAACACGAGCGGCGCTACCGTGAAGCGCTGATGGAGCTCGCGCACGCCAATCGCGTCACCACGATGGGGCAACTAACCGCTTCGATTGCTCATGAAGTCAACCAGCCGATCGCCGCGATAGTCGCGAACGCCGAGGCCGGGCTGAATTGGTTGGAGGCTCAACCGCCAAATATGGCGCGGGTTCGACAGACGCTCGACTGGATCACGAATGACGGCATGCGAGCCGGCGATATCATCGGTCGAATCCGGGCGCTCATCAGGAACGCTCCCCCGCAAAAGGAGAATCTGGAGATCAACCAGGCGGTGCTCGAGGTCATCGCGCTGACACGCAGCGAAGCGTTCAAGAACGGCGTGTCGGTACGAACACAATTTGCCGAGGGCTTGCCGCCGATTCAGGCAGATCGGGTTCAACTTCAGCAAGTCGTGCTCAACCTGATCGTCAACGCGATCGAGGCGATGGCCGCGGTCGGCGAGGGGGGACGCGAGTTGCTGATCAGCACCGGTCGGGATGCATCGGGCGGCGTCCACGTCACCTTGCGGGATTCCGGTCCGGGGCTGGATCCGAAGAACGTGGAGCGCCTGTTCGAGGCCTTCTACACCACCAAGCCCACAGGCATGGGGATGGGCCTCGCCATCTGCCGCTCGATCATCGAGGCGCATGGCGGGCGGCTGTGGGCCGGTGTAAACGAGCCTCGGGGCGCCTTCTTTCAGTTCACCCTGCCTCTTGCGTTAGACGAGACCGCATCTCGCCCGCTGGAGGCGGATGAGGCAACGGGTCGACGCTCCGCGGCTGGATGACGGCTCCGCGCAGCCTGGTCCTTTGCGGGAATGTAGCCCGGACGAGCGAAAGCGACATCCGGGACGTCAAGAGGATCGGTATTCGCGTTCCCGGGTGTCGCTGCGCTCACCCGGGCTACACGTGCAGCGAATACAGTCTCAACCCGCCGGCAACCTCGTCTCGATCAGGCGCACCCAGAACGAGGCGCCGTGGCCGAGGATGTTGTCGTTGAAGACATAGGATGGGTGGTGACACTCGTTGCCGTCGCCCATGCCGACCAGCACCATCGCGCCGGGGCGCGCCTCCAGCATGAAGGAGAAGTCTTCGGCGCCCATCATCGGGACGAACTTGTCGTTGACGCGTTCGGTGCCGACGATGTCGCGGGCGACGTCGGCGGCAATGCCGGCCTCGCGCGCATGGTTCATCGTCACCGGATACATCCGCGTGTATTTCGTCTCCGCCGAGCCGCCATAGGCGCGGGCGACGCTCTCGGCGACCTCGCCGATGCGGCGCTCGACGAGATCGCGCACCTCAGGGTCGAGCGTGCGCACGGTGCCGCCGAGCTCGGCGACCTCAGGGATGATGTTGAAGGCGGTGCCGGAGTGGAATTGCGTGATCGAGATGACCGCGGATTTGAGCGGATCGACGTTGCGCGCGACGATCGATTGCAGCGCATTGACGATCTGCGAGCCGATCAGCACGCTGTCGACCGATTTGTGCGGACCCGCACCGGCGTGGCCGCCCTTGCCGTGGACCGTGATCTGGATGTTGTCGGAGGAGGCGAGCATCGCGCCGGGGGTGGTTGCGAAATGGCCCTCGGGTAGGCCCGGCATGTTGTGCATGCCGTAGACCTCCTGGATGCTCCAGCGCGTCATCAAGCCGTCCTCGACCATCGCCTTGCCGCCGCCACCGCCTTCCTCGGCGGGCTGGAAGATCATGATTGCGGTGCCGTCGAAATTGCGCGTCTCGGCGAGATATTTTGCCGCGCCCAGCAGCATCGCGGTGTGACCGTCATGGCCGCAGGCGTGCATCTTGCCGGGGACCTTGGAGGCGTAAGGCACGCCCGAGGTTTCCATGATCGGCAGCGCGTCCATGTCGGCGCGCAGGCCGATGGTCTTGCCGGAGGCCGATTTGCGGCCGCGGATCACGCCGACCACGCCGGTGCGGCCGATCCCCGTCACCACCTCGTCGCAGCCGAACGCGCGCAGTTTGTCGGCGACGATGCCGGCGGTGCGGTGGACTTCGTAGAGCAACTCCGGGTTCTCGTGGAAGTCATGGCGCCAGGCGGCCATTTCGTCGGACAGGGCGGCGATGCGGTTGACGATGGGCATGAGGGGGATCCGTTTTTGTTGTCGTTCGTAGGGTGGGTTAGCGTAGCGTAACCCACCGCTGTTTGTCTCCGTGGACACGAAAGAGGTGGGTTACGCCCAGCGGACTGCGCTTCGCGCAGCCGCAAGGCTAACCCACCCTACGATCCTACGACTCCCCGAACACGCGCTTGAAGATCGTGTCGACGTGCTTGAGGTGATAGCCGAGGTCGAACTGCTCCTCGATCTCGGCGTCGGTGAGATACTTCTTCACTTCAGTGTCCTTCTTCAGGAGCTGGAGGAAGTCGCCTTCGCCGCGCCAGACCGGCATGGCGTTGCGCTGCACGAGCTTGTAGGCGTCCTCGCGGCTCGCGCCTTTCTGCGTCAGCGCCAGGAGCACGCGCTGCGAATGCACGAGGCCGCCGAGGCGGTCGAGATTCTTCTGCATGTTGGCGGGGTACACCAGCAGCTTGTCGATCAGGCCGGCAAGGCGCACCAGCGCGAAGTCGAGCGTGACGGTCGCATCAGGCCCCATCATGCGCTCGGCGGAGGAGTGCGAGATGTCGCGCTCGTGCCAGAGCACGACGTTCTCCAGCGCAGGGGTCACATAGGCGCGCACCATGCGGGAGAGGCCGGTGAGGTTTTCGGACAGCACCGGGTTGCGCTTGTGCGGCATGGCGGAAGAGCCCTTCTGTCCCTCGGAGAAGAACTCTTCGGCCTCCAGCACCTCGGTGCGCTG
This sequence comes from Bradyrhizobium sp. CCBAU 11386, assembly GCF_028128955.1. NCBI lineage: Bacteria > Pseudomonadati > Pseudomonadota > Alphaproteobacteria > Hyphomicrobiales > Nitrobacteraceae > Bradyrhizobium > Bradyrhizobium sp. CCBAU 11386. The sequence continues at coordinate 68,769 of NZ_LBKA01000250.1, forward strand.
CATGTGGCGGATCTCGACCGCAATGCGCTCGACCGAGGAGGCAATCACGCCAAGGGTCGAGAAATACATCGCGTGGCGGTCGCGCGGGATCACCTGGGTCGAAATCGGCTCGGGCACGAGGCCCATGGCTTTTGCAACGTGCTCTTCGACGCGCGGATCGATCTGCGCGAAGGTGCCGACGGCGCCGGAGATCGCGCAGGTCGCAACTTCCTTCCGCGCCGCGATCAGGCGCTCCTTGGCGCGCGAGAATTCGGCATAGGCATAGGCGAGCTTGAGGCCGAAGGTCACCGGCTCGGCATGGATGCCGTGGCTGCGGCCGATGGTCGGCGTCATCTTGTGCTCGAAGGCGCGCTTCTTCAGCGCCGCCAGCACCTTGTCGAGGTCGGCGAGCAGCAGGTCGGCGGCGCGGGTGAGCTGAACGTTGAGACAGGTGTCGAGCACGTCGGAGGAGGTCATGCCCTGGTGCACGAAGCGCGCCTCGGGGCCGACGATCTCGGCGAGGTGGGTGAGGAAGGCGATGACGTCGTGCTTGGTCTCGCGCTCGATCTCGTCGATGCGGGCGACGTCGAAGGTGGCGTTACGGGCTTTGTCCCAGACCGTCTTGGCGGCCTGTTTGGGGATCGTCCCGAGCTCGGCCAGGGCGTCCGCCGCATGCGCCTCGATCTCGAACCAGATCTTGAACCGGGTCTGCGGCTCCCAGATCGAGGCCATTTCCGGGCGGGTATAGCGGGGGATCATCAGACTGCTCCAGGAAGGTGAGCGGCGGCCCAAGGGGGCGGCGACCGGCCAAAATGCTTTTTACGCCGTGATTTAGCAGAGCGGGGAGGGCGAAACAAACGGTGGAGGCAAGGTAACGGGGGATGACCACGGAACCCGCCCGCCGGGTCAGGGGGTCAAAAAGTAGCTGTCAATCACGGATCATTGACTGACAGATATTGAAATCTGTCAGCGGGACGTGTATATCCGTTCCCGGATGCTCCGATTGGGTATCCCCCGGCCACCCCCGGAAGCCCCGACGTCCGAAACAAATGCGGATAGAGGGACGAAATTGAAGAGAGGGGACCGTGGACGAATGGAGACTTACGACAATGACGACCGAAATCATCAATTTGACCGGGACGATTGGGCATTGGCTCAATTTACTGGTGGCGCGCCAGATCGCGGCGCAGGCTGCAAAACTGCCTCATTGAGGCGAGAGCTTTCCGAACGACCGGCAGGGCGCTTCGGAAGCAGCGCCATCGCCGGATAAATGAACCCCGAGCGGGAACATGGTGCTGGCATGAACGAAGCCGTTGTCTTGACGCCGGAGCGGATCCTCGAGGTCACCGAGGACGTTTTGCGGCGCTATGGACTTGCCAAGGCCACCGTGGTCGACGTTGCCCGTGCGCTCGATGTGAGCCACGGCAGCGTCTATCGCCATTTCCCGAGCAAGGCCTCGCTGCGCGAGGCCGTTGCCAAACGCTGGCTTGACCGTATCGACGCGCCGTTGCTCCAGATCGCGAAGGAGGAAGGGCCCGCGCCGGTGCGGCTCGACCGCTGGCTGCGCACGCTGTTCGCCGCCAAGCGTTCGCGCGTGCTCGACGACCCCGAGATGTTCGAGACCTATCTGACCCTGGCGCGCGAGGCCTGCGCGGCCGTGAAGTGTCACAAGGATACCATGATCGACCAGATCGCGGCGATCCTGTCCGACGGCGTGACGCAGGGCGTATTCGCTGTGGACGACGTCAAGGCCACTGCGCGCGCGATCTTCGATGCCACCGTCCGCTTCCATCATCCGGCCCATGCCGACGAGTGGAAGGACGCCGATCTGCCCGCACGCGTCGATGCGACGCTCGCGCTGCTGCTGCGCGGGTTGAAGGCGGCGTGAGGCCGCGGCACTTAACTCACCCTCTTGCCTTGTGAAGAAGCGCGTCCTCGCGAACGGAGGGCGAGGCAGTTGCGTGTCTGCGCGGGTCAAACGCGCCGTTGGCTGCTGGTACGACGGGCGGGCTCTCCGGATATGTATTGACCGCGATTTCGACGATATCCTTTGACCGCTTTCGAAGGCGGTAGAATGTCAGCTCCTGTTCGAGCATTGGGCAGCGGAAGTGGACGACGGCCGTATCGGGCAAGCGGCAAAGTTCGTCGATGAGCTCGCCTACGGTGATGATCGGGGGATGGTCGATTGCCTTGTGATGAGCCTTACTCATTGCGATTCCTCCACTCTACTACTAACCGGAGCTGGATGGCCTCCGTTCCATCCCGCTCAGCAGATTCAAGAGCAACACGTCGCTTGAGGAATCCGGCAGCCCCGCTGCTAGATTCTCGTCAGACCGCACGTCGCAGCCAGCCGCACGAGTTGCGCATCCGTGCGTGCGCCGGTCTTGGTCTTGATCAGATAGTGATAGTTCTGCACCGTCTTCACGCTGAGATTGAGGTGTGAGGCGATCTGCTCGGTGGTGGCACCGCCGGCGAACTGGCGCAGGATCTCGATCTCGCGTTCGCCCAGTTGATCCAGCACTGAACCGGTCGGCGACAGGCTGTCCTCGGCCAGGATATGCGCGATGTCGTCGCTCATGGCCCGCTCGCCGCGGGCGACGCTGCGGATCGCATTCACGACCGCGGACGGCTCGCTGCTCTTGGTGACGAAGCCAGAGGCGCCGGCGCTGAAGGCGGCCTTCACCAGCACGGCCTCGTTGTGCATGGTGAAGACCAGGATCCGCGCCCGCGGGCTGCGCGCGCGGATGTTGCGGATCGCCTCCAGCCCGCTGGCGCCGGGCATCGAGATATCGAGCACGACGACGTCAGGGTCGTGCGCCTTGAAGGCGCCGTAGGCATCCGCCGCGTTGTCGGCTTCCGCCACGACATGCAGATCGCCCTGGCTTTCCAGCACGCGCCGGTAGCCTTGCCGGACGATGGGGTGGTCGTCGACCAGCAGCACGGAGATGCCTGTTGCCGCAACCTCGCTCATCTCGGCCTCACGCGGCGAGCGGGATGGTGGCGGCGACGCTGAGGCCGCCTCTGGCCGGCAGGATCGAGAGCGACCCGCCGGCGGCTGCGACGCGTTCGCGGATGCCGGTGAGGCCGAAGCCCGCCGACTGCGCGACGCGTTCCGCATCGCCGCCGCCGTCGTCCTCGACCCGGATCAGCAGCGCGTCGTCCTCGCCGGCGCGCCGCTCGACGCGCAAGGAGATCTCGCGTGCCGAACTGTGGCGCAGCGCGTTGGTCAGGCATTCCTGGGCGACGCGATAGGCGGTGGTGGCGGCCGGGCCGCTGATGTCGGTGAGATCGCCCCTGAGGTCGAGCTGGATCGTTGGCCGCGCCGCGCTCTGCGAGCGCCAGCTGTCGACGAGATTGACGAGGCTTGCCTCCAGTCCAAGCTCCTCGGGCAGGGGATTGCGCAGGCGTTTCAGCGCATCGCGCAGCGAGGCCATCAGATGATGGGTGGCCTGCGAGATCATCCGCGCATCCTGCGCAATGACGTTGTCGCTTTTGTCCTTCGCGCTCGTCGTCTCGATGGTGTTGGCGAAAGCGAGGATGGCCGCGAGGTTTTGGCCGAACTCGTCGTGCAGCTCGCGGGCAAGCGCGCGGCGTTCGTCGTCGCGAATCTCGATCAGCCGCCGCGTCAGCGCCGCGCGCTGTTCGGTGGCTTCTTCCAGCCGGGTGCCGAGCTCGCCGACGGCGCCCCCGATCATCGCAAGTTCCATCGAGCGGAAGCGCGGCAGCTTCGTGCGATAATGGCCGCGCGCCATGCGCTGGAGTGCGGTGACGATCGCGCGTGCCGGCGTCAGCGTATGCGCGATCGCAAGCGATGCCAGCAGCGCAATCGCCGCCGCCATCAGCAGCGCAACGTCGATGACGTTGAGGATGTAGTCCCAGGCGAGCGAGATCGCGGCCGCGGCATCGGGCGTCGCGACGACCGTGCCGGCCGCCGCGGCGCGCGGACTGACGGGCCGCACCACCTCGGCGTGGCTGCCGAGGAAGGTCGGCACGATCGACGCGAACCAGCGCGGCGGCGTCTTGCCCAGCCCCTCGCTCTGGCCGCAGAGCGGCTTTTCGAATGCTGCGGCGGGCTGGAACTCGACGCAGACGCCGGGCGAGATCAGCTTCATCGTGTCCAGCGTGCGCCACTCCGGAACCGGCAGCAGATGTTCGCGCGCTCTGCTGCTGCGCAACAACAGCTCGTGCCAGTACAGCGCCTGAAGCGCCTGCGCGACCCGCTGCGCCGAGGCCGCGGTCGCCCGGTCGACGCTGCGATAGGCGTCGAACGTGGCCCATACGGTTGCGGCGCCCAGGCAGAGCGCCACGATGAGCAGCAGACGGGCGACAAGCTGAAGCACGAGGCGCATGCGATCACCCCAAAGTTTGGTAAGGTCAGCCTAACAACGCCGCCGCGCCTTGCCAATCGCAGGGAACGGCAGGATCGCAGCTCGGGCAAATTTCCCAAGCCGGATTGGGCATGGCTCTTTGGACCGGGCGCGGCGGCTTTGATCTAATCGGTGAGGAATCAGGCCAGGAGCGGTGCAGCATGAGTTCGATGACGATTGGGCCGATCGCCGGCGCTGCCGCCGACCCCTCCGAGCGTAGCGCACTGCTGTTCTGGATGATCTTCACCGGGCTTTCGATCTTCGCCGTCGTGCTGTTGTGGCGCTTCGGCCTGATCCACCTGATGCTGACCTCGGACCGGACCTACATTTCCAGCGTGATCGCGCTGCTCTATGTCGTCACCTGCGGCCATTGCTTCCTGCGCACGCGGGCGATCGCGCGGGAGGGGGCGGCGGCGCGGCGCTGCCGGGCGGCGCTCGCGGCGCCTGACGGCAGCAAGGTGCTTGATGCGAGCGCGACGGCTCTGCCGCGCGGACTGGTGCGGGATCACATCGACAGCCTGGTCACCAAGGCCGCCGCGCAGGACTACCGCCCGGTCAACCAGACGCTGCTGCTGCGAACGCTGGCCGACCGGCTGCGCGGCTCCAACGGTTTCGGCGCCTTCGTCTCGGACACGTTGATGAAGCTCGGCCTGCTCGGCACCATCATCGGCTTCATCATCATGCTGGCGCCGATCGCGGGGCTGGACGCCGCCGACAAGGTCGCGATGCGTTCCTCGATGGGGCTGATGAGCGACGGCATGGCGGTGGCCATGTACACGACGCTGGCGGGCCTCGTCGGCTCGATCCTGGTCCGCATCCAGTACTACATGCTGGATGCCGCGACCCAGCGCGTGTTCTCGGATGCGGTGGTGCTGACCGAGACCTATGTGACGCCGGTGCTGGAGCGCAAGGGCGCCGGAATCCCGTCATGATGGATGATTTCGGTCTCTATCCGCGCGAGGAGCCGTTCGATCCACTCGGCGTGATGCTGTTCAAGGCGCTCCAGGTGATCGCGTTCCTGTTCTTCCTGGCGCTGCTCGCGGTCTCTCCCGACGCCAAGGACGGCAAGATCGACTCCAAGGCCGAGTTCATGATCACGCTGGACTGGCCGGATAACCACCCCGACGATCTCGACCTCTTCGTGCAGGATCCCGCCGGCAACATCGCCTGGTATCGCCACCGCGAGGCCGGCTTCCTCACGCTCGACCGCGACGATCGCGGCGGGGCCAACGACTTCATCATGGTCGCCGGCAAGAAGATCGCCTCGCCCATCCGCGAGGAGATCGTCACGATACGAGGCATCGTCGCCGGCGAATACACCGTCAACGTCTCGCATTTCGTCGCGACGACCGGCGAGCCCGTCACGGCCAATGTGAAGGTACAGAAGCTCAATCCGACCGCGCAGGTGGTCTTCGACAACAAGTTCACGCTCGACCACACCGGCGACGAGAAGACCGCAGTGCGGTTCCGGCTCGATGGGGAAGGAAAGGTCGTCAACGTGGACCAGCGGCCGAAATCGCTGCTGGAGACGTTCCGCAACAGCTGGCGTAACGGCGCCGATATCGACCCGAGGACGCGGGTGAGGGTGCGCCGTGAGTAACCTGCAAACGGTCATCCTGACGCTGTCGGTCGCCTATGCCGTCATCGGTGCGCTGCTGCTGGTCGTGCTGGTCTATGCGCGGCTGCACTGGTCGCTGAAGGCGGTCGCGGTGGTCGTGACCAGCGCCTTCTATGTCGTCAGCTTCACCGAAATGCGCGGGCTGCTCGGCTGGGCCAGCGCCGACCGGTTGCCAACGTCCTTCAAGCTGCTCCAGGCCCGCATCGTCGAGCCGCATTCGCTTGAGGGGGATGCGGGCTCGATCTATCTGTGGGTCGAGCAGCTCGACGAGGACAATCGTCCGAGCGGCATCCCCCGGGCCTTCCGCGTGCCCTACGACGACCGGCTGGCCGATAAGACCCATGCCGCGCAGAACGAGATCGCGGCCGGCCATCCGCAAGGCGGGCGCGCTGCGGATTTCGGCGGTGGCGACGGCAGCCTGATCGACATGGTCCGGGAATATGTGACGCCCAAGACCATTTTGGAGACCAGCGGCGGCGATTCCTCGACCGGCGAGTTCAGCGCCCCGCCGGCCGGCGCGCAAGGCGTCGTGTTCACGCCGCTGCCGCCGCCCCGGATGCCGCCGAAAGACGAGCAATAGGCCCTTGACCATGGTGGCGGGGCACGCTGGAAAACGGCCCCGCGCTGGCGCATCTTCTTGACGTCCCTCAATTTGGCCTTATCGGCTTTCGATAAGAACCTGAGGGTGGAGGGTGCGTGCTTCTCGCTGTCTTATCGGATATCCACGGCAACCGGCAGGCGTTCGAAGCCTGCCTGAAGGTTGCCCGTGCGAAGGGCGCGGAGCGGTTCATCCTGCTCGGTGACTTCGTCGGCTATGGCGCCGATCCGGAATGGGTCGTGGATACCGCGATGGAGCTCGTCGCCGGGGGCGCCGTGGCCGTGCGCGGCAATCACGACCAGGCGGTGAATTCCTCGGCCGAGACCATGAATGCCGAGGCGCAGATCGCGATCGAATGGACCCGCGGCCGGCTTGATGCCGTGCAGCGCCGGTTCCTGGCCGAATTGCCGATGCTGGTGGAGGACAGCGACCGGCTGTTCGTGCATTCGGAAGCCTCCAGTCCGCAGCGCTGGCATTACGTCCGCTCGACGGCGGATGCGGCCAAGAGCCTGATATCGACGTCCGCCCATGTCACGTTCTGCGGTCACATTCATCGTCCGGCGCTCTATTCGATGTCGGTAACGGCGAAGATGACGAGCTTCGTGCCGAAGACCGACGTCCCGGTGCAGCTCCTGCGCGGACGGCAATGGCTCGCCGTGCTCGGCTCGGTCGGCCAGCCGCGCGATAGCGATCCGTCCGCATCTTTCGTGCTGTTCGACACGGTCTCGTGCCAGATCACCTATTGCCGCGTGCCCTATGACATCGCGAGCGCGGCGAACAAGATCCGCGAGAACGGCCTGCCGCCCTGGCTCGCCGATCGGCTGTCGCAGGGACGTTGACGGCGATGCCGAAACCCCTGGTCAAATCAGGCGCGCAGATCGACGGCTACACCATCGGCGAATGCGTCCACGCCGGCGGCATGGCGACGCTGTGGACGGTCACCCATCCCGGCATCGACGTCCCGCTGCTGATGAAGATTCCGCGGGTGTCGGAGGGCGAGGACCCCGCCGCGATCGTCTCCTTCGAGATGGAGATGATGATCCTGCCGCGGCTCGCGGGCCCGCACGTGCCCTCGTGTTTCGGCACCGGCGATTTCGCCCACCAGGCCTATGTCGTGATCGAGCGCATCGCCGGGACCACGCTCTACAAGCGGCTGGCCGACCTGCCGCTGCCATACGAGGAAGCGCGGCTGCTGGTCGCGAAGATCGCGACCGCGCTCGCCGATCTGCACCGGCAGAACGTGATCCATCACGACATCAAGCCGAGCAGCATCATGTTCCGCGAGTCCGGCGAAGCGGTGCTGATCGACTACGGCCTGTCGCACCACAACCATCTGCCCGATCTCTTGCAGGAGGAGTTCCGCCTGCCTTACGGCACCGCGCCCTACATGGCGCCGGAGCGGCTCCTGGGCGTGCGCGACGATCCGCGCAGCGACCTGTTCTCGCTCGGCGTGCTGCTCTATTTCTTCACGACCGGCGAGCGGCCGTTCGGAGAGGGCGAGACGCTGCGCGCGATGCGGCGCCGGCTGTGGCGCGATCCGCATCCGCCGCGCGCACTTCGCGCCGACTATCCGCCCTGGCTCCAGGAGGTGGTGCTGCGGTGTCTCGAGATCGAGCCGGTGCGGCGCTATCCGACCGCGTCCCAGCTCGCCTTCGATCTGACCCATCCGGATCAGGTCAGGCTCACCACACGCTCGGAACGGATGAAGCGCGACCCCCTCAGCGTCGCCTGGCGGCGCCGCTTCAACCAGGGCGTCATGCAGCCGCGTGCGAAATCAGATGTCGCGGCCCAGATCGCATCGAGCCCGATCCTCGCGGTCGCGCTCGACACGGCGGAAGGCGCGCCCGAGCTCAACGAGGCGCTGCGCGTCACCACCGAGCGCATTCTCGCCACGCTGCCCTCGGCGCGGCTTGCCTGCCTCAACGTCCTGAAGCTCAACCGCATCGCGATCGACCGGACGTTGGATGAGCAGGGCTCCAACAAGCATATCGACCGGCTGGTGGCGCTCCGGCATTGGGCCACGCCGCTGAAGCTCGACGAGAGCCGGATGTCGGCTCATGTGCTGGAGGCGGTCGATCCCGCCGCGGCGATCCTGGAATTCGCCGAGGTCAACCACGTCGACCACGTCATCATCGGTGCGCGGCAGGGCTCGTTCAGGCGCACGCTGCTCGGCAGCGTCTCGGCCAAGGTGGCCGCGGAAGCGGCCTGCACCGTCACCGTGGTGCGGCCGCCGCGGATGGCTGCGGATGCGGACGAGGCAGGCGCCGGTGAGGCGGCGGGATAGGTTGCGCCTGGCGTTTCGAGGGTGAGATCAGGCCACGTGGGCGGTGTGGCCGGAGCGCTGGCGGCGGATGGGCCAGGAGAATTGCGGACCGGGCTCGCAATGATCTGCGCTGCCGCCGAAATACTGGATGATCTCGCGGCAGGGCTCGCAGTTGAACAGGTTACGCGATGCGGATGCCTTGGTCATTTCCTTCAGGCAGTTCGGGCAATGCGGTTTCATGGATTCGATCCGGAAAGAAGGTTCTCAGTGTCGGCGCTGCGAGGGAAACGCATGGTCGAGCTCCGAATTGTCGAGCCCGGCATCGTCGTCCATCGCGCCGTCGGCGCGCTCGAGGCGGCCGAAGAAATAATCGAGGCTTGGATGCGGGCGGCGCGGAATCCGGCACCTGCGCTTCGGCTGACGTCTTACGAGCGCGATCTGCATGGACGTCAGCCCCGGCGACGAAGGTGATTGAGGCGGGCGGAACGTACCGCAACCTTTGCCGGTCCGACCGATGGGCCAAACACAACAAATCCACTGAAACCAAGCCACAACGCCACGCCAGTCCAAACCAGGGTCGTCGTCATGATGTGCTCCCGTCAAAAGCAGGCAGGAGCTAGTAGCGGTGATTTGCGCGAATCAGTGAAGCCCGGACGAGTACGGGGCGCAGGGACAATTTTAGGCATCGCGCGCTGCTGCACCCGTAAAAGCCACGGGTTTTTGCGTGTGCAGCCGCCGCATCTTGCCTGTGCGCGCGCCTGCGAGGATATCCCGGACGCGCGGAGCGTCTCGAAGAAAGCGAAACCCGTAGCGGCCGGTGTAGTCGGTATCGGGCGAACGGGTCGATCGCCCTAACGCGAAGTTGAGGTGACCGGCTCCGCCGCCGATGTCGAGGATTTCGAGGTCCGCGTCCATCGCCTGGAACGGTGTCTGGCTGACCGTCCGTCTGCCCCAGGCCGTTCGCAGGATCAGCGCGCGGCGATCGGTGATCAGATAGAGCGTCTGCAGGTCTTGCAGCAGCATCACCAGCGGGGCTGCAACCATCGCAACTCCGAGCATCACGAGAGGTTGGGCCGTCTGGTCGATCCAATCGTTTCTGATGGCGATGACGGTCAGCAACAGCCAGGGGAATCCGATCCACCACAGAAATCGCCACATGATCATGCGGGCGACGCCGTCGGGCTGACCCTGCCAGACCACCTGCTCCCCGTCCTGCAGGGCCTCGATGCGCAGACGCCGCAGGCCGGCGGAAAACGGAGTGGCGCGGATTTCATCCATGCCCGTTGGTCGCAGCGGCCGCAAGGCCGGTTCGGACCGCGAATGGCCGTCAGATGGCCTCGCCGCGCGCCGTTGCCGCCGCGGTGCGGATCGCGGCAATATTGTTCCTGTAGGCGTCCTGCGTGCCGCCCCTGAACACGGAGGTGCCGGCGACGAAGGCGTTGGCGCCGGCCGCGGCGAGCGCGCCCGCGACGTCGGGACCGACCCCGCCGTCGACCTCGATGTCGATCGGCCTCCCTGCGGTCATCGCGCGGATGTCGCGGATCTTGCCGAGCGCGGAGGGAATGAAGGCCTGGCCGCCGAAGCCAGGATTGACCGACATCACCAGTACGAGATCGACCAGGTCGAGGACGTATTCGAGCGCGCTGATGGGCGTGCCCGGATTGAGCGAGACGCCGGCCTTCTTGCCGAGCGCGCGGATCGCCTGGAGCGAGCGGTGCAGATGGGGACCTGCTTCCGCATGGACCGTGATGTGGTCGCAGCCGGCTTTCGCGAAGGCCTCGAGATAGGGATCGCAGGGCGAGATCATCAGGTGCGCATCGAAGACCTTCTTGGTGTGCGGACGCATCGCCTTGATGATGTCGGGGCCATAGGAAATGTTCGGAACGAAGTGTCCGTCCATCACGTCGAGATGGATCCAGTCGGCGCCGGCGGCGTCCACCGCGCGCACCTCTTCGCCGAGCCTGGAGAAATCCGAGGCCAGGATCGAGGGCGCGATTGCCAGGGGGCGGGGGGTGAAGGCTTGGGTCATGACGCTGTTTCCCGTGGCGGCCGAAAGAGGAATGGGCCTCGCCTAACATGGGCCTCCGTGGCGGGCAATGCAGGGGAGGCGCGTTTCCTGGGGGCGGAAATTTCTGCCGTCTCCGGCACGAATTGCCGATATTGCCGGGCCGCGCCAGGTGCGCTGGAAGCGGAATTCATTGAGCTTTTCGCGCTGGCACGGCGCTTGCTGACTTCCTCCCCGGAACATTGACCGCGGCATGCCGCATCGGTTGGAGTTGTGCAATGTTGTTTGCCCTTGGCGCCGTCTCGAGCGCGCTCGACGCGATCCAGTCGCTGACGAATTCGAAATCGTCATCCTCGACCCACAAGACGGGATCATCGCAGGGCGCGCCGACCAATCCGTTCGCGATCGACAGCGGCAGCAACAGCACGAGCAGCGGCGCGACCTCGTCGGTCAACTCGGGCAATTGTGCGCAGATCGCACCGGAGACGATGAGCGCGCTGATCGCCGCGCAAAGCCAGTCGTCGGACGGCAGCAGCGCGGCGACCTCGACCTCGTCGAGCTCGTCGTCCTCGACGTCGACCAGCCGGGACGCTGCGCTGAAGGACCTGTTCTCGCAGATCGATGCGGACGGCGACGGCAAGATCACCAAGTCCGAATTCGAGAGCGCGCTGGGAGCCGGCGGCACCAACCTGACACAGGCCGATGACGTGTTCTCGAAGCTGGATTCGAATGCCGACGGCAGCGTCAACCTCGACGAGATGTCGAAAGCGCTGAAGAGCGGCCATCGCGGTCACCACCACGCCCAGGGTGCCGGCGGGTCGGGCGATGCCTCCGGCAGCGGCTCGGATTCCTCCTCGTCGTCGTCGAGCGGCGGATCGACCTCGACCACGACGACCAATGCCGACGGCTCGAGCACCACCACCGTCACCTATGCCGACGGCTTCAAGATGTCGACGACCGTGCCGGGCGCGTCCAGCTCCTCAAATGCGGGCGGCGGCGGCAACTCGCCCTACGACTGGTTCGGACAGATGATGCAGCGCCAGGCGCAGGCCGCGTCCGGGTCCACCGCTTCCTCGATGTCGATGAGCGTGTGAGCTTCTTACCTCGCCCCGCTTGCGGGGAGAGGTCGGAATTCAAGCGTAGCTTGAATTCCGGGTGAGGGGGACTCTCCACGAGTCCAACTGTCACCGTCCTCGTGGAGACTCCCCCTCACCCCGGCCCTCTCCCCGCAAGCGGGGCGAGGGAGCGCGCCAATGCCGCGGCCACGGCTAGCCAAACCGGTCCTTCCACGCCTGCTGTGCGCCGCCGAACGGCAGCGCAGTTGCGCAATACACGCCGCGTGCGATCGCGCGCGCGACCACGTTGGCGGCGACCGTGCCGAGCTCGGTGAGGCCGACCAGCGGCTCGATCGGCTTCTCGCAGGTCGCAGCCGCAAACAGCACGTCGCCGTCGGTCGGTGCATGCACCGGATAGATGGCGCGGGCAAAGCCGGTGTGGGCGATCATCGCCAGCCGCTTGGCCTGGGGCTTGGTCAGCACCGCGTCGGTGACGACGGCCCCGATCGTGGTATTTTCGCGCGCGCTCGCCGCGGGACCGCCCTTGATGCGCATGCGGAGCATGTCGTCGGTGAACTTGTCGGGCAGGCCGCGTCCGCCGTATTCGCCGTCCACCTCGAACGGCGCCGCCCAGAACCACGGCCCGTTGCCGACGGTGACACTGCCGACCGCGTTGACGGCGACGATCGCCGCGACCTTGACGCCATCGGGCGTCACCGCCGAGGCTGAGCCGAGCCCGCCCTTGAACGTCGCGGTGGTGGCGCCGAGGCCCGCGCCGACGCTGCCGATCGCGAAGTCCGTGCCGGCGGCGGCTGCCGCGGCGTAGCCGAGGTCGCGATAGGGCGAGAAGCGTCCCCAGGCCTTGTCGCCGCCATTGAGGAGATCGAACAGGATCGCACCCGGCACGATCGGGATCAGCGCTTCGCGAACCCGGTGGCCGCGGCCCTGCTCGGCGAGCCAGGCCTGCACGCCGCCGCCGGTATCGAGGCCAAAGGCGGAGCCGCCCGACAGCGCGATCGCGTCGATGCGTTCGACGGTATTGGCGAGATCGAGCAGTGCGTCCTCGCGCGTGCCGGGGCCGCCGCCGCGGACGTCGATCGCCGCGACCGCGGGGGAATCGAAGATGATCGCGGTCGTGCCGGAGGCGACTTTGGCATCCTCGGCATGGCCGACGCGGACGCCGGCGATGTCGGTGAGAAGGTTTTTCAAGGTGGCCTCGCGCGCTGATAAGGAGTTCGCTTCTGCGATAGCGCAGAGACGCCGCAGGCTCAACTCGCCAGCGCGGTCCTGAGCATCTTGGCCAGCTCGGACTTGCGGTAGGGCTTGGCCAGCAGCAGCACGCCGGAGTCGAGCCGGCCGTGATGGACGATGGCGTTCTCGGTGTAGCCCGAGGTGAACAGCGTCTTCAGGTCGGGGCGGCGGCGGGCCGCTTCATCGGCGAGCTGACGGCCGTTCATGGCGCCCGGCATGATGACGTCGGTGAAGAGCAGGTCGATGTCCTTGTCGGCGTCGATGATGATGAGGGCTTCGGCCGCGTTGGCGGCTTCGAGTGCGGCATAGCCGAGGCTCTTGATCTGGGTCACGACATATTGCCGTACCAGCGCGTCGTCCTCGACGATCAGGATCTTCTCGCTGCCGCCGGCGACGGGCGCGTTCTGGAGCGCCTCGAACTCGGTCTCCTGCACGCCGGTGGAGCGAGGCAGGTAGATCTTCACGCTCGTGCCGTGGCCTTCCTCGCTGTAGATCTTGATGTGGCCGCCGGACTGCTTGACGAAGCCGAACACCATGCTGAGCCCGAGGCCGGTGCCCTTGCCGACCTCCTTGGTCGTGAAAAACGGATCGAACACCCGCTCGATCAGATCGGCCGGAATTCCGCTGCCGGTGTCGCTGACCGCGATCATCACGTAATTGCCGGCAACGACGTCGGGATTCATGCTGGCATAACCGTCGTCGAGGAAAACGTTGCGGGTCTCGAGCACCAGGGTGCCGCCGTCGGGCATGGCATCGCGCGCGTTCAGCGCGAGGTTGAGGATGGCGGTGGAGAGCTGGCCGGGATCGACCAGCGTCGGCCAGGCATCCTCGGTGAGCTGGGGCATGATGGTGATCTGCTCGCCCAGCGTCGGATGCAGCAGCTTGGCGGCCTCGAGCGTCAGCGCATTGACGTCGATCTCGCGCGGCTGGAGCGGCTGCTTGCGGGCGAAGGCGAGCAGGTGCTTGGTCAGCTGCGCGCCGCGCTCGGCGGCGTCGTCGATCAGCTTGGTGATGGCGGCGAGCTCGGGCCGGTCGGCGACCGCATCCGCCAGAATGCCGATCGTGCCGGTGATGACGGTCAGCACGTTGTTGAAGTCGTGGGCGACGCCGCCGGTCAACTGGCCGATCGAATCCATCTTCTGGACCTGCCGGAGCTGGGCTTCGGCGGCCTGCTTCTCGGTGAGGTCGCGGCCGATGAAGAAATGGCGTTTCACCGGCTCGGACCAGGTGCCCATCCAGTTCAGCGTGACCTCGTGACCGTCGTAGTGATAGTAGCGCGCCTCGAAGCTGCGCTTGACCGCGCCGCGCCGCGCCGCGCGCATCTCGCTGCGCGTCTTCTCGAGGTCATCAGGGTGGATGAACTCGATCGCACTGTGCCCGACCATGTCGTCCGGGCTGAAGCCGAGGATGTCCTTCACACTCGGGCTGACCTGGACGAAATTGCCGAAACCATCGGTGACCAGGATCAGGTCCTGCGAGGTCTCGAAAATGCGCTGGCGCTCCTCGATCTCCCGATTGAGCGCCATCTCCGCTCGCTTCCGCTCGGTGACGTCGCGGGCCACCTTGGACGCGCCGATGATCTTGCCCTCGGTCGATCGCAGCGGGACCTGGCTCAGCACCACGTCGATAGGTTGACCGCTCTTGTGCAGCCGTACGGTCTCCTGCTGGTCGATGACCTCGCCGTTGCGGGTGCGAGCCAGGCTCTCGGCGACTTCGTCACGCTGATCGTCCGGCAAGATGATGTCGATGGAGCGGCCGACCGCCTCGTTGGCGGAGTAGCCGAAGACGCGCTCGGCCGCGCTGTTCCAGGTCGTGATGGTGCCGTCGAGCGACTTGGTGATGATGGCGTCGTTGGAGGATTCGACGACGGCGGTGAACAGCCGCTCGCGCTCGGCGTGATAGTCGCGCTCGGCGTCCGATCGGCGCTTCAGCGCGCCGACCATGCTCGCGGTCTGCGCCTGGAGGCGGACATTCTCGACCAGGAGCACCGCGAGCACGAAGGTCGCCGCGCAGAGCCCGTAGAGGCGGCCGGCGTAGAAGCCGAGATCGAAGCGCGCGACGTTCACGATCGCCGAGAGCGCGATGTCGAACAGCCAGGCGCACATCACGACCATGAGCCAGACGTCGATCACCGAATACGGCCTGCGGAACCAGAGCGAGACGAGGGCGGCAAAGCTGAGCGACCACACGAAGGACACGACGCCGATCATGGTCGGCGTGTAGTGGCCGTCGCGCAGCAGGATCGGGAGCAGATCGTGCTGGGCGGTGACGATCCAGGCGAAGACGGCCATGGCGGCGACGACGCCGAACACGATGGCGTAGATCGCCCCGGTCGTCGTGCCGCGGATCCTGGCGCCGCCGTCGGCCTCCTTCAGCCAGGCATAACCCAGCACGAATATCGGGAAGCCGCCGTGCCAGATCATGTAGAGCCAGACCGTGGTTTGCCGGCCCGCGCCGAAAAGTCCGGTCGGGGTGAACAGTCCGGGGAAGGTGAGGGCATGAACCAGCGCCGCCGCGGCGGTGAACAGATAGCCGCTCGCGAGCCACAGCAGCGCGCGGGTCCGCAGGACCGAAAACTGCGACAGCAGCAGCACGGCGGTCACGACGTCGCTCACGGCGAGGGCCGATTGATAGCTCGCGACAAAGGCCGGGACGGGCAGGAGCGGGGTACCCGCGAAGGGGACTGCCAATGCGAACAGGATCGCGGATATGCCGACGACCGTCAACGCAGCGGTGCGGTCGGTCGAGGTGGCCGGCAGGGTCGAAAGGAATGTGCTTCGGTCAATCGTTGCGGGCACGTCCACCTCTCGCAGACCGGTCTTCGCCATCTTCATCGACGTCATGCAAATCCCCGCAGGCCAGCGTTATGGTAGCGGGTTACGGGCGCACGTGCTGAACTGTTGCGGCGCGACTCAACCGAAAGTTACAGATTACTTAATTCTGATGGGACCACGGAATAGGGATCGGGTAAGATGCGCTTTACTGGACGGTGCCATAATGCCCTTCCGCCGCAGTGGGTTCCAGGTTTGAATCGTCGATTTTGATCTCAATATCCGGGAGTTGTTCCCTATGCCCCGCGTTCTCGTCATCGACGACCAGAAGGACGTCCGCGCGATGGTCGGGATCGTGCTTCGGGTCCATCGTTTCGAGGTCGTGGAGGCCGAAAGCGGCGCGGCCGGGCTGAACGCCTTCGCGGAAAGTCCGTTTGACGCGGCGATCGTCGATATCTTCCTTGGCGACACCAGCGGCGTCGACGTCGTCGCGAGCCTGCGCGAGCGCGCGCCGGGACTCCCGATCGTCGCGGTGTCCGGGATGACGGCACTGGATTTCATGGAACAATCGCCTCACCTTGCCAACGTGGTCTGCCTGCAAAAACCGTTTCGGCCGAACGATCTCCTGCAAGCGCTGCGGAAGGCCCAGACCGCGGCGGGCGGCGAACTGCCCGCAGCCGTCTGACCCTTGCCCAAAACCCTTGCCCAAAAGAAGAACGCCCCGGGCGAGCCGGGGCGTGATGACGCTTGGATGGCGGCCCTGAGGCCCACGCGTTAGGTGCCGCTGCCCTTGATCTCGGTGTAGCCGCCCTTGGCATCCCATTTGTAGACGACGTAGTCGATCTGCTTGATGTCGCCCTTGGCGTCGTACTCGATCGGACCGATCACGGTGTCCCATTTGCCGGCCTTTATCGCCTCCATGACCTTCTTGGCATCGGTGGTGCCGGCCTTCTTGGCCGCCTGCGACCAGACCTGCATCGCCGCATAGGTGTAGAGCGTATAGCCTTCAGGATCGATGTTCTTGGCCTTGAAGGCATCGACGATCTTCTTGGCGGTCGGCTTGTTGCGCGGATCGGGGCCGAAGGTGAACAGGGTGCCTTCGCCGGCCGGGCCGGTGATGGAGGCGTACTCCTTGTCGGCGAGTGCGTCGCCGGCCATCAGCACCGTCTTGAGACCCTGGTCGCGCATCTGGCGCAGGATCAGGCCGCTCTCCTGATGGTAGCCGCCGACATAGACGAGATCGATGTTGTCGCGCTTCAGGCGCGAGACGATCGCGTTGAAGTCCTTGTCGCCCTTGTTGTAGGACTCGTACATCTTCTCGGTGACGCCGGCCTTGTTGAGCGCCTTCTTGGTCTCGTCCGCAAGACCCTTGCCGTAGGTGGTCTTGTCGTTGAGAATCGCAATGTTCTTGCCCTTGAAGTTCTTGGCGATGTACTGCGCCGCGATCAGGCCCTGCTGATCGTCACGGCCGCAGACGCGTGCCACGTTCCAGAGCTTGCGCTCGGTGAACAGAGGATTGGTCGAGGCCGGGGTGATCTGGAGCACGTTGCCGTCGGCATAGGCTTCGGAGGCGGGGATCGACGACGACGAGCAATAGTGCCCGGCGACGAACGGCATCTTCGCGCCGGCGATCTTCTCGGCGACCGAGCGCGCCTGTTTCGGATCGCAGGCATCGTCCTCGATGGAGAGCGCGAGCTTCTTGCCGTTGACGCCGCCGGCGGCGTTGATATCGGCCACGGCCATCTCGGCGCCGTTCTTCATCTGGCGGCCGAAGGCGGACTCGCCGCCGGTCATCGGACCTGCGACTGCGATGCTGACATCCTGCGCGAATGCCGCGCTCGACAACGCGATCGACGCGCCGAATGCCAGACCGATGAGCTTCAGTGATTTCATGAGATACCTCGCGGGTGGTCGCCTGTGGAAGTTGCCGGGCATGCCCGGTCCAAACCGGGGCCATTCTTGAACGAATTCGAGGAGAAGTCACCGGCAAAATACGGGCATCGGCGGAGATATCTCGCCACATTCGGCCGCACGTGGCCCGCCTTAGCCGTGTCGGCCGCCTTCCAGATAGGCGGCGCGAATCTCGGGGCGCTGCAACAACTCGGCGCCGGTCCCGGCCAGCGTGATCAGGCCATTGACCATGACATAGCCGCGATGGGCGAGCTTGAGCGCATGGTTGGCGTTCTGCTCGACGATCAGGACGGTCAGGCCGTCCTGCCGGTTCAGGGTGCGGATCGCATCGAAAATCTGGCGCGCGATCAGCGGCGCGAGCCCGAGCGAGGGCTCGTCGAGCAGGAGCAGGCGGGGACGGCTCATCAAGGCGCGGCCGATCGCCAGCATCTGCTGCTCGCCGCCGGACAGGGTTCCGCCGCGCTGGGCGTAGCGCTCCTTCAGCCGTGGAAACAGCGTGAAGACGCGTGCCAGCGTCGCGTCGCGTTCGGAATCGGTGCATCCGGTGGCGTCGGCCCCCATCTGGAGGTTTTCCGCCACGCTCATGCGCGGGAAGATGCGCCGTCCCTCCGGCGATTGCGCGATGCGCAAATGCGCGATCTCGTGGGTGGGCACGTCGGTGATGTCGCGGCCTTCGTACAGGATCTGGCCGGCGCGGGCGCGCGGCTTGCCGAAGATCGTCATCATCAGCGTCGACTTGCCGGCGCCGTTGGCGCCGATCAGCGCTACGATCTCGCCGGCATTGATCTCGACGTCGACGCCCTTCAGCGCCTCGATCTTGCCATAGGCGGCGCGCAGGCCGTGGATCGCGAGCAGGGGAGTGGTCATGCCGTGACCTCTCTGCCGTCATGGCCGGGCTTGTCCCGGCCGTCCACGTCTTGAAGCTCGACACTTGGCAAAGGCGTGGACGCCCGGGTCGAGCCCGGGCATGACGATATTGAGAGACCGGCAATCACGACCCGCTCTCCATCACGGCGACCGCCTCTTCCTCGTCGGCGCCGAGATAGGCGGCGATCACCTTGGGATCGTCGCGAACCTCGCGCGGCGTGCCTTGCGCGATCTTCACGCCATGGTCCATCACCACGATGTGGTCGGAGATCTCCATCACCACCGACATGTCGTGCTCGATCAGGAGGATCGAGGTGCCGAGCTCGTTGCGGATCGAGAGCAGGAGCTCGCTCAAGGCGGCGCTCTCGCGCGCGTTGAGGCCGGCTGCGGGCTCGTCCAGGCACAGAAGCGCGGGCTCGGTGCACATCGCCCGCGCGATTTCGAGCCGTCGCTGGTCGCCATAGGCGAAATTGCCGGCGGCATCGTCGGCGCGGTCGAGCAGGTTGACCCGCCTGAGCCAGTCGGTGGCGAGATCGATCGCGCGCTTCTCGGCATCGCGATAGCCGGGCGCACCGATCAGGCCGAGGAAGGTGAGGCCGGAGGCCCGCATCAAGGCGTTGTGCTGCGCCACCATCAGGTTTTCCAGCGCGGTCATGCCGGGAAACAGACGGATATTCTGGAAGGTGCGCGCCACCTTGGCCTGCTTGGCGATGCGGAAATCGTTCAGCCGCTCCAGCGCGATGATCTTGCCGTCGTCGTGGGCGAGGCGGATGGAACCGCCGCTCGGCTTGTAGAAGCCGGTGATGCAGTTGAAGACGGTGGTCTTGCCGGCGCCGTTCGGCCCGATCAGCGCGGTGATCTTCTTGCGCTCGGCCGAGAACGACAGGTCCTGCACGGCCACGATGCCGCCGAAGCGCATGGTCAGCTGGTCGACGCTGAGAATCTTGTCGCCGCTCATCCGTGCCCTTCCTTGACGAGGTCGGAGGAGATCGCCTGCGCCTTGGTCAGATACACGGTCGGCGCGCGATGGCCGATCAGGCCGCGCGGCCGCCAGATCATGATCAGCACCATGGCCATGCCGAACACCAGCATGCGGTAGGTCTCGAGGCCGCGGAACAGCTCGAAGCCGCCGATCATGGCCAGTGCCGCAAGTGCGACGCCGAGTTGCGAGCCCATGCCGCCGAGCACGACGATGGCCAGCACCAGCGCCGATTCCTGGAAGGTGAACGATTCCGGGCTGATGAAGCCCTGGCGGGTGGCGAAGAACGCACCGGCAAAGCCGCCGAACATCGCGCCGGTCGCGAATGCGGTCAGCTTGGTGGTCGTGGTGTTGATGCCGAGCGCGCGGCAGGCGACCTCGTCCTCGCGCAAGGCCTCCCAGGCGCGCCCGATCGGCAGGCGGCGCAGGCGGATCGTCACCCAGTTGGTGAGGAGCGCAAGCGCCAGGATCAAATAGAACAGGAAGACGATGCGCTGGGTCGCCGAGTACTCGATGCCGAGCTTGGCGGCGAGCCCGTCGTCGCTGTTGTCGAGCGGGATGCCGAAGAAAGTGGGGCGGGGAATGCCGGGGACGCCGTTGGGGCCGCCGGTCAGGCTTTGCCAGTTGATGATGACGAGGCGGATGATCTCGCCGAAGGCGAGCGTCACGATGGCGAGATAGTCGCCGCGCAGGCGCAGCACGGGGAAACCGAGCAGCACGCCCCAGAACGCGGCGAGGATGCCCGCGAGCGGCAGGCAGACCCAGAACGACCAGCCGAAATTGGTCGCAAGCAGCGCATAGGAATAGGCGCCGACCGCATAGAAGGCGACGTAGCCGAGGTCAAGCAGCCCGGCGAGGCCGACCACGACGTTGAGGCCCCAGCCCAGCATGACATAGGTGAGGACGAGGATCGCGAGGTCCAGGATGTAGCGCTGGTTATAGAAGATCACCGGCACCAGCAGCGTGAAGATCAGCAGTGCCGGCGCGAGGTAGCGGCCGACGAACGACATCCCGCTCTGCACCGCAGGCGGCACCAGCTTCTCGGCGCCGGCCGGGCCGATCCATTGCCGGAGCAGCTCGATGACGATGGAGCCTCCGAACACGGCGGCGACAAGCGCTGCGACCTCGCCGAAACGTGTCCAATAGGTGAGCTGGCCGTCGGAGCCGGCCTCGGTTCGGACGCCGACCATCAGTGAGAACAGCACCAGCGCGACCAGTGCGCTGAGCAGGGATTTCTTCAGGATATAGGTCATGCCGGCGGTGCGGCTTGCGTGCGTGGTCTTGTGCGGGATGGGTGTCACGCGGCGGTCCGTCAGACTTTTTCGACTTCGGGACGGCCGAGCAGGCCGGTCGGCATGAAGATCAGCACGACGATCAGGATCGAGAATGCCGCGACGTCCTTGTATTCGACCGAGAAATAGGCCGACCAGAACGTCTCGATCAGGCCGATCGCAAGACCGCCGAGCATGGCGCCGGGCAGCGAGCCGATGCCGCCGAGCACGGCTGCCGTGAAGGCCTTGATGCCGGCAACGAAGCCCATGAAGAAGTCGACCAGACCGTAATAGAGCAGGTACATGAAACCCGCGACCGCGGCGAGCGCAGCGCCGATCACGAAGGTCATGGAGATGGTGCGGTCGACGTCGACGCCCAGCAGGGCCGCCATGGTCTGGTCCTGCTCGCAGGCGCGCATGTCGCGCCCGAGCCGCGTGCGCGACACCAGCCAGGTGAAGATCGCCAGCAGCACGATGGTGGTGATGACCACCATGATCTGGATGTTGGAGAGCTGGATGACGAAGCCGTCCGCGCTCTCATGCAGCGTGTAGCCGCCGGTGATGAAGGGCGGGATCGGCTTGACGCGGGCGCCTTGCGCCACCTGCGAATAGTTGGTCAGCACGAACGACATGCCGATCGCCGACAGCATCGGGGCGAGGCGGAAGGAATGCCGCAGCGGCCGGTAGGCGATGCGCTCGATGGTCCAGCCATAAAGCGCCGTGATCGCCATCGCGACCAGCAGCACGACGAGCAGGATCACCGGGATCGCGGTCAGGCCGAGCGAGATCAGGATCAGGAAGGTGATCAGGGCGATGAAGCCGCCGATCATGAAGACGTCGCCATGGGCGAAGTTGATCATGCCGACGATGCCGTAGACCATCGTGTAGCCGATCGCGATCAGGCCGTAGATGGAACCGAGCACGAGGCCGTTGATGAGCTGCTGGGCGAAATAATCCATAGGCTGCCGTTTACCAAACCTGAGGCGGCTCAAAGGGAGCTCTTCGAGAGAGAGTTCTTGGGCCCCGGCAGCCCTTGAGCATTCTTCTCGTTTTGTAACAGGAGGGAACTGGCGGCCGCAACTGTGCAGGCCTTAGCATAATGGCTTGTACAGAACTCATTCGGCGACGGACGTCATCCCCCCGGTGGTGACGGACGTCATCCCCGGTTCCGCAGTTGCGAGGAACCGGGTTCCGCATGGCAACCAAATCCAGGGCCGGTTGTTACTTTCCCTCTGACGTCCAACAAGGGAGTTCCCCCCGATGACGAAGCAGCAGAACCAGAATCCGGGTCAGCAGAGTCAGAATCCCGGTCAGCAGCGCCCAAGTCAGCAGCCAGGGCAGCAGCAGGGCGGCGGGCAGAAACCCGGACAGCAGCAGCAGAATGACCCGATGCGCCAGGGTAACCGGCCCGGCCAGCAGGGTGGCCAGCACGGTCAGGACAACTAGTCTGGGAGCCCAGGAGTAAGCAGTTGCGAGTGAGCAGGAGTGAGTGAGGAAGGGCCCCGCCGAAAGGCGGGGCTTTTTTCGTTTGGGGCGCCGGCCGTCGGGCGGTTAAGGTAAACAAAGGGTTTAAATTGCCGCCACAGTCTGATGCGAGTTAGCTCCCGGCAAAGCCTTCCCATTGAAGGCTGCGTGGCAGGCGAAGCGGGAAGCGGCATGTTCAGGAATTGGCGGATCGACTCGGTCAACGGCGCGCTGCTGGCGGCTTATTTCATCCCGGCCTGGACGCTGGTTGCCTTCAACATCATGGTGGCACCGGTGCACGGCCTCTACGAGCGGCCGAGCGTCGCGGTGGCGCTGTTCCTCAGCGACCATCTCCAGATGGCGGGGATGGACACGGTGCGCGCGGCCTGGCTGCTGGCACTGGGACGGTTGACCGTGGTGGCGTTCTTCGCGATCTACCTCGCGCTGTTGTGCATTCCCCGCGTCCGCAGGACTGGCGGCAGTGACGAGGCGCTCGGCATTGCGCTGGCGATCGGCAGCCTGATCTCGTTTGCGAGCATGGTCATGGCCTCGAAGGTCGGCGAGATGGCCGCGCTCCGGCTGCACGCCACCGAGCTCTTGCTGCTGCTGGGGGCTGCGATCGTGATGGTGATCGAGCGGCCTGTGGCGGCACCCAAGACCGCCGAGGCCGCCGCGCCGCTAGGTCTTGAGCAGGCCGAGCTCCTGCACAATCGCTGAGGCTTCCTTGACGGCGTGGTTCGCCACCGGCACGCCGCAATAGATCGCCTGCTGGAGCAAGATTTCCTTGATGTCGTCGGGGGTGAAGCCGCCTTCGGCGAGTGCCGCGCGCACATGCAGGCGGAATTCGTCCCATTGCCCGAGCGCGACCATGGTGCCGATCACAAGCACCCGCCGGGTGCGCTCGTCGAAATGCGGCCGCGTCCAGATCTCGCCCCAGGCATAGCGGGTGATCAGGTCCTGGAAATCGGTGTTGAAGGCATTGCGACCCGCGATCGACTTGTCGACCCAGGCATTGCCCAGCACTTTGCGGCGCACGTTCATGCCGGCATCGCGGCGCTTCTGGTCGTCCATCGTATCCTCCTCTCCGTCATTGCGAGCGCAGCGAAGCAATCCAGAATCTTTCCGCGGAGACAGTCCGGATTGCTTCGCTGCGCTCGCAATGACGAGCTGTGAGATCAGCGTTGCGTCAGGAACCCCACGACCGCATCGGTGAACGCGTGGGGCTGCTCGACATTGGAAATGTGGGCGGCGTCGATGATCGTCATGCTTGCGCCGGGAATTCTTGAGCGGATCAGTTCGCCCGCGGATATCGGCGTCGCCATGTCGTGGCGGCCGGCGATCACCAATGTCGGGCTCTTGATCTTTGGCAGCAGCTCACGTTGGTCGAGCGTCGACAGCGCCTCGCAGCAGGCGAGATAGCCCTCGACGGGGGAGGCGAGCAGCATCGCCTTCATCCGGGCGGTGATGTCGGGTTCGCGCTCGCGGAAATCCTGGGTGAGCCAGCCCGCGATCACGGCATCGGCCACCGCCGCGATGCCGCCCTTCTTCACGGCATCGATGCGTTCCAGCCATTTGGTCGGCTCGGCGTAGTAGCAGGAGGTGTTGGCGAGGATCAGCTTGCCGAAGCGCTCCGGCGCATTTGCGCCCAGCCATTGCCCGACCATGCCGCCCATCGACAGGCCGCACCAATGCACCTTCTCGATGTTGAGATCGTCGAGGATTGCCAGCACGTCGCGGCCGAAGCGCTCCATCGTATAGGGGCCGGGGGGAACGTTCGACTTGCCGTGGCCGCGGCGGTCATAGCGGATGACGCGGAAGACCTGCGTCAGCGCCTTCATCTGCGGCTCCCACATCTGAAGCGTGCAGCCGAGCGAATTGGACAGCACCAGGGTCGGCCCGCCGTCGCGGCCCTCGACGGAGACGTTGATCAGGCAACCGTCGGCATCGATCATGGGCATGCGGCGTCTCCGTTCTGGAGCATGATCCGGAAAAGTGTGGAGCGGTTTTCCGAAAAGATCATGCTCAAACAATTAATCTCGCTCGAGGCTGTCGAGCAGCCGGTCGATCAGGGCTTGGGAAGCCCCTTGATAGGCCATCGGCTCGAACAATGCCGCAATTTTTTCCGGCGAAAGATGCGCGGTGACCTGCGAATCGCCTGATAGCACCTCGCGCAGATGCTTCTTCTCGGCGACTGCGCGCTTGCTCGCGGCCTCGATGAGATGATGCGCATCGCTCTTGCCGATGGTCTCGGCCAGCGCGAAGGTGACCGCCTCGGCCATGATCAGCCCGTGCGTCGCATCGAGATTGCTGCGCATGCGCGCGGCATCGACGTCGAGGCCCTCGGCGATATCGACGATGGCGGCGAGCGCGCCCGAGGTGACCAGCATCAGTTGCGGCAGCGTCGGCCATTCCGCGTGCCAGGGGCCGGCGCTGCGCTCGTGGTCCTGCACCTGTGCGGCAAAAATCGTCGCGGCGAGCTGCGGGGCCATGGTCGCACATCCGAGCGCGCTTGCGGCTGCGACCGGGTTGCGCTTGTGCGGCATGGTCGAGGAGCCGCCGCGGCCTTCGCCGGCTGGCTCGAACGCCTCGGCGACATCGGTCTGCATCATCAGCGAGACGTCGCGCGCGATCTTGCCGCAGCTTCCGGCAAGAATCGCAAGAGCCGATGCGGCTTCCGCGATGCGGTCGCGATGGGTGTGCCATGGCGCTTCCGGCAGCGGCAGGTTGAGCTCCTGCGCCAGTCGCTCCGCAACGACGAGCCCCTTGTCGCCGAGGGCCGCGAGCGTGCCGGCCGCGCCGCCGAA
This sequence comes from Bradyrhizobium sp. CCBAU 11386, assembly GCF_028128955.1. Classification (NCBI taxonomy): domain Bacteria; kingdom Pseudomonadati; phylum Pseudomonadota; class Alphaproteobacteria; order Hyphomicrobiales; family Nitrobacteraceae; genus Bradyrhizobium; species Bradyrhizobium sp. CCBAU 11386. The sequence goes on from NZ_LBKA01000250.1 coordinate 93,972, forward strand.
TTGCAACGCCAGGCCCTCGCGGGAGAGCCGCCTGAGGCGGCAGCGGGCGCGGGCAAGGCTTGCGGCATATTCGGCGGCCTTGAGCCCGAACGGCATCGGCAACGCATGCTGGAGCCAGGTCCGCGCCACCATGGCGGTGTTGCGATGATTGCGCGCCAGCGCGGCAAAGCCCTTGATGGCACGGCTGAGGTCGGCGTCGAGTGCATCGATGCCGGCACGCAGTGCGAGCATGGTCGCGGTGTCGATGACGTCCTGGCTGGTTGCGCTCCAATGCACGTAGCGGGCAGCTTCCGCATCCGCCCTGGCGACATTGGCGGTCAGCGTCTTGACCAGAGGAATGGCCAAATTGCCCGATCGCGTCGCGGCCTCTGCGAGGGCAGCAGGGTCGAAGGACGCCGCCTGACATGCGGCTTCGATCGGGCCCACGGCGGCCGCGGGAATCACGCCGGTGGCGGCCTCGGCCCGGGCCAGGGCTGCCTCGAAATCGAGCATGTTCTGAAGGGTAGAGCGGTCGTCGCAGACGGCGCGCATGGCGACGCTCGACAGCATCGGCGCGAGCAGGGGGGAGAGGGCTGTGCTCATGTTGCGCGGGACCTAACCATCATGGCTCGCCTGTGCCAATCCCAAACCGACCGCACAAGATTTTTTGCAGTTGCGAATATGCATTGCACGTGACCGGAGGCCGCCCTTTCCTTTGCGGCCTGCGTGCGTTACTTGAGCATTATAGTTGCACGATCCCGGGAGGCACCCCATGGCCATGACGATGAACGGCGAAGTCCAGCTTGCGGCGCCGCGCGAGGCTGTGTGGGCCAAGCTCAACGATCCCGAGGTGCTGAAGGTCTGCATCCCCGGCTGCGAGGAGCTGGAGAAGACCGACGACGGCGGCTTTCGCGCCACAGCCAAAATGAAGGTCGGCCCGGTGTCGGCGCGCTTCAAGGGCAAGGTGACGCTCTCCGATCTCGACCCGCCGAACGGCTACAAGATCTCCGGCGAAGGCGAGGGCGGGGTGGCCGGCTTCGCCAAGGGCGGCGCCGTGGTCAAGCTCGCGGAGAAGGACGGCGGCACGCTGCTCTCCTACGACGTCGAGGCGCAGATCGGCGGCAAGTTGGCGCAGCTCGGACAGCGCCTCATCAACGGTGCCGCCAAGAAGCTGGCCGACGAGTTTTTCGCGAACTTCGCCAAGGCGGTACAGGGCTGAAGGCTATCGCCTTTCGGCATGGCGCCTTGCGTCCGGGGCGATGTTGCCCCGGGGCATAATGGCCCATATGATGGGTTGGAATAATTATAAGAACCGCTTCGACGGGACCCGTCGGGGCGCTGATAGAGAGTGCTTATGGCAAAAATCTCCCTCATCGTGAACGGCAATCCTGTGACGGCCAACGTCGATCCCCGCACGCTTCTGGTGCAGTTCCTGCGCGAGAATCTGCGGCTGACCGGCACCCATGTCGGCTGCGACACCTCGCAGTGCGGCGCCTGCGTCGTGCATCTCGACGGCAAGGCCGTGAAGTCCTGCACCACGCTTGCCGTGATGGCCGACGGCCACGAGGTCAGGACGATCGAGGGGCTGGCTGCCGACGGCGCGCCGCTGCATCCGATGCAGGAAGCCTTCCGCGAGCACCATGGCCTGCAGTGCGGCTTCTGCACGCCCGGCATGATCATGACCGCGATCGACATCGTCCATCGCAAGGGTCACGAGCTCGACGACCACACCATCCGCGAGGAGCTGGAAGGCAATCTCTGCCGCTGCACCGGCTACCAGAACATCGTCGCCTCGATCTCCGCCGGCGCCAAGGCGATGGCGAAATCCGACCTCGCCTAAATCGACACGCGCGCATCCCGCGATCAGGACATTCAGATGTACGAATTCAAATATCATCGCCCCGGGACCGTTCGGCAGGCCGCCAACCTCCTGGTGAAGAACGAAGACGCCAAGGTGATCGCCGGCGGCCACACGCTGATTCCCGTCATGAAGCAGCGCCTCGCCAGCCCGCCGCATCTGGTCGACCTCTCCCACATCGAGGGGCTCAACACGATCGAGATGAAGGGCCGCTCGCTGGTGATTGGCGCCACCGCCAGGCACGCTGAGGTCGCGACCTCCGCCATCGTCGGCGAAGCGATCCCGGCGCTCGCGAGCCTTGCCGGCGGAATCGGCGATCCCGCCGTGCGCCACAAGGGCACGATCGGCGGCTCGCTCGCCAACAACGATCCGACCGCGGACTATCCGGCCGCGGTGCTGGCGTTAGGGGCGACCATCGTCACCAACAAGCGCCGCCTCAAGGCCGAAGAGTATTTCCAGGGGCTGTTCACGACGGCGCTCGAGGCCGACGAGATCATCACCAAGGTGATGTTCCCGCTGCCGAAGAAGGCCGCCTACATCAAATTCCGCAACCAGGCCTCGCGTTACGCGCTGGTCGGCGTGTTCGTGGCGCGGCGTCCGTCGGATGTCCGTGTTGCCGTCACCGGCGCCGGCTCCGAAGGCGTGTTCCGCGTCACCGCGTTCGAGGAAGCCCTGAAGAAGCGCTTCTCGGCGAAGGCGCTTGATGGCATCGAGGTGCCGGCCGAGGGTCTCAACAGCGACATCCACGGCAGTGCCGAATATCGCGCGCACCTCATCGGGGTGCTGACGCGGCGGGCCGTCGACGCCGCCAATGCCAAGGAATGATGGGCCTCACCAACTGGCCCGACGACTTGCCCCGGTGAGGGCGTAAACGAGACTGGCCCTTTCATGACTTCAGCGGCCCTGCCGGCATCTGTCGATGCGATGCTCGAACTCCTCACGTCGCGCGGCTACCTCGCGGAGCGATCGCTGGCGACGGTGACTTACCTGTCGCTGCGCATGGGTCGGCCGCTGTTTCTCGAAGGCGAGGCCGGCGTCGGCAAGACCGAGATCGCCAAGGTGCTGTCGGCGGCGCTGGGGCGGAAGCTGATCCGCCTGCAGTGCTACGAAGGCCTCGACGTCTCCTCCGCGGTCTACGAGTGGAACAGCGCCGCGCAGATGATCGCGATCCGGATGGCGGAAGCCGCCGGCGACACCGATCGCGATCAATTGTCGAGCGACATCTTCGCCGACCGCTACATGATCAAGCGGCCGTTGCTCCAGGCGCTGGAGCCCGACGTTGCCGGCCCGCCGGTGCTCTTGATCGACGAGCTCGACCGCGCCGACGAGGCGTTCGAAGCCTATCTCCTGGAAATCCTCAGCGATTTCCAGGTGACGATCCCCGAATTCGGCACTGTGAAGGCGCCGTATCCGCCGATCGTCATCATCACTTCCAACCGCACCCGCGAGATCCACGACGCGCTGAAGCGGCGCTGCCTCTATCACTGGGTGGATTATCCCGCTGCCGAGCGCGAGCTCGCGATCGTCAAGACGCGCGTGCCCGGCATCTCCGCGAAGCTGTCGCAGCAGGTAGTGCGCTTCGTCCAGGCGCTGCGCAACCAGGACTTCTACAAGTCGCCGGGCGTCGCCGAGACCATCGACTGGGCCACCGCGCTGTCCGAGCTCGACGCCCGCTCGCTGACCCCGCAGGTGGTCGGCGACACGCTGGGCGCGCTGCTCAAGTACCAGGACGACATCACCCGCATGCAGGGCGATACCTTGCAGAAGGTGCTGAAGGAAGCGACGAGCGAGGATTGATTTTCGCGCGTCATAACTAACTCGTCATTCCGGGGCGCGCGTAGCGCGAGCCCGGAATCCATAACCACGATCGGGAGTATGGATTCCGGGCTCGCGCCAAGAGGCGCGCCCCGGAATGACGACCGAGAGTGTTGAACCATGGCCATCAACCACCTGGCACCCGAGCAGACCGAGCAGTTCGCCGACAACATCGTCGGCTTCGCCCGCGCGTTGCGCTCTGCCGGCATGCCGGTCGGGCCGGGCGCAGTGATCGATGCCATGAACGCGCTTGAGGTGATCGACATCGGCAAGCGGGCCGACGTCTTCACCACGCTGGAGGCGATCTTCGTCAAGCGCCACGAGCATGCGCTGATCTTCAAGCAGGCCTTCAACCTGTTCTTCCGCGCCTCGGAGGAGTGGAAGCACATGCTGGATTCGGTGCCGCTGCCGGACCAGGCCAAGAAGAAGCCGCAGGCCGGCGCGCGGCGTGTGCAGGAAGCGATGTCGCAGCCGCGCATGACGGAGACGCCGCAGCACCAGGAGCAGGATCTGCGCCTGTCGGTGTCCGACAAGGAAATCCTTCAGAAGAAGGATTTTGCGCAGATGAGCGCAGCGGAGATCAGCGAGGCCTTGCACGCCGTCGAGCGGATGCGGCTGCCGCAGGCCGAACTGCTGACGCGCCGGCACCGGCCCGATTCCCGAGGCTTGCGCCTCGACCTGCGCCGCACGCTGCGTGCGTCGTTGCGCACCGGTGGCGACATCATCGACATCCATCGGCTCGGGCGGATCGAGAAGCCGGCGCCGATCGTCGCGCTGCTCGACATCTCGGGCTCGATGAACGAATACACCCGACTGTTCCTGCATTTCCTCCATGCGATCGGGGATGCGCGCAAGCGCGTCTCGGTGTTCCTGTTCGGCACCCGCCTCACCAACGTCACCCGCGCGCTGCGCCAGCGCGATCCCGACGAGGCGCTGGCGAGCTGCTCGGCCTCGGTCGAGGACTGGGCCGGCGGCACGCGGATCTCGGCCTCGCTGCACAACTTCAACAAATTGTGGGCGCGCCGCGTCCTGAGCCAGGGCGCCATCGTGCTCCTGATCTCCGACGGGCTGGAGCGGGAGGCCGATTCCAGGCTCGCCTTCGAGATGGACCGGCTGCACCGCTCCTGCCGGCGGCTGATCTGGCTCAACCCGCTGTTGCGGTTCGGCGGCTTCGAGGCCAAGGCGCAGGGCATCAAAATGATGCTCCCGCACGTTGACGAATTCCGCCCGGTACATAATTTGAGTTCGATCCAGGAGCTGATCACGACGCTCTCCCGGCCGCTGCCGCCGCATCACCGCAGCCTGATCCGTTCCGCAGCTTGAGAGGTTACCCCATGCTCGATCGCGACGAGGACATTCTGAAGGCGGCGGAGGACTGGAAGAAGGCCGGCCGTGGCGTCGCGCTCGCCACCGTGGTGGAGACCTGGGGCTCGGCGCCGCGCCCGGCGGGCTCGAGCCTCGTCATCAACGACGAGGGCACGTTCCTGGGGTCCGTCTCCGGCGGCTGCGTCGAGGGCGCCGTGGTCACCGAGGCCATGGACGTGATCGAGAGCGGCAAGCCGAAGATGCTGGAGTTCGGCGTCGCCGACGAGACCGCCTGGAATGTCGGGCTGTCGTGCGGCGGCACCATCCGCGTCTTCGTCGAGAAGGTCGGCTAGCCGTGAAGCTCGCGATTTTGCACGAACTCAATGCCGAGCGCGCCGCGCGCCGTCCGGCGATCTTGGTGACGGACACCGAGAGCGGCGAGCAGCGCCTGGTCAAGGCGAAGGATTTCGCGAACGACCCGCTGCGCGTCGAGCTCGAAAAACAGCTTCGCATGGGCAAGAGCGCCAATGTCGAGGTCGGCGGCAAGAAGCTGTTCCTCAACGTCTACGCACCGACCGCGAAGCTCGTCATCGTCGGCGCGGTCCATATCAGTCAGGCGCTGGCGCCGCTGGCGCGCTCGCTCGGGTACGACGTCACTGTCGTCGATCCGCGCACGGCCTTTGCGAGCGCAGAGCGCTTCCCCGATATTCCGCTGGTGGCCGAATGGCCCGACACCGCGCTGCCGCCCCTCAACGTCGATGCCTACACGGCGTTCGTCGCGGTGACGCACGATCCCAAGATCGACGATCCCGCGCTGCTGCACGCCTTCGAGCGCGGCTGCTTCTATATCGGCGCGCTCGGCTCGCGGAAGACGCACGCCAAGCGCGGCGACCGGCTGCGGGCGCAGGGCGCCAAGGACAGCGACATCGCGCGCATCCACGCGCCCATTGGCCTTGCGATCGGCGCGGTCTCGCCGTCGGAGATCGCGGTGTCGATCATGGCCGAGATCACCGCGGTGCTCCGGCTGCCACCCAAAGAAAAAGAAGAAGCGGCATGAAGTTCGGCCCGGCGAGCCCCAGGGATGCGATCGGCGGGGTGACCGTCCACACCCTGCGCCAGGGGCCGCTGGTGCTGAAGAAGGGTACGACGATCGGGCCCGCCGAGGTCGAGGCGCTGGAGCGCGCCGGCATCAAGGACGTCGTGGTGGTGCGGATGGAGGAGGGCGACGTCTCCGAGGACGTCGCGGCCGCCAGCATCGCACTGGCCGTCGGCGGCGAGGGCATCCATGTCGAGCGCGCCTTCACCGGCCGCGCCAACCTGTTCGCCGCGCGCCCGGGCGTGCTGGTGATCGACCGCGCCGCCGTTGACCGCATCAACAATATCGACGAGGCCATCACCTTTGCGACGCTGTCCGCCTACAAGCCGGTGGTCGAGGGCGAGATGGTCGGCACCGTCAAGATCATCCCGTTCGGCGTCGAGGGCGCTTTGCGCGATGCCGCGGTGAAGGCCGCCGGCAGGGACGTCCTGAAGATCGCCCCCTATGTCATCCAGCGCGTCGGCGTGGTCTCGACGCTGCTGCCGGGCCTGTCCTCCAAGGTGATCGACAAGACGCTGCGCGTTACCGCCGAGCGGCTGGCGCCGGCCGGCGCCAGCATCATCGCCGAGCGGCGCGTCCAGCATGACGAGCATGCGCTGTCGGCTGCGATCAAGGAATTGCTCGGACTTGGCGCCGAGCTGGTCATCGTGTTCGGGGCCTCCGCGATCGCCGACCGCCGCGATGTGATCCCGGCGGCCGTCACGGGAATCGGCGGTGAGATCGAGCATTTCGGCATGCCGGTCGATCCCGGCAATCTGCTGCTGATCGCGCGGGCCGGCGGCGTGCCGGTGCTGGGCGCGCCGGGCTGCGCACGCTCGCCGGTCGAAAACGGATTCGACTGGGTGCTGATGCGGCTGCTTGCCGGCATCAAGGTGACGCGCGCCGAGCTGATGGGCATGGGCGTCGGCGGGCTCCTGATGGAGATCGTGACGCGACCGCAGCCGCGCGCAACGCCCGAGATCGAGGGCAACAGCCAGGTCGCCGCCATCGTGCTCGCGGCGGGACGCTCGACCCGCATGGGCGGGCCGAACAAGCTGCTCGCGGAGCTCGACGGCAAGAAGCTGGTGCGGATCGCGACCGAGCAGGCGCTGGCTTCGAAGGCATCGGAGGTGATCGTCGTCACCGGCCACCAGACCGAGCTGGTCGAGCAGGCGCTGCAAGGCCTGAAGGTGAGGTTCGTCAGGAATCCGGATTTCGCCGGCGGCATCGCGAGCTCGGTCAAGGCCGGCATCGCGGCCGTGTCTGAAGCTTGCGACGGCGCCGTGGTTTGCCTCGGCGACATGCCGCTGATCGATGCCGGCCTGATCGACCGTCTCATCGACAGCTTCGCACCGGACCGCGGCAATCTGATCGTCGTACCCGTCAGCGAAGGCCGCCGCGGCAATCCCGTGCTGTGGTCGCGCCGCTTCTTCCGGGAGCTGATGACGCTCGATGGCGACGTCGGCGCGCGTCACCTGATCGCCAAGCACACCGAGGCGGTCGCCGAAGTGCCTGTCGACGGCGAGAGCGCCTTCCTCGATATCGACACGCCGCAGGCGCTGGAAGCGGCACGACGGGGATGACGCTGCCGTAGGGTGGGCAAAGGCGCGCGGCGCCGTGTCCACCATCTCGTCGGATCATGATGAGAATCGGTGGGCACGCTTCGCTTTGCCCACCCTACGGCATCTCCCAAGCCCGCCGATTTCAACCACCCGTTCACCATCTGGAAACGACCGCCGCTTAGAGTCGCCTCCACCTGCCTTGGGGGGAGGGGTTTTTCCATGGCTTCGAATGTCGTCGCGCGCCGTTGCGCGATGTTTTTCTTTGCGTTGTCTGTTTGTGTCGCGGGCGCTCGCCACATCACGGATGCACGCGCCGCCGGCGCATTTGCGGTCGGCAAGTGCGGCGCCTATGGCCAGGCTTTCGATTACGGCGCCGAGCACGAGGCCCGCGCCGTGGCACAGAAGCAGTGCAAGGGCGATTGCACGACGGTGACGATGAAGCGCGCCTGCGCCGCGATGTCGGTCGACCTCGCCAACCCCTGCGGCGCGTATGGCTATGCCGTCAAGCCGAAGATCTCCGCCTCGCTCAATGCCGCCACGCGCGAATGCTACAAGTACGGCGGCAAGGAATGCGTGATCCGCGCCTGGGCCTGCGACGCGAAGGGTTGAATTTCTCTTGCTGTCATTCCGGGGCGATGCGTAGCATCGAGCCCGGAATGACAGCTGAGGAAGCACATGCAGTTCGACACCAAGATCGCCGTCGTGATCCGCTCCGATCTTCAGGCCTGGCAGAAGCTCAACGTGGCGGCTTTCCTCACCAGCGGCATCGCCGCGGCTTTTTCCGAATGCATCGGTGAGCCCTATGAGGATGCCTCGGGCACGACATATCACGCGCTGATCGGCCAGCCGATCCTGATCTACGGCGCCGACGGTCCGGCGCTGTCGCGCGCGCTCGATCGTGCGCTCACCCGCAACGTGGTGCCGGCGGTCTATACCGAGGACATGTTCAAGACCACGCATGATGCCGCCAATCGCGAGGTGGTGAAAGCGGTGGTGCGTGCCGATCTCAACCTCGTCGGTATCGCTGTTCGCGCCGAGCGCAAGGTGGTCGACAAGATCGTCGACGGCCTCAAGTTCCATAGCTGACACACCCGCGCTTCGCGCCGCGTCGTCATCGTGATGTCACGATGGCGCGAGCGCTTGCGCAAACTTTGTGCGGTTTGATTCCAATCAAGGGGGAGCCTTGCGGCCTCGCTAGTCTGCTCCGCGTAATACAAAGGAGCAGACCGATGCCGACCATGAAAGCCGCAATCGTCAGACAATTCGGCAAGCCGCTGGTGATCGAGGACGTGCCGGTGCCGCGGCCCGGTCCCGGCGAGGTTCTGGTCAAGGTGAAGGCTTGCGGTGTCTGCCACACCGATCTGCACGCCGCCTCCGGCGATTGGCCGGTGAAGCCGGTGCCGCCCTTCATCCCCGGCCACGAGGTTGCCGGCATCGTCGCCGCACTCGGACCCGGCGTGAAAAATCTGAAAGTGGGCGATGCTGTCGGCGTCGCCTGGCTGCATGACGCCTGCATGTCCTGCGAATATTGCGAGACCGGCTGGGAGACACTGTGCGAGCACCAGCACAACACCGGCTACAGCGTGAACGGCGGTTTTGCCGAATATGTCATCGCCTCGGCCGCCTTCGCCGCCAAACTGCCGGCAACGATCGATTTTGCCGGCGTCGCGCCGATCCTGTGCGCGGGCGTCACCACCTACAAGGGCTTGAAGGAGACGGAGGCAAAGCCCGGCGAGTGGGTCGTGATCTCGGGTGTCGGCGGGCTCGGCCATGTCGCGATCCAGTATGCCAAGGCGATGGGGCTCAAGGTCGCGGCCGTCGATATCGCCGAGGACAAGCTCAAGCTCGCACGCGAGACCGGCGCCGACCTCGCCGTCAACGCGCTCGCGGCCGATACCGTGGACAAGGTGTTGGCGGCAACCGGGGGAGGGGCGCACGGCGTGCTGGTGACGGCGGTCTCGACCGCAGCGTTTGCCCAGGCACTGAAGATGGTGCGCCGGAAGGGTACCGTCAGTCTCGTCGGCCTGCCGCCGGGCGAATTCCCGACGCCGATCTTCGACGTCGTGCTCAAGCGCATCACGGTGCGCGGCTCCATCGTCGGCACCCGTCGCGACCTCGATGAAGCCATCGCGTTCGCCGCCGACGGCAAGGTCAAGGCCGAGGTGACGAAAGTGCCGCTCGCGCAGATCAACGACGTTTTCGACCGGATGAAGGCCGGCAAGATCGACGGCCGCATGGTGTTGGATTTTGGCTAGCGCCGGCGCCTCACGGCGGCGGCATGGTCTCGAACTTCGGCAGGTCCGGATCGAGACGATCCCAGTCATGGCCGCGCGCGGCGTAAGTCACCACCTGCGGCTTGTAGCGGGCGGGCTCGTCGAGGCTTGCGGCGCGGATGGTGAAGATGTCGGGCATTGCCGCGAAGGTCAGGTAAACCGGCAAGCCGCACCGGACGCAGAAACCGCGCGTCTTCACATTGCCGCTGTCGCCGACCATGTCCCAGTGTTTCGCCTCGCCGGTTACGGTGACGCCGGCGCGCGCGAAGGTCATGTACGAACCGTGGCCGCCGCCGCTTTCCCGCTGGCAGTCCCGGCACTGGCAGTGATTGCTGAACAGGGGCTCACCGGTGATCGAATAGCGGATCGCGCCGCAGGCGCAGCCGCCGGTATAGGGCTTGTCCATCGTGATGACTCCTTACCTGTCTTCGCCGCTGATCTCGTCGAGCTGTCGGACGACCTTCTTCCAGCCGCCGCTCATGACGGTGTAGGCACTCTCGTTCCTGGGCAGCACGAAGCCCGCATGAACCAGCTGGATCCGCGTGCCGGCTTCGACCGGGGTGAGGGACCAGGTCACGACGGTGTCGAGCGGTGCGCCATAGCCGGTGTTGCGCTCGTCGCCGCCCTTCCAGGCGTAGACGAGGCGCCTGTTGGCCACGACCTCCAGAACGCGGCAATGAATGACGCCGTCCCAGTCGCCACCCGGTTTGGTCTGGAACGTGAAGGCCTTGCCTTCGACGGCCTCGAAGCCGGTCGGCTGCATCAGCCAGCGCGCGATTAGCTGCACGCTGGTCAGCGCCTTCCAGATCGTCTCGGTCGTGTGAGGGAAGACCTCGTCGATGACGATGTCCTTTGTTTCAGCTTTCAACGCGGCAGCACTCACGGATCGATCTCCTTCAAGAGGTCACGCAGGTTCTGGAAGCGCTCGCGCCAGAAGACGCCGTAATGATCCATCCAGGTCACCAGCGGCTCGAGTCCTTCAGGCGCGGCGCGGTAGTAGACGTTGCGGCCCTCGGCGCGCTCGGCAACGAGGCCGGCCTGCTTCAGCGACTTCAGGTGCTGCGAGATCGCACCTTGCGTCACGCCACTGCCGCGCGTCAGCTCGGCGACGCTGATCTCCTTGCTCCCGAACACACGCTCGAACACGGCGCGGCGGGTCGGATCGGCGAGGGCGCGCATCACGGTGGTGACGGGGTTTGGGGCGGCTTCGATCATGCCAATAAATTAGCGAACGCTAATTCATTAGTCAAGGCTAATTCAATTCAGTCGCACGGCTCTGCTTCATCGATTGACTATGACTGACCAGTCAGTCATAATTGAACGATGAAGAAGCCCGCCAAACTCGCTGCGGCATCTGCGGCCCAGGCTGGGAGCCCCATGCCCGAAGCTGCGCCCGCCTCGAACCGTGCCACACGCGCGGCGGAGCGGCGTGCGGCGATCGTGGAGGCAGCGATGGAGGAGTTCATCGCGCGCGGCTTTGCCGCAACGCGGCTCGACGACATTGCAAAGCGCGCCGGCGTCGCCAAGGGCACGATCTACCTGCACTTCAAGGACAAGGAATCGATGTTCGAGGAGCTGGTACGCGTCGTGATCGTGCCTGTGGTGGCGCGGCTGACGACGTTGCCGCCGCCGGTAGGCTCGGTGCGCGACCTCATCGAAGCCTTCGCCGGCAACTTCCTCAAGGAGGTGATCGGCACCAGGCGCGGCGATCTCGTGCGCCTGATCGTGGCGGAGGGGCCGCGCTTTCCCTCCGTCGCCGACTTCTACTATCGCGAGGTGGTCTCGCGCGGGGTCGCCGCGATGCGCTCGCTGATCGAGCTCGGCATCGCCCGCGGCGAGATCCGCGAGAGGGACCTTGCGCGCTATCCGCAGATCCTGATCGCGCCTGCGATGATCGCGGTGATCTGGCAAAGCCTGTTTGAGCGTCACGCGCCGCTCGACGCGCGGGACATGCTGCGCGTCCATCTCGATTTGATTTTTGGCGAACGGAGGACGACATGAGGTCGTCGCAAGCAATTTTCAGATTTGCATTGGCCGTCCTGCTCGCAACCGCGCTGGCGGCTTGCAAGGAGAAGCGCGATCCCGGCTTCCAGGGCTGGGTCGAGGCCGACATGATCTTCGTCAGCCCGGACGAGGCGGGCCGGGTGACGAAGCTGAGCGTCCGCGAGGGTGACGAGGTCAAGGTCGGTGACGCCCTCTATTCCGTCGATGACGATCTCCAGCTTGCCGATCTCAACCAGAACAAGGCGACGCTCGCGAACGCGCAGCAGACCTATGACCGTGCGGCCTCGCTGAACAAGACCGGTTCGGGCACGCAGGCCAATCTCGATTCCGCCGTCTCCGCCCTGCGCGTGGCGGAAGCGCGGGTGGCGACGTCGGAGACGCGGATGGCGCGGCGCAGGGGCTTTGCGCCGGTCGCCGGCACCATCCAGCAGATCTATTTCCGCGAGGGCGAGATGGTGGCGGCGCAGCGGCCGGTGCTCTCGATCATGCCGCCCGGCAACATGAAGCTACGCTTCTTCGTGCCGGAGACCGAACTGCCGAAGCTTGCGATCGGCGACACGGTCCGGATCGGCTGCGACAATTGCGCCGCCGACCTCACCGCCAAGATCTATTTCATCGCGACCTCGGCCGAATACACCCCGCCGGTGATCTACAGCCTCGATGAGCGCAACAAGCTCGTTTACCTGATCCAGGCGCGGCCCTCGCGTCCCGATGCGTTGCGGGTCGGGCAGCCGATCGATGTCTATCTCAATCCAAAAACTCCGATGGCGGACAAGCGATGAACGGCGGCAACGGGATCGCAATCGACGTCAAGGGCCTGACGAAGTCGTTCGGCGGCCGCGAGGTCGTGCACGATCTGTCGATGCAGGTGAAGCGCGGCTCGATCTACGGCTTCCTCGGTCCCAATGGCTCGGGCAAGACGACCACCATCCGCATCCTCTGCGGCCTGCTGACGCCCGACAGCGGCGAGGGCACCTGCCTCGGCTACGACATCCGCCGCGATGCCGAAAAGATCAAGCGCCAGGTCGGCTACATGACCCAGCGCTTCAGCCTGTACCAGGACCTGTCGGTGCGCGAGAACCTCGAATTCGTGGCACGGCTCTATGGCCTTGCCGATGCACGCGGCGCGGCGGCTGACATGGTCAAGCGGCTCGGGCTCTCGGGTCGCGAGGAGCAGCTTGCCGGCGAGCTCTCTGGTGGCTGGAAGCAGCGCCTGGCGTTAGGTGCCTGTACGCTGCCCAATCCGCAACTCCTGCTGCTCGACGAGCCGACTGCCGGCGTCGATCCCAAGGCGCGGCGCGACTTCTGGAACGAGATCCATGCGCTCGCCGCCGACGGCCTCACCGTGCTGGTCTCGACCCACTACATGGACGAAGCCGAACGCTGTCACGAGATCGCCTACATCGCCTACGGCCATCTGCTGGCGCACGGCACGGTGGAGGAGGTGATCGCGAAGTCCGCGCTCTCGACCTACACTGTGACCGGCGAGGACCTCAACGAGCTCGCGGCTGCGCTCACCGGCAAGCCCGGCGTGGACATGGTGGCACCGTTCGGCACCTCGCTGCACGTCTCGGGGCGCGACGTTGCCGCGCTCGAAGCCAGCATCGCACCGTGGCGCGAGCGGAGCGGCCTGCACTGGCAGAAGTCGCATCCCTCGCTCGAAGACGTGTTCATCGAACTGATGGGCCGGTCCAAGGACAATTTCCAATGAGCGCAATCGATCATCCCGCACCACCCCACGAAATCCGCGAGCGCTTCGGTTTCCTGCGGCGCTCCTACGCGATGCTGGTCAAGGAGTTTATCCAGCTCAAGCGCGATCGCGTCTCGTTCGCGATGATCGTGATGCTGCCGGTGATGCAGCTCACGCTGTTCGGCTATGCCATCAACACCACGCCGCACAATTTGCCGAGCGCGGTGCTGCTCCAGGAGGACTCCGATCTCACCCGTTCGATCCTGAAAGCGCTGGAGAACACCGCCTATTTCCGCTTCATCTACGAAGTGCACGACGTCGAGGATTTCGACAATCTGCTGAAGTCCGGCAAGGTGCTGTTCGGCGTCGAGATCCCGCGCGGCTTCGAGCGGGCGGTGCGGCGCGGCGACAGGCCGGCGCTGCTGGTCGCGGCCGACGCAACCGATCCGGTCGCCGCGAGCTCCGCGCTCGGCTCGCTCGGCATGGTCGTGCAGACCGCGCTCAAGCACGATCTCTATATCGGCAATCCCCCGGAGATGCCGTTCGAGATCCGGGCGCATGCGCGCTACAATCCGGCCGCAGCGTCAAGCCTCAACATCGTGCCGGGGCTTGTCGGCACCATCCTCACCATGACCATGCTGATCTTCACCGCGCTCTCGGTCACGCGCGAGGTCGAGCGGGGCACCATGGAGAGCCTGCTGTCGATGCCGATCAAGCCGGTCGAGGTGATGTTCGGCAAGATCATCCCTTACGTGCTGGTCGGCTTCGTCCAGGCCTTCCTGATCATCAGCATCGGCGTCGGCCTGTTCGGCGTGCCCGTGCTCGGCAATCTGTTCCTGCTCGCGCTGCTCTCGACCTTGTTCATCACCACCAACCTGTCGATCGGCTACACGATCTCGACCGTCGTGCAGAACCAGCTCCAGGCCATGCAGATGTCGATGATGTTCTTCCTGCCGAGCATTCTGCTCTCCGGCTTCATGTTCCCGTTCGCCGGCATGCCGGCCTGGGCGCAATATGTCGGCGAATGCCTGCCGCTGACCCATTATTTGCGCATCGTCCGCGCCATCATGCTGAAGGGCGCAAGCATGCAGAATTTGCACTTCGACGCGCTGGCGCTGGCGGCCCTGATGCTGATCGCCATGACCATCGCCGTGACGCGCTTCCGCCGCACGCTGGATTGAGGCAAGATACCCCTGAATCAAGGGGGTGGAATGGTCAGGTTTGCGAGCAGGAAGGCGCGGCAGCACGCCGCCTTGTCGGAGGAATTCGAGCGCGAGCTGACGCGGGAGGTGCTGCGCACCGAGCTGTTGCGGGTGCGGGCGCTGATCATGACGGGCTGCGTCATGACCGTGTTCCTCACCGCGATCTATCTGATCGATCCTGCCATCGTGAACCGGGTCTGGCGCGGGACGGAAGGGCTCGTCGAGGTCTACAGCCTTCTGGCCGGCTTCATCCTGTTCGAGACCTGGGTCCACAGCCAGATCAGGAAGAATCTCAGGCTTGATCGCGACCTCCCGGTGGTCCGCCGCTATATCGGTGCGCTGATCGAGACATCGCTGCCCACGGTGATCCTCATCCTGCAAATCCGGTCGATGGGTGCAACCCAGGCGCTCGGCTTTGCCGTGCCGCTCATGTACTTCATCTTCATCATTCTCTCGACCCTGCGGCTTGATTTCTGGCTGTCCACCTTCACCGGCTTCGTCGCCGCGGCCGAGCTGCTCGCCGTGGCGCTGATCTATGATCCTGCAAGTGGCGTCGGCGAGCCCCAGGCCTATTTCCACGCGGTCCGCAGCACCATCATCCTGATCTGCGGCGTGCTCGCCGGCTCCGTCGGCGCGCAGTTGCGGCGGCAATTTGCCGCGAGCATCGCGGCGGCCACCGCGCGCGACCGGGTCACCAACCTGTTCGGCCAGCACGTCTCGCCGCAGGTGGTGGAGCGGCTGATGGCGGAGGGGACGAGCGCCGCCGGCGACCTCCGCCGCGTCGCGGTGATGTTCGTCGATTTCCGCGGCTTCACCGCCGGCGCGCAGTCGCGCACCCCGCAGGAGGTGGTCGACCGGCTCGACGGCGCCTTCGCGGTGCTGGTCGACATCCTCGACCGTCAGGGCGGCATCGTGAACAAGTTTCTCGGCGACGGCTTTCTCGCGCTGTTCGGCGCGCCGCTGGAGGCCTCCGACGCTGCGCACCGCGCGGTCGCTGCAGGCCGCGAGATGCTGGCCGCGATGGACCACATCAACGCGCAGACGAGCTGGCCGCTGCGGATCGGCATCGGCATCCATTTCGGCGAGGTCGTCGCCGGCAATATCGGCTCGCCCCGGCGCAAGGAGTACACGGTGATCGGCGACACCGTGAACTTCGCCTCGCGGCTGGAGGCGCTGAACAAGGATTTTGGCTCGCAGCTCCTGATCTCCGCGTCCGTGCGCGAGGCGCTCGGCGATGACGGCGAGGATGCCGTCGCGCTCGGCGAAGTCGAGGTGCGCGGCTACGAGCAGAAGGTGGCGGTGTTTCAACTGGGATAGCGCGCGTTCAAATGTGGGTCGCGTTTGGTTGAAGCTGAGTCGCGTGCCGTTGAAGGCGCGTGATGAAATATCTCTGCTAGCTTTCGGGTCTTGCGCAGTGGAAGCCGAAACAGCTCGGCTTCCGTCTGTCACCCGGAGAAAGCCAATGACCCGACTGACCCTCGTTGCGGCCGCCCTGATCGCCGCCGCCGTCACCCAAACCCAGGCCGCATCCGCGCGCCACGTCGCCCCACCGCGCGCGACAACCGAGGCGACGGCCGACTACTGCGTCAGGGCCCCGGCAGAGGGCGCGTATGCCACGGCGCCCTACAAGCGGCCGCCTTGCCTGCCCAACACGGCGACGTACTAACGACCACGGTAGACGACGCCGGGCTGGTGACGTCCGCCAGCCCGGCGTCGCGGCGAAGGCCGTTGCGAGCGTGCGCGCCTGCTCTTCCGCCTCTAGATCTCTTCCGCCATTGCTCCGATTGCTCCGAATTTTGGGGCATGACGAGTGATGTTTTCGGCTTGTAGACTGCTGCGCGATGCGGCCGGTCGTGGTCGCCATTTGCATGAGGAAGTGACGATGCAGCGCCGCTACATCACCGTCGACGTGTTCACCGACCGCCCCTTCGGCGGCAACCAGCTTGCCGTGGTGCTCGATGCCGGCGGCTTGTCGACGGCGCAGATGCAGGCGATCGCGACCGAGTTCAACTATTCCGAGACGACCTTCGTGCTGCCGCCGCGCGACAAGGCCAATGACGCCGAGGTGCGCATCTTCACGCCGGTGCGGGAGCTGCCCTTTGCCGGTCATCCCAATGTCGGCACCGCCTTCGTGCTGGCGAGCCTCGCAAAGGAGCCGAAGCCGCGCCTGCTGTTCGAGGAGAAAGCGGGGCTGGTCCCGGTCGAGATCGTACGGGAGCAGGGACGGGTGGTCAGCACCGAGCTCACCGCGCCGCAGCCGCTGGCGCGCCTCGCGAAGTGTTCCGCCGAAGAGATCGCGGCCTGCATTTCCCTGACCGCGGAGGATATCAAGATCGATCGCCATGCACCGCAGGTCGTCGGCGTTGGAACGCCCTTCGTGGTGGCGGAAGTGGGGTCGCGCGAGGCTGTGCGGCGGGCCAAGCCCGATGCTGCGGCGTTCAGCCGGATGTTGCCGCGCGATGGCGCCTTCTCGGTCTATTTCTACACGCGCGACGTGCCGGCGGCGGAAGCTCCATGCGAGCGGCAGGCGCGGATGTTCTTCCCCGGCGCCAGCGGCCTGATCGAGGACCCCGCCACCGGCAGCGCCACGGTCGCCGCCGCCGCGCTGTTCGCCGATCTCGATCCCGCGCGCGATGGCGAGTTGAAGCTCACCGTCGGCCAGGGTTTCGACATGGGCCGTCCGAGCATCCTGCTGACGCGCGTGCGCAAGCAGGACAGCAAGATCGTGTCCGCCCATGTCGGCGGCAGCTGCGTGCAGATGATGGAAGGGACGTTCCGGCTAGCGGGGGAGGGGTAGGCGTTCTCCGTATATCATTGCGGACTCGCGTTGCGCGCCGCTGTAGACCCGTCATCCTGAGGTGCGAGCCCTTGCGAGCCTCGAAGGATGCACGGCCGAGGTGCAACATCGGCGGCACGCCGTCGTCCTTCGAGGGCCGCTGAAGAAGCGGCCACCTCAGGATGACGGCTACGGATAGAGTCGTCGTTTCGTCCTCCCGCCCGAGCGGCAGCTACACCTGCCGCCCCGCCAAATTCCTCACTGTCACGCCATCCCGCTCCTCAATCGCCTCCGCGATTATCTGGCGGTGGCAGTGGGTGTGGTCGCGCTCGTAGCAGAGCAGGCACACCGGGCCGGCCTTCTTCACCAGCGCCGAGAGCTCGTCCATCTCTTCCCTGGCCTGCGGCGTCTTCAGGTGCCTTGAATAGATCTTTTCCAGCACGTCGTACTGACCGCTGCGCGCGGCAAGGCGCCCCTCCTTGGGCGTGCCGAGCGCGGCGAGATGGACATAGGCGATGCCGCGTTCGTCCAGTCCCGCGGAAAGCTGCTTCTTGGAAAAGCCCGGCCGACGCGACGAGGTCACCGCGCGCACGTCGACCACGAGCTTGACGCCGGCCTGCTCCAGCTCGTCCAGCACCGCCTTGGGCGGCGTCTGTTCATAACCGATGGTGAAGAGCTTCTTCGCCTTTGCCATGGGACACCTCGGGTCACGACATGAGAGGTCGTCATGCCCGGGCTTGTCCCGGGCATCCACGTTCTTTCGTGCCGCACAGCAGAGCGTGGATGGCCGGGCATAGGCAAGCGGAAGCGACGCCGTCCTTTGGACGGCTGTGCCCGGCCATGACGTGTGGAGGCTTTGCTGCGCCTAACTGCGAGCGACATAGGTCACGGCGCGCTCAGCTCACCCGCGCGATCAGTTCCATGGCGCCGGCCGGCGCGCGCACCTTGCCTTCGTGGATGACGTAGGCGAACACGTCGCGCGGTTCTTTCTTCGGCTTGGCCTTGTCGACCTTCGGCAAATCGTCCGGTTCACTTCCCTCGGCCCAGTCCTGAAAGCGCTTGGCCCAGGCATCGAGCTGTTTCGGCGGATAACAGGTCTTGATCTCGTCATTGCCCTTCTGAAGCCTGGCATAGACGAAATCGCCGGCGACGTCGGCGATCGCCGGATATTTGCCGTGCTCGGCGAACACGACCGGCGTCTCGAACTCGCGGATCAGCGCAACGAAATCCGGCGTGCAGAAACTGTCGTGGCGGACCTCGACGACATGGCGCAGCCCGCGTCCGTCGAGCTTGCGCGGCAGCAGCTCGAGGAACTTGCCGAAATCGGCACCGTCGAACTTCTTCGTCGGCGCGAACTGCCACAGCACCGGCCCGAGATGGTCGCCGAGTTCCAGCACGCCGGAATCATAGAAGCGCTTGATGGAATCGCCGGCTTCCGCGAGCACGCGGCGGTTGGTGGCAAAGCGCGGCCCCTTCACCGAGAAGACAAAACCCTCGGGCACTTCGCTGGCCCATTTGCGAAAGCTCTCCGGCTTCTGCGAGCCGTAATAAGTGCCGTTGATCTCGATCGAGGTCAGCTTCGATGCCGCATAGGACAGCTCCTTCGCCTGCGTCAGCTTCTCCGGATAGAACACGCCGCGCCAGGGCTCGAAGGTCCAGCCGCCGATGCCGATGAAGATATTGCCGGATTTTTTGGACACGGTTTTTGCTTTGGCCACGGGAGGATCTCGCATCGACGTGGAGGGGAGGCCGGCATCCTAGTCAAACGAGTTGTGATTGGCCAGTTGCCGCGGCCCGTCTAAGCTTCCGACCAGATCATCTGCGAAGACGGAGAACAAGATGCGGATGCTGATGCTGGGCGCGGCGCTCATGATGACATCTGCTGCCATGACATATTCTGCCATGGCGGATGACGACGATGCCAGGGGCGCGCAGAAGCTCGCCATGCAGGGGCGCGACGATTACTGGCATTGCCTGGCGCGGGAATATTCGCGCGACAGCAATCAGGGCCTGTCGGAACAGGATTTTGGCCGCTCGGTTGCGGGCGCCTGTCCGTCGGAGCGGCAATATTACCGGGTGGCATTGCTCGACTATCTCACCACGCAATATCCGAACATCGATTCCGGCGCCCATCTCGCGACCGCGAACAGGGCGGTGGAGTCGGCGCAGAAAGACATCGTGACGGCTTTCGTCAAGCACAGGCCGCCGGCGAAGTAGGGAATGGGGAGTGGCGAATAGCGAGTAGGGGCAGAAGCCAGGGGTGCCTCATTCGCTACTCGCCATTCGCTATTCGCCTCTTCGGCAGCTCTTCCGGCCGCGCGCGCATCCGTGGTATCAATGATCGCATCTGGAACAGGGATGGGCTTCCATGTCGTCTGAGTCGGTGGGTGGCATTTTGGGTGCGATCGTCGCGGCGGTCGTGCTTGCGGTCGCCGTCGTCCTCGGGCCGATCGGCCAGTACGGCAAGCCGCCCAAGCCGGCAAAGGTCGATCAGGCCCCGGCGGCCATGGCGCCGGCAGCCCCTGCCGCGCCCGCGCCGCGCGGCCCGGTGATCAAGGAAGTCCCGAACTAGCGGTAAGCCTCAAAACGGGTGCTTTTGCCCCTTGAAAAGCGGCCTTGCCGTCCCCATTTGGTTGTCAACGGCAACGTTGAGTCACGATCTCCGTTGCTGGGACGACCTTGGAATAGCTCAGGCTGCGCCGGATGTACGCGCGGTCCGCCGTTCCGGGGTCGTTGGCATTTTGGGGCGCTTTTAGGCCCTTCCCCTTGGAAACCCCGGCTTGGCAGCGCAGGACGCGGCGGATATACGCTGCCGTCATGAATGAAGCGATCAGACCGGGCTCCGACAATCCGCCCCAGGCTCAAGAGGGGCCGGAACTGTCGGTCATCGTCCCGACCTTCAACGAGCGCGACAACGTCATGGTGCTGTACCGGCGCCTGGAGGCGACGTTCGCCAACGTCGCCTGGGAAGTCGTGTTCGTTGACGACAATTCACCCGACGGCACCTGGGATGTCGTACGCGCGCTGGCGCAGCGCGACAGCCGCGTGCGCTGTGTCCGCCGCATCGGCCGCCGCGGCCTGTCCGGCGCCTGCATCGAGGGCATCCTGGCCTCCAGCGCGCCCTTTGTCGCCGTGATCGACGCCGACCTTCAGCACGACGAGACGCAGCTGCCGAAGATGCTGCTGCTGCTCGCCAGCGACGAGGCCGATCTGGTGGTCGGCAGCCGCTACATCGAGGGTTACAAGAGCGAAGGCTTCAACAAGCAGCGCGCCGGCGCCAGCGCTCTGGCGACCGAGGTCGCCAGGAAGATGCTGCGGGTCGAGATCGCCGATCCCATGAGCGGCTTCTTCATGGTCCGCCGCGATCGTTTCGAGGAATTGGCGCCGAAACTTTCGGTGCATGGCTTCAAGATCCTGCTCGACCTCGTCGCCACCGCCCACGGCAGCTTGCGCGCCGTCGAAATTCCCTACACTTTCGGCGCCCGCCAGCACGGCGAGAGCAAGCTGGATTCCATGGTCGCGCTCGACTTCCTTGGCCTGGTGCTGGCCAAGCTGAGCAACGACATCGTCTCGCTGCGCTTCATCCTGTTCGCGATGGTCGGCGGCATCGGTCTCGTGGTGCACTTGACCACGCTGTTCATCGCCCTTCGGGTCTTCAAGGCGCCGTTCGCGGAGGCGCAGGCCGCGGGCGCCATCGTCGCCATGACCAGCAATTTCATCCTCAACAACTTCCTCACCTATCGCGATCAGCGGCTGAAGGGCTTTGCGCTGCTGCGCGGCCTGATCGCCTTCTACATCGTGTGCAGCGTCGGCCTGCTCGCCAATGTCGGCGTCGCCTTCTCGGTCTACGACCAGGAGCCGATCTGGTGGCTGGCCGGCATGGCCGGCGCGCTGATGGGCGTGGTGTGGAACTACGCGATGTCCGGACTGTTCGTCTGGCGCAAGAAATAGCTCACGATGGGTGGGGCTGACGCGCGGGTCGTCCGCAATACCACGCTGGTGATCCTTGCGCTGGTCGGCTTGCGGCTGGTCGCGGCCGCCTTCACGCCGATCACCTTCGACGAAGCCTATTACTGGATGTGGTCGAAGAATCTGGCGGGCGGGTATTACGACCACCCGCCGATGGTTGCCTACGTCATTCGCGCCGGCACGATGATCGCCGGCGACACCGAGCTCGGCGTCCGCCTCGTCTCGATCCTGCTCGCGCTGCCGATGAGCTATGCGATCTATCGCTCGGCCGCGATCCTGTTCGGGGGCGCCCGCCTCGCGGCCACCAGTGCCATCCTGCTCAACGTGACGCTGCTGGCCGCGGTCGGCACGCTGATCGTCACGCCCGATGCGCCGCTGCTGGTCGCCTCCAGCTTCGTGCTGTTCTTTCTCGCAAAAGTGCTGGAGACCGGCCGCGGCGTCTGGTGGCTCGCGGTCGGTGCAGCCGTCGGTGCGGCGCTGCTGTCGAAATACACCGCGATGTTCTTCGGGCCGGCGATCCTGATCTGGCTCGCGGCCGTGCCGAAACTCAGGCGCTGGTTCCTCTCACCCTGGCCCTATCTCGGTGGCCTCGTCGCCCTTGCGCTGTTCTCGCCGGTGATCCTCTGGAATGCGGATCACCAATGGGTCTCGTTCGCAAAGCAGCTCGGGCGCGCCAGGATCGAGGATTTCCGTCCCGTCTTCATCGCCGAGCTGATCCCGACCCAGATCGCGTTCGCAACGCCGCTGGTCTTCATCCTCGGCGCGATGGGGCTGCACGCGCTGACCTGGCGCCGGGCCGGCGCGCTGGCCTCGCGCGTGCTGATCGAGACGCTGTTCTGGACCATCGTCGCCTATTTCGTCTGGCATTCGCTGCATGCCCGCGTCGAGGCCAACTGGTTCGCGCCGGTCTATCCGCCCTTCGTGGTTGCGGCTGCGGCCGCCGCCAACCTCGTGCAGTGGAAACCGCGTGCGCGCCACCTGGCTGACTTTTGTCTGCGCTGGGCTGCGCCTGCCGGCATCGTGATGTTCGCAGCCCTCATTGTGCAGGCCAACACCGGCTGGCTGTCCGGCTATCGCCGCGATGCGACCGTGCGCAGCGTCGGCGTCGGCTGGCGCGAGCTCGCCGCGGAGATCGAAGCCGTGCGCGCCCGCACCGGTGCGACGTGCGTGCTGGCGCCGGATTACGGCACCACGGGCTGGCTCGCCTTCTATCTGCCGCGCGGCACCTGCGTGGTGCAGCAGAACCAGCGCATCCGCTGGGTCAACATGCCCGAGCCCGATCCAAAGCTGCTTGCCGGCAAGCTGCTCTATATCGATGAGCTGCGTCAGGGCGGCCATCCCGCCGTCAACGATCTCTTTGCGCAGGTGACGCAGGTTGCGCAATTGCAGCGCAAGCGCGGGCCGCTCGTGGTCGAGACCTACGGCATCGATCTGCTCGAAGGCGCCAAGGGCGACGTGCTGGACCGCTCGCCGCCACCGGAAGCGCGGTAGCCGGCTCCGCTGCCTCCACACTGTCGTCCCCGCGAACGCGGGGACCCATACAGCGTGATCTCTCGATAAGCGCAGGTGCTCGTACCGCGCGAAAAACCGCTCACTAGCAGTCTTCGCCAAACCTCTCCCTGGGGGTATGGGTCCCCTGCTTTCGCGGGGACGACGGCGGAGTGTTTGGTGGGGTGGCCAGGGCCTCAGTCGATCATCTCGGCCTTGGTCGCGGCCTGGCTGGGCCCGTTCCGGTTGCGCCAGAACCAGACGGTCACGACGCCGGAGCGGCCGCGGACCTGCGTGAGCAGGGGGCCTGTCAGGACGCCGTCGGGAGCGCCGTGGAAGTCGGCGGCATCCAGCAGCGTATCGGTCAGCGCGAGCCGCGCATCGTTCTGGGCGGCGACCTCCATCAGCCGGCTCGCGACGTTGACGGTGTCGCCGGTCGCCGTGATGTGCTGGTGGCTTTCGCCGAGACGGGAGGCGACGATCGGGCCGAAATGCGCGCCGATCTTGAAGCCGAGCTGGCCCCCGATCGCAGGGGGCAGCGAGGCGATCCAGCGTTCGACGCCGCGATGCAGGTCGATCGAACATTTCAGCGCGCGCGCCGCGTCATCCGGCATTGCGTGTGGCAGTCCGAACAGGATCATGGCGCCGTCGCCGAGAAAGCCGGTGACCATGCCGCCGCAATCGACTGCCGCCTGGTCGATCAACGCGTGAAACGCCTTCAGGAGATCCCTGAGCGCGTCCGGATCGGTCCGCTCGCTCAGCGCCGTGAATCCGGAGAGATCGATGAAGACCACGGCGGCATCCTGCCGGACAGGCTTCGACAGGAAGTTCGGATCGCGCGCCAGCCAGTCCTGCACGGCGGGTGCCTGGAATAGCGCGAGCGATCTGCTCTTGGCGACGAAATACTGCGTGCGACGTCCTCCCGCCCACAATTGCACGCCGGCAAACACCGCAACCGGCGGCACCGCGGCTGCGAGCGTGGTCGCGGCATTCAGCCAGATGCCATGGGTGAACGCGAACAGATTGAGCCCGGCCCAGGCGAGCATCACCGCAGCTGCCGCGACGACGCCGATCGCGCTCCGCCGCCAGGCGAGCAGGCCCACCAGCAGCATCGGCAGCAGGATCGCGGCGAGCGCGTCGGCGATATGCACCTTGCGGTCGCGCACGATGCCGTCGCCGGCGACCAGATGGGTGATCGCGGTGGAGATCACCTCGACGCCGGGCATGAGGGAATCGAACGGCGTTGGATAGAAATCACCGCCGCCGGCGACCGAGGCGCCGATCACGACGATCCGGTTCTCGATGGCGGCGCGACTGAGCGTGCCGTCGAAGATGCTCTGCGCGCTGACGGTGCGGATGGTGCGGCGCGGGCCGTAATAGGTGATCGGCAGCGCGAAGTCGGTGTCGGTCGGCACCGCGCGATCGCCCAGCATGAGGTGATCCGGCGCGATCGTCAGCGGCTTGTCGAGCGCGCGGATCGCGACGCGCAAGGGGAATGACAGCTCGACCTTGTCGTGCGTCCGGAACAGCATCGGTACCGAGAGCGGCGAGCCGGATTGTCCCGTCGCGACGTTGACGACGCCGACCTCGGCGTGATCGGCAAATGCGGGCAAGGGCAGCAGGAAGCGCTCGGCTTGCGGCAGGACGGCGAGGGGACCCTCGCTGCCGGGCGCCACGGTCTCGCTGGCAGTCGGGAAGATCGCCGCGGCGGCGAGGACCATGGGACCGGTGGCGAGCGTGTTGGCCAGCGTGGCGTCGCCGATCGCGGCGCTGCGGTCGACCAGCAAGAGGTCGATCGCGACGACCTTCGGCTTGAACTGCACGATGGTGTCCACGACACGGGCGAGATCGGCGCGCGGCAGGGGATAGCTGCCGCCGCGTTTGACGACGGTGTCGTCGATCGCGACGATGGTGACGAGATCGGGCGGAGTCTGCACGCCGCGGACTTGCGTCCGCAGGTCGGTCAGGGTTGCTTCGAGGCGGTCGAGAAAGCGCAGATGGCCGTTGGCGTGAGCGGCATAGATGCCTGCACCCCACAGCGCGGTGAGGACGAGTGCCACCAGGATCTGAACGCGTCTAGTCATTACGTGCTGCAATCTTCTTTACGTACTGCAATCTTCTTCGTTTTGTCATCCGGGCCTTATTGACCCAGTCTTGCCATCAGCGCGTCGACGCGCGGCTGGCCCCATGTCTTGACGGTCAATGGACCGGTTGCCTCGACATCGACGCCTTCGCCAGGGCCTAGAACGACGCCGCGTCCGCGGCTCCTGCGGCTCACGCCGACACGGCCGTCGGCGACGAAGACCGCAGTTTTTGCATCGGCGACGTCGACGGCCCATTTGGTGCCGCGCACCGCGGCGATCGCCTGCGGCGTCAGCACCTTGAAGGGATTGCCGCCGGGCTTTTTGGGCACCTGGACCAGCAGCGCTTTGCTGCTCAACTCCACGGAGTCTATATGTCCGTCGCGGTTGGCGTCCTTAAGTTCAAATCTGGCGCCGTTTTCCGCAACGATGGTGATCCCGTTGTCGCAGCGCCAGGTCTGCGTGCCGGCGGCGGAGGGCGACGCCGTGCAGCCCGCATTGGCAGGCTGCGCGGCCACGTATCCCGTCAACAACGACGACCACGCCAGAGCGAAAAACCCGGCACGTGCGATCCCTCTCATGCCAGCCTCCGTTTGCGTGCGTGGTTTGCGTGCGTGGCACAGTTCAAGGCGATGTTGATACGGTACCGTATCTCACGCGGAGGCTGCTGAAAAGTGCCGCTTCTCGCAGGTATTTCGTTGCCGCGGCCTTTTCCAGACCTGCGCGATCAACTTTCGGTCAGGGCGCCGTGCTGCGTGAGCGCTCGGTGCGGTGTGTGATGTGTGTGAGCGTTGCCGCCATTCCGCTGACGTCGGGGCGCCGAAAGACGGAGGGAACGCCCGCGCGCGCCAGCCTCGCGCAACGCTTCGCCGCTATGGTCAGGCCGCATTGAAGACCACGAAAATGACTTGGTTGGATGCGCCTAGAGAGGCGGTCAAAGACGTCCTCTGACCGCACCGATCCGGCCGAGAATTATAGTTAACAGACGCGTCTAAGTCCGTAGTTCTGCGGGCTTTTTTCTCGAAATGGGACGGCGTTAACGAGTTGCCCCATATCTGCCCGAACTTAATCCGCATTTAACTAAAAGTCGCCTTAATGACGCTCCGGCCCTCTGCGAGATGCTGTTCCCGGAACTTGACCAGCAGCGGCACTTCGAAGGGGGACTGAGTGACACCGTCCTGGACGCAAGGCGAATGAGTACGAGTATCGCTGCGCAAAACAACGCGGCACGGAAGTCCAAGAATTCATATCGGAAGCCTTCCCGGAAAATGACTACCCAAAACGTGCTTGGCGCCGCTTTGATCGGCTGCGTCGTGCTTGGCGCCGGCTGGACCGTCTACAGCAACATCTTCGCCGCCAGCGTCTATCCGACCGTCGGCAGCAACGGCTACGACGAGCCCGTGATCAAGCGCGCGCCCAAGGTCGCGCTGCGCGAGGCGGGCGATGCCATCAAGGAAGCTTTTGCGCTCCTGCCGGACCGTTTGCAGGTCGCAGCCCCCATCTCGCGCGAGATGTTCAACGAGCGCTTCGCCGCGGCTGCGACGCAAGGCGTGGAGTCGAATGCGGCGAGCGCCGCCCCCGCAACCAAGATTGCCGAGGCCCCGAAGCAGAGCGTGATCGCGAAGGTCGCGGAAGCGCTGAAGCCGGCGGCCCCGGCCAGGGTTGCCGACAAGACCGCGGACAAGGCCAAGCGTGCGCCGGATGCGACGGTGCAGCTGGCTTCGGCCGATCCGGCCGAGATCGTGCCGGCGCCCGAAGCGAAGCCAAAATCCTTTGCCGACCGCGCCAAGGCCGCGGTGATGTCGATCACCGGGCCGCGCCAGTCGATGGTCGAGAGGCTCTGGGGCAAGCGCGAGTCCTCCGGCGGACTGCTCGCCTATGCCTCGGCCGATGCCAGCGTGACCGCGTCCATCGCACCGAGGGAGCAGAACCCCATGCTCGGCGGTTCGGCGCCCTATGAGCGCGACACCGCGGTCTACGACATCACCGCCAAGACGGTTTATCTGCCCGACGGCACCAAGCTCGAGGCGCATTCCGGCCTCGGCTCCAATCTCGACGATCCCCGTTCCTCGCGCGTCCGCATGCGCGGCGTGACGCCGCCGCACATCTACACGCTGAAGCCGCGCGAGGCGCTGTTCCACGGCGTGCCGGCGCTGCGCCTGACCCCGATCGGCGGCGAGAGCGCGATCTACGGCCGCGACGGCCTGCTCGCGCACACCTTCATGCTCGGGCCGAACGGCGACTCCAACGGCTGCGTGTCGTTCAAGGACTATTACGCGTTTCTCGACGCCTACCGCAACAAGGGCATCCGCAAGCTCGCGGTGCTGGCGCGGGTGGAGTGAGGCGCAGCGCGCCTCACCGCTTTCTGCACGATCAGCGTTTGACGAAAACCAGGTTGCAGGCACGCGCCTCATTGCGCTTGCCGCTGCCGCGTTCGAACTGCGCATCGACCGTAAAGGCGAAGGGAGAGCCCGGCGGCAGGTTATTGAGGGTGTAAGTGCTCGCCCCTGTCGTGCCGCGCGCGCTCAACCTGCGCTCCCCTCACGCCAGCGCATCGCTTGGCGCGATGATCGCGAAGCGGTCCGACAATTCCGCCAGCGCGACTTCGTGAATGGTCCTTGCCAAGAGGGCTCCGCCGCGGCCGTCGGGCAGGTCCCGCGTGGCGCAGGCGTCGGCCGCGATGGTCGTGCGCAGGCCGAGGTCGAGCGCCGCGCGCGCGGTCGACGAGACGCACATGTGGGTCATGAAGCCCGCCAGCACGATGTTCGTGCGCCCGGTCGCCGCCAATCGTGCCTGCAGGTCGGTGCCGGCAAACGCATTCGGCAGCGCCTTCTCGATCACCGGCTCGGTCGCGAGCGGCGCCAGGCTGGCGACGATCGCGCCGCGCTCGGCCTCACGGTCGAACAGGCTGCCGGCGCGGCCCTTGTGCGCGATGTGGAAGATCGCGGCGTCGCTCTGCCGGGCGCGCGCGAGCAGCTTCGCGGCGATGGCGATCGCGGGCTCGGCGTCGGGCAAGGCGAGGGGGCCGGCGCGATATTCGTTCTGGATGTCGATCAGCACGAGGCAGGAATCGGCGAGCTTGGGCGGAGTGAGATCGGCGCCGGCGAGTTCGAGCAGGGTCTTGGGAGCGGTCATACTGGTCAGGCCTTTCGGGAGCAATCGATGCGGCGACACTAGCGCGGCGGAGGCCTGCCATTGTGCAGGATTGTTGCAGCATACGGCTGCAGATTTGCAGGGCGAGGCGGCGCCTGCTAGGCTCATCCCCATGAATTGGGACGATCTGCGCATCATCGCCGCAGTAAGGGACGAGGGCACCTATGCCGGCGCCAGCGCGCGGCTGCGCATCGACGAGACCACCGTCGGCCGCCGGCTCGCGCGCATCCAGCGCGATCTCGGCGTGCCGCTGTTCGATGCGGTGGACGGCCAGCGGCGGCCGACGCGCCATTGCGAAGCGGTGCTCGAGCATGTCAGCGCGATGGCCGCGCATGTCGCGGCGATCGACCGTATCGGTGAGAGCCGGCCGGGGGCGGTCGGCCGCCTGCGCATCGCCTCGACCAATGCGGTCGCCGAAGAGCTGCTGGCGCCGCGCGCTGGCGCCTTCCTGCGCGATCACCCCGGCCTGACCCTGCAATTCCTCACCTCCAGCGGCAACGTCAAATTCTCCCGCTGGCAGGCCGACCTTGCCATTCGCCTGCGCAAGCCGGAGAAGGGCGACTTCACCATCTCCAAGCTCGCCGATGTCAGGCTGTATTTCTTCGAACCCACGGACCGCAGCGGCGGCGAGCCGGTCGCCTGCGTCTTTCCGGACGAGCTCGATGCCATTCCCGAACAGCAGTTCCTGCGCGCGAAGCGGCTGAAGAACGTCCGCTGCGTCACCGACAATGTCCGGATCGTCAGGACCATGATCCAGTCGCATCAGGCCGTCGGCGTGCTGCCCGAGCACAGCTGTGGGGCGCTGCTTGCCGACCGCAGCCTGCGCGCCACGCTTCTGCCGAGGCGCCGCGACGTCTGGCTGCTGGTGCAGAACCACCTCAAGCGCGATCCCGCGACGCGCCTGACGATCGACTGGATCCGCCACTGCTTCAAGGATTTGTCGTCCGGCTGACCGCAAGTCGGTGCCGAGGGCCTTGCGTTGAACGCAGTCTGCGCGAGGTGCGACCAAATTTCGAAGACTTGCGAGGGTTGCATACGCGCGAAGGTTGCGTAATCTCGCGGCAGTTGCGGGTTGGGACAGGGCAGGCGCATGACCACTTTTCAGGACACCATCCGCCCCTCGGCGCAATCGCGGGAATGGAAGGCGATCGTCATCCTGATCCTGCTGATTCCGGTGCTGTGGTCGCCGCCGTTCCTGTTTCGCTTCTTCCTGTACCAGCCGTTCAACATCCCCTCCAATTCGATGGCGCCGACGCTGATGGTGGGCGACTACGTCTTTGCCGCGAAATCGGCCTACGGCTACGACCGCTATTCGTTTCCTTTCGCGCCGTCCTGGATTTCGGGCCGCATCTTCGCCACTGATCCCGACTACGGCGACGTCGTCGTGTTTCGCACGGCGAAGGACACCTCGGTGGACTACGTCAAGCGCGTGGTGGCGCTGCCGGGCGACCGGGTCCAGATGCGCGACGGCCGGCTCATCCTCAACAACAAGCCGGTGACCCGCATTGCGCTGGCGAGCGTGCCTGGCGACTCCGCCTGCGGGCTCGATCCCGGCGCGAAGGTCAAGCGCTGGCGCGAGACGCTGCCGAACGGCGCGAGCTATCTGACCTACGACTGCGTCGACAATGGCTACCTCGACAACACCAGCGTCTACACGGTGCCGTCAGGCCATTTCTTCGCGCTCGGCGACAACCGCGACAACTCCACCGACAGCCGCATGATGTCGGTGATGGGCTTCGTCCCGATGGACCATCTCGTCGGCCGGGTGACGCGGATCTTCTGGTCGCTCGACGAAAACGGCGAGCCGCACATGGAGCGGCTGGGGCAGGTGTGGTGAGGCTCGACTGTCTCGGCTGTCATTCCGGGGCGCGCGAAGCGCGAGCCCGGAATCCATAACCCCAGGCGGATGGAATGGCCTACTACGTCTACATCCTCGCAAGCAGGAAGCACGGCACGCTGACGAGGGAAGAGAGTTTCTCAAAAAAAACCCCGGCATCGCTGCCGGGGTTTCGTAGTTGTGGAGCGAGATCCCGGATTTGCAGTGCACCGCTTCGCGCTGCACTGCGTCCGGGACGACTTCGTCGCCTTAGAAGTCCATGCCGCCCATGCCGCCGCCCGGAGGCATCGCGGGGCCGGCGCCGCCCTTCTTGGGCAGCTCGGCGACCATGGCTTCCGTGGTGATCAGCAGAGCCGCAACCGAGGCTGCGTTCTGGATCGCGGTGCGGACCACCTTGGTCGGGTCGATGATGCCCTTCTTGACGAGGTCGCCGTATTCGCCGGTCTGGGAGTCGAAGCCGTAGGCGTACGACTTGTTCTCCAGCACCTTGCCGACGATCACCGAGCCGTCTTCACCGGCGTTGATCGCGATCTGGCGAGCGGGAGCCGACAGCGCCTTGCGCACGATCTCGACGCCGGTCTTCTGGTCGTCGTTCTTGGTGCGCAGGCCCTTGAGCTGCTCGGAGGCACGGAGCAGGGCGACGCCGCCGCCCGGGACGATGCCTTCTTCCACGGCCGCGCGGGTCGCATGCATCGCGTCATCAACGCGATCCTTGCGCTCCTTCACCTCGACCTCGGTCGCGCCGCCGACGCGGATCACCGCGACGCCGCCAGCGAGCTTGGCGAGACGCTCCTGGAGCTTCTCACGGTCGTAGT
The DNA here is from genome assembly GCF_028128955.1 of Bradyrhizobium sp. CCBAU 11386. Classification (NCBI taxonomy): domain Bacteria; kingdom Pseudomonadati; phylum Pseudomonadota; class Alphaproteobacteria; order Hyphomicrobiales; family Nitrobacteraceae; genus Bradyrhizobium; species Bradyrhizobium sp. CCBAU 11386. The sequence goes on from NZ_LBKA01000250.1 coordinate 124,854, forward strand.
CCGAGGTGGTTTCCTCGATCTGCGCCTTGATCTGGGACACGCGCGCCTCGATGTCGGCCTTCTTGCCGGCGCCGTTGACGATCGTGGTGTTCTCCTTGTCGATCATCACCTTCTTGGCGCGACCGAGCATGTTGAGCGTGACGTTCTCGAGCTTGATGCCGAGATCTTCCGAGATCGCCTGGCCGCCGGTCAGGATCGCGATGTCCTGGAGCATGGCCTTGCGGCGATCGCCGAAGCCCGGAGCCTTGACGGCCGCGACCTTCAGGCCGCCACGGAGGCGGTTCACGACCAGGGTGGCGAGGGCTTCGCCTTCGACGTCCTCGGCGACGATGACCAGCGGCTTGCCGGTCTGCACCACGGCCTCGAGCAGCGGCAGCAGCTCGTTCAGCGAGGAGAGCTTCTTCTCGTTGATGAGGATGTAGGCGTCGTCCATCTCAACGCGCATCTTGTCGGCGTTGGTGACGAAGTAGGGCGAGATGTAGCCGCGGTCGAACTGCATGCCCTCGACGACGTCGAGCTCGGTCTCGAGCGACTTGGCTTCCTCGACGGTGATGACACCTTCGTTGCCGACCTTCTTCATGGCGTCGGAGAGGAACTTGCCGATCTCCTGGTCGCCGTTGGCCGAGATGGTGCCGACCTGGGCGATCTCTTCGTTCGAGGTGACCTTCTTGGAGTTCTTGACGAGGTCCGCAACGACGGCTTCGACCGCGAGGTCGATACCGCGCTTGAGGTCCATCGGGTTCATGCCGGCGGCAACCGACTTGGCGCCTTCGCGCACGATCGCCTGGGCGAGCACGGTCGCGGTGGTGGTGCCGTCGCCGGCCGCGTCAGCGGACTTGGAGGCGACTTCGCGCACCATCTGGGCGCCCATGTTCTCGAACTTGTCCTCGAGCTCGATCTCCTTGGCGACGGTTACGCCGTCCTTGGTGATGCGGGGAGCGCCGAACGACTTGTCGAGCACCACGTTGCGGCCCTTCGGACCGAGCGTGACCTTCACCGCGTTGGCGAGAATGTCGACGCCGCGCAGCATCTTGTCGCGCGCTTCAACCGAGAATTTGACTTCTTTAGCTGCCATCTGGATTTTTCCTTAGGTGTTTGGCTGGGGGCGAGAGGGGGGCTCTTAGGCCGCCTTCTTCTTGGAAGCGGGGACGTCGAGGACGCCCATGATGTCGCTTTCCTTCATGATCAGCAGATCGACGCCGTCGATCTTGACCTCGGTGCCGGACCACTTGCCGAACAGCACGCGGTCGCCGACCTTCAGGTCGATCGGGATCAGCTTGCCGGCTTCGTCGCGGCCACCGGGGCCGACGGCGACGACTTCGCCCTGCGAGGGCTTTTCCTTGGCAGTGTCGGGAATGATGATGCCGCCAGCGGTCTTCTCTTCTGCGTCAATGCGCTTGACCACGACGCGGTCGTGAAGCGGACGGAATTTCATGCAGTCCTCCTAAGCAATTGCTCGGGTTGATGATTTCAGATTGTTGGCAGTCTGTGCCCGCGAGTGCTAGCACAGGCGAGGCTGAAATAGGACAGGAATTTTGCGGGGGCAAGGGCTTCTAGCAGAAAAATCGGCACTCAGAAGGCCTGTCTGCCAGAATCTCTTTCCCATCGTTAACCGTCAGCCGGACCGTATTAGCACGGAGCCGTCTCTGCTGCTAACGCATTGAATTTCAACAGCTTGTTAAACTTTTGGGCTTGAGATGGATTGTCAGTTTGCGTCACATTTCTCTCATGTGAGCGCATCTCCACCGGGTGGCTCGTAAGCAGCGTACCGGATCAAGCCGCCCCCTGAATGCGCTCCTGCAAAGGAGGTTGGCATGGTCTCGCGGGTTGGGGTGGTTTCCGACGACTTCCGGAAACAGGTGCTGGGTTACGGGCTGACGACGGCTGAAATTCTCTATCGGATGCCGGATCATCCCTCGCTGCTCCAGACCTATGTCTGGCAGAACTACGATCTCTTTCCGAAATTCCCGGCGCTGACCGACTTCCTGGCATTCTGGCAGCAGAAGCTCGACGGTCCCTTGTTCTCGGTCACCGTCGCGCATTCCAAGCTGATCAAGCCGGCCGAACTACGTGCAGTCGACGGCGTGTTCAGGTTGCATTGAGCAGAGATCAGGCGCCGCCGCTGCAATAGCGTTTCCACATCGCGCGATAGGCCTCGTCTACCGCTTGCGCGTAGGCGACCGGGTTGCAGGCGGGCGCAGCCCTGACCTGTCCGGGCAGCTCGCGGCGCAATTTGTCGAGGTCGTCGATCTGCGCTGCACGGCTCACCGCGATGTCGACATATGCCTCCTCGCTATCCGTAACCCAGTCCGGCAGGCCAAGCGCGGAGAGGATGGCGCCGCCGGCTCGGCTGGGCAGACTGTTCCCGAGCTTCGCCACCACGGGCACGCCCATCTGCAAGGCTTCCAATGTGCTGACGCCGCCGTTCTGCGGGAACGGATCGAGGGCAATATCGACGCGATGGAACGATGTCAGATGATCGATTCGCAAGGTGGTTCCGAGCAGATCGACGCGTTCGGCCGGCACTCCGCAAGTTGCAAGCCGTGCCAGCAAATTGTCGCGGACCAGTTGATCGTCCAGCGCAACATCCTTGATCAGCAGCCGTGACCCCGGCACTCGCTCGAGAATCCTGGACCAGGTCTGCGCGGCCTCGTCCGAAATCTTGCTGATGCGATTGAAGACACCGAATGTGACGAAGCCGTTCGAGGTCGCCGGCGTTGACGCTCGCGCAAGCTCGATCGGCAGCGGCTCCAGCGTGACAAAGCACGGCAGATCGACAACGGTTTCCGCAAACAGATGCCGAACCGCGGCAGGAATCGCGACCGGGTCCGAGAACAGATAATCGATCGTTGGCAGACCGGTGCCAGTACCGTGGCCCCAGCCATGCACCTGGATCGGCGCCGGCTTGCACGCAAACACGCCGAGGCGGTTTCCTTTGGTATGGCCGGACAGATCGATCAGGATATCGACGCCATCGGCGCGGATCTGACCGGCGAGGCGATCGTCGCTCCATTGCGAGGCGTCGTGCCAGCGATCGGCGATCTTTTGAAATTCGTCGGTCGCCGCATCCGCTTTTGACGAGCAAGAGTAGCACACGATCTCGAACTGTTCCCGGTCATGGTATTGCAGGACCGGCTTGAAGATGAACGCGGCCGAATGCGCGTTGAAGTCCGCCGAGACATAACCAAGCACCAGAGGGCGATCCGGATCTCGGCTGTTGTCGTGCGGTCTCGCCGCTTCTGAAGCGACTTTCGCGCCGATCTGCTCCCACCATACTTGCCGCGCTTGCTGATGCTGCTCGACGCTGGCATCGGCCAAGAAATCAAGTGCGAAGATCTTGTTGGAGATCGCGCTCGGGAAGTCAGGCGTGATGGCAAGAGCCCTGTCGAAACTGGCCAGGGCTTCGTCGACCCGGCCAAGTCCGGCGAGACAAAGGCCCAGCACCAGGTGAGCTTGAGCGGAATCGGGATCGATCGCGAGGGCCTTCTCGCAATCGGGCAATGCTTCGGCCATTTGCTGGAGATGGAGCGAGACGCTGGCCCGCCAGAGCCACCCGTTCACGTCGTCGGGTGCCAGGGCGACTGCCCGATTGCAATCCGCCATGGCTTCGTCAAATCGCAGAAGCTCCTGCAATGCGACGGCGCGGTTCGCCAGCGCCGAGGCATAGTCAGGCTTGATCGATAGCGCGCGGTTCAAGCTTGCGAGGGCCTCGTCATAATTGCGCAGACGGCAGAGCACCCAACCCCGGCCGTTGTGGGCTTCGGCAAGGTTTCCGTCAATTGCGAGCGCCTTGTCGTAGCACGCGAGCGCTTCCTGAAGATCGAGGGTCACGCTCGCGTTGCCGAGATTGGACAGGGCTAAGGCGTAGTTGGGGCGTAAGGCGAGGGCCCTTCGATAGCTCTCGCAGGCCTCATCGTGACGTCGTAGCCCGTTCAGCGCGACGCCTCGGCTCATGTGAGCATCGGCAGATCGCGGATCCACGGCAACCGCCCGGCTCAGCAGAATTTCGGCTTGCTGATAGTTCTTGGCGTCGGACTCCAGAACGCCGAGCATATGCAGCGCGATGAACTGGTTGGGTGCGAGTTGCAGGAGTTGGCGATAGGCAGCCTGCGCCTCGCGGAGAAGCCCCTTCTTGTGCAACTGGAGGGCGTGCCCGAGCAATGGCAGCACCTCGGCTTCCTGCCGTTTCTGAAGCCGGGCATTCTTGAATGCACGCTGGCCTACGCTGTTGCTCATGAATCAATTCCCCCAGAATCTCTCTGACGAGATTAATTCAGCGAGGGAGCCAATACGAGACGACGGCCGCTCGCGACGCCAGCTTGGGACAAGCTACGACCGATCGGCGTCATGGCGTGACTAGCCTAAGCCCGCGATTGCTGCCTCGTCCAAGACTGGATAGTCTGCCTTCGGGGCGTACCCGTCCGGTGGGCACGGCCCGGATCAGGGAGGCAGACAATGGCCAAGCGAAAGGCATCAAGACCCGCAACCAAGACCGCGGTGAAGAAGCGGAGCGGCGCCAAGGCGGCGGCGCGATCCTCGGCGCGCAAGGCGGTGAAGGCGAAGGCTCGCACGACCTCGCCGAAGAAGCCCGTGCGTCCCCGGCAGCGCGTCGCGATCAGCCATCACCGCGAGGAAGACTTCAAGGCCGATGGCCTGCGCGCCTACGCGAAGTACCGCGACCTCGGTATCGCCGAAGCAAGCCACGGCCTCGCGCAAGCACACGTGATCCGGCTGCAGGGGCCCTGCAATCCGGCAGAAGTCTCAAAGCTTCACTTCCACGACGTCGAATTCCAGATGGTCTATGTCCTCAAGGGCTGGGTGAAGACCTACATGGACGGGCAGGGCGAGACGCTGATGAAAGAGGGCAGCGCCTGGACCCAGCCGCCGAAGATCAAGCACATGATCCTGGATTATTCTGATGACGTCGAGCTGCTGGAGGTGATCCTGCCGGCGGAGTTCAAGACGGTGGAGTTGAAGGCGTAGACGCTTGCTCCTCCGTCATTGCGAGCGCAGCGAAGCAATCCAGCATCCCTCCGCGGAAGCAGTCTGGATTGCTTCGTCGCAAGAGCTCCTCGCAATGACGGGCTCCTTGTCGCCCGGATGGAGCGAAGCGTAATCCGGGGCCGCTGCTTGCGACGGCGCACACTTTCCCGGATTGCGCTGCGCTCCATCCGGGCTACGGGCTCTTCGCTACGCTAACACCCCCACGATCGCCCCCATGAGGCACGTCGTCAGCGTCCCCGACACGATCGACTTCAGCCCGAGCGCGTTGATCTCCTCGCGGCGCTCCGGGGCCATCACCCCTAAGCCGCCGATCATGATGCCGAGGCTGGCGAAGTTGGCGAAGCCGCACATCGCGTAGAGCATGATCAGGCGCGAGCGTGTGTCCAGCGCATCCGGCGCGAGCTTCGACAGGTCGACATAGGCGATCAGTTCGTTGAGCACCGTTTTCGTGCCCATCAGGCTGCCGGCCGTCACCGCCTGATCCCAGGGCAATCCCATCAGCCAGCACACCGGCGCCATGACGAGGCCAAGCAGGCGCTGCAACGAGATCGCGGCGCCGCCGATATCAGGCAACAGGCCGAGGATGGCGTTGACGAGATAGACCAGCGCCACCAGCACCAGCAGCATGGCGACGATGTTGATCAGCAGCTCAATCCCCGCGCCGGTGCCCTTCACGATCGCATCCATCGTGCCGGAGACCTCCATCTCGGGATCCTCCAGCGCGCCGCCGGTGCGCTTGTCCGATGTCTCCGGCACCATGATCAGGCTGACGAGGATCGCAGCCGGCGCGCCCAGCACCGAGGCGATGACGAAGTGTGCAGCCGCATCGGGGATCAACGGCGCGAGTAGTGTGGCGTAGAGCACCAGCACCGTGCCGGCGATGCCGGCCATGCCGCCCGTCATCACCAGGAACAATTCGCTGCGCGTCATCTGCGCCAGATACGGCCGCACGAACAGCGGCGCCTCGACCATGCCGAGGAAGATGTTGGCCGCGGTCGACAGGCCCACCGCGCCACCGACGCCGAGCGTGCGTTCAAGGAGCCAGGCCATGCCGCGCACGATCGGCGGCAGCACCCGCCAATAGAACAGCAGCGTCGTCAGCACGCTCATGACCAGGACGATCGGCAGCGCCTGGAACGCCAGGATGAAGTCGGCGCCGGGCGCCTTCAGGTCGAAGGGCAGGGGGCCGCCGCCGATATAGCCGAACACGAAGGAGGAGCCCGCGCGCGAGGCCGCGGAGATCGCGCCGACCGCGTCGTTGATGGCGCCGAAGGCATGGGCGACGACCGGCAGCTTCAGGAGCACGGCCGCGGTGACGAAGGTTACGACAAGGCCGATCGCCGCCTGGCGCAGCGAGACCGCGCGGCGATTCTCTGCCAACGCCCACGCGATCAGCAGCAATGCGAAAATGCCGAGTGCCGATTGCAGCCGCAGCATGATGTCCCCAAACCCTCTGTGATTATGGCCGCGCGTGCGTTGCAAAGGCAATGCCGGGACGCGCGGGAAACGCCAGGCTGTTGACAAGCAGGCCGGCCTCAGTCACGCGGGGGCACGTCGAGGTCAAGGGGGCGAACGGTCGAGGGTGACCCAAAAGGCGATCCAAGAGGCGATGCCGGAGCAGCCAATATCCGATAATCCGCCGGTCAGCGCCGGCGCGCTGCTCTCCCACCGCGCCTTCCTGTTCTTCCTGCTCTCGCGCAGCCTGTCGCGCTTTTCCAGCCAGATCGCGGCGGTCGCGATCGGCTGGCAGATCTACGACCTCACCGGCTCGGCCTTCGACCTCGGCATGGTCGGCCTCGTGCAGTTCCTGCCCACCGCGCTGCTCGTCTTCGTCGCCGGCCACGCCGCCGACCGTTTTGAGCGCAAGCGCGTGGTCCAGCTCTGCCAGCTCGTGGAAGCGGCGACCGCGCTCTATCTCGCGATCATCACCTATCTCGGTGCGGTCAGCGAAGTGCAGATCTTCATCGCGACCTTCGTGCTCGGCATCGCCGGCGCCTTCGAAAGCCCGACCACCGCGGCGCTGCTGCCGCTGATCGCGCCGCAGGGCTCGCTCCAGCGGGCAACGGCAGTCGCGAGCGGCGCCGGGCAGGTGGCGACCATCACGGGTCCCGCGCTCGGCGGTTTTGCCTACGCGGTCGCGCCGCATCTTGCCTATGCCGTGATGCTGCTGTTCTGGATTCTCGGGATGATCTTGACCGGCTTCATCCGGCCGCGCCCGCAGGCGGTGGCCAAGGTGGGGACGGGCTCGGACAATATCTTTGCCGGGGTCCGCTTCATTCGGCGCAATCCGGCGATCCTCGGCACCATCTCGCTCGACCTGTTCGCGGTGCTGTTCGGCGGCGTTACCGCGCTGTTGCCGATCTATGCCCGCGACATCCTCCAGACCGGTCCGGTCGGGCTCGGCGTGTTGCGCGCCGCGCCGGCGGTCGGCGCGCTGCTGATGACCATGGTGCTGGCGCGCCACGCCATCTCGCGGCATGTGGGCCTGCGCATGTTCCAGGCCGTGATCGTGTTCGGCATCGCGACCATCGTGTTCGCGCTGTCGTCATGGATGTGGCTGTCGGTGCTGTCGCTCGCGATCCTCGGCGCCGCCGACACGATCAGCGTCGTGATCCGCTTCTCGCTGGTGCAGCTGTCCACACCCGACGAGATGCGCGGCCGGGTCGGCGCGGTGAATTTCCTCTTCATCAACGCCTCCAACCAGCTCGGCCAGTTCGAGAGCGGCGTGGCGGCCGCATTGTTCGGCGCGATGCCGGCGGCGGTGCTCGGCGGCGTCTGCACCGTTGCGGTGGCGCTGTTGTGGATGAAGCTGTTTCCGAGCCTGCGGCGGGTGGAGAGTTTGGAGTAGGGGGCTCGCTCTCTCATCCGCCAATGGCGATGGTGATCGCATTTGACGTGAGAGCTTGGGGCACCGAAGCGTCCCCTGCGTCATGGCCGGGCTTGTCCCGGCCATCCACGTCTTGCCAGGTGGTACCAAGCACGTGGATGCCCGGGACAGCCCGGGCATGACGACCTCTCTGCCCATCATTGCTTCGCTGCGTGCGCAATGACGATTGTTGAGGCAGCTCGTGGACTTACCTCGCGTCACCCCGGCGGCCGAGCCGCAATAGGCGCCCCACGCCGCCTACTGTGCATGGGGTTGTTTTCGCGTTTTTTACTTCAGCCCCGTCCGACGAACGGCATCTTGGTCGCCATGACCGTCATGGTCAGCACGTTGGCATCGAGCGGCAGGCCGGCCATGTAGGCGACGGCATCGCCGACCGCCTTGGCGTCCATGCGCGGCTCGTGCTTGGTGGTGCCGTCGGGCTGGAGCACGCCGGGGCCGTTGACCATGCGATCGGTCATGGGGGTTGCTGCATTGCCGATGTCGACCTGGCCGACCGCGATGTCGTACATGCGGCCGTCGAGATTGCTCGCCTTGGTGAGGCCGGTGATGGCGTGCTTGGTCGAGGTGTAGGCCGCCGAGAACGGTCGCGGCGCGTGCGCCGAGATCGAGCCGTTGTTGATGATGCGGCCACCGCGCGGGGTCTGGTCCTTCATGATGCGGAAGGCGTGCTGGGTGCACAGGAACGGGCCGGTGAGGTTGGTGTTCACCACCGCCTGCCACTGCTCGAGGCTGAGATCCTCGAAGTTCACGGCCGGCGCGCCCATGCCGGCATTGTTGAAGAGCACGTCGAGGCGGCCAAAGGTCGCCTTCACCTTGTCAAACAGCGCGGCGATCGAGTCCGGCTTGGTCATGTCGGCGGTGACGCAGAGGCTCTTGCCGGCGGGGCCGAGCTTCGCCGTCTCCTCGAGCATGTCGAGCCGGCGCCCGGTGAGCACCACGGTGAAGCCCGTGTTCATCAGCGCCAGCGAGGCCGCGCGTCCGACTCCGGTGCCGGCGCCCGTCACCACTGCGATCTTTTTCGCTTCACTCATCGTTTCCTGCCTTTTCTCTTAAGTTGTCAGGTTTTGGGTTCTTTTTCGTTCTTGTAGGGCGGGCGCGGAATGTTCTGATGCGCGGCGCGCAAGGCTGCCGACCAGCGCGAGCGCAGATCGTGGAAATAGGGCTCGCCCGCCTCGATGCGGTGGTTGAGATCGGCATCGCAGGCGTCGGCGCGCACCACCAGCACGTCGATCGGCAGGCCGACGCCGAGATTGGAGCGCATGGTCGAGTCCATCGAGATCAGGCCGGTCTTCAGCGCCTCGTAGAGCTCGACGTCGTAATGCATGGCGCGGTCGAGCACCGGCTTGCCGTATTTGTGCTCGCCGATCTGCAAGTAGGGCGTGTCGGTGGTGCACTCGATGAAGTTGCCGGCGGTGTAGACCATGAACAGGCGCATGCGCGCCCCCTTGATCTGGCCGCCGAACAGGAAGGAGACGTCGAACGAGACGTCCTCGGACTTCAGCGCGGGCCCTTCGGTCGCATGCACCGCCCGGATCGCCCGGCCGATGCGCTGGGCGGCCTGGAACATGGTCGGCGCGTTCATCAGCGTCTCGATCTCGCCCGTGTTGGGATCCTCGAGGCCTTCGGTCAGTGTCGACAGCACCGACTGGCTGATGGCGAGGTTGCCGGCGCTGGCGATCGCCATGATGCGGTCGCCGGGCTTGGAGAAGATGTGCAGCTTGCGGAAGGTCGAGACGTTGTCGAGGCCGGCATTGGTGCGGGTATCGGCGATCATCACCAGACCGTCCCGAACCAGGATTCCGCAACAATAGGTCATTTCCAGTCCCCGAACGCGTTTGCGCGGAATTACTAGCGAATTTCGGGGAGGCATGAAACCCCCGATTCCCGCGGGGAGGGCGTCATTCCGGGGAGCGACGGCTGACCTCAGTCAGCGGCATCGACGAGAAACGCCTCGTCGACGGGAACGCCGAGCGCCGTGACCAGCCGGTTCGTCTCCGCGGCCATGCCGACGATGGCGAGCAGTTCGCCATATTCGGCCTCGGTCATGCCCTTGGCCCGTGCGCCGGCAGTGTGCGAATGGATGCAGTAGCTGCAGCCGTGCGCCACCGAAACCGCGACATAGAGCATTTCCTTGACCTTGGGATCGAGCGCCCCCGGCGCCATCACCTCCTTGATGCTCTCCCAGGTCCGCCGCAGCGTCTTCGGATCATGCGCCAGCGCGCGCCAGAAATTGTTGACGAAATCCGACCGCCGCACCCTGCGGATGTCGTCGAAAACGGCCCGCGTTTCGCTGGAGAGCTCATCGTCCGAAAGCAGCTTTACGGTCGCCATGGGGTACCTCGCGGGTCGGGTGTGACCTTGCGATTGTAGCACGGCTCATGCGGTCGGCCGGCAGCACTTCGTGGCGAGATGCGGCTATGCCTAGCTCTGCCGCTGTGACTGTGATTGCCCGCCGCGGCCGGCCTGCTCGACCTTGACGGCCACAGACAGCGTTTCCGTGCCGCCGCCATAGCGGGTGCCGCGCACGGGGGCTGCGCCGAGATAGTCGAGCCCGATCGCGACGCGGACATGGGCGTCGGTGGCGCAGATGCTGTTGGCGGGATCGAAGCCGACCCAGCCGAGATCGGGAACATAGGCCTCCGCCCAGGCATGGCCGGCGTCCTGATGCAGCGTGCCGTCCGAGCGCAGGAAATGGCCGGAGACGAAGCGGGCCGGCACGCCGCCGGTGCGGGCGCAGGCGATGAAGATATGCGCGTAGTCCTGGCAGACGCCGCGCTTGAGCGTGAAGGCTTCCGCCGCCGACGTGCCGCTGTTGGTCGGATCCTCGTCGAACGTCATGTGGTCGCTGATCTCACTCATCAGCGTGTGCAGGAAGCCGAGCGTGTCGCTCTCGGCCTCGCTGCGCAGCTGGCGCGCGACCGCCGCCATCGCCGGATTGACTTCGGTCAGTTCCGTCGTGCGCAGGAACATGCCGGCCGGAAAACGCTCGTCGGCGCCGCGGAGCACGCCGCCGGTGTCGTGGGTTTCGATCAGTCCCTCGGCCGTGATCTTGATATCGCCGACAGGCCCGCAGGACAGCACATGGGTGACGTTGCCGAAGGCGTCCTCGTGGGTGTCGAGCTTGGTGTCGGTCGAGACGTCGATCTGCCATTCCGCCACATACTGCCCGTCATGGCTGCACGGCGTCATGCGCAGGATCTGGATCACGCTGGTGGCCGGCGGCTCGTAGCGATAGGTCGTGGTGTGCTGGATTCGCAGGCGCATGATGGACCGTGCAGTTAGTGGTTAGGCCCGACTGCCTTCCGCAAAGAAGCTCGTCATGCCCGGGCTTGTCCCGGGCATCCACGCTCTTCCTTACCGTCCGGGCAGCAAGAACGTGGATGGCCGGGACAAGCCCGGCCATGACGATATCCCGTTTCGTCAGTCGGGGGACATCAGATCAAATACTGCTTCGTGATGATTTCGCCCAGCCTGGAATTGTCCGCGATGAATTCCTGAATGAATTCATGCACCCCGTGCTGGAAAATGTCGTTCATATTGCTGTGTTCGAGCCGGTTGCGGATGCCGCGGGCGTGGCGCTGGGCGGGACCCTGGCGGCCGTAGGCGACGCCGATCTGGTCGAGATTGCGCACGAGGTTGCCGTAGCAGCTGGCCAGCGAGCGGGGCAGCGTGTCGTTGAGGATCAGGAGATCCGCGATCAGCCAGGGCTTCAGCGTCTCGCGATAGACCCAGTGATAGGCCGTCAGGGCCGAGACCGAGCGCAGGATCGAAGTCCACTGGTAGAAGTCGAGCGGGCCGCCGACATGCTCTTCCTCGGGCAACAGCACGTGGTACTTCACGTCGAGAATGCGCGCGGTGTTGTCGGCGCGTTCCAGATGCACGCCCATCCGCGAGAACCAGTAGGCGTCGTTGCGCAGCATGGTCCGGTAGGCCGAGCCGTCGAAGCGCAGCGAGGTCTCCTGCACGAAGCGCAGGAACTTGGCGAGATCCTCGCGCGTCGAGGTGCCCTTGTTCCAGACCTCCTGCAATTCGATCCAGGCCGAGTTGATGGTGTCCCACATCTCGCTGGTGAGCGCGGTGCGCACCGAGCGCGAGTTCAGCCGCGCCGCCTCGATGCAGTTCCTGATCGAGGACGGGTTGTTTGGCGAGAACGAGAGGTATTCGACGACGTTGTGCTCGTTGGCTTCCTCGTAGGTCTGATAGAAGCTTGCGGCGACGCCGGCGGTCAGCAGCGCCGAGTCCCATTCGTTGGTCTTGCCGATATAGGCGGCGGGAAGCGCGGTGACGCGCAGCGTCGCATCGATGGTGCGCGCGAGATATTCGGCCCGTTCGACGTAGCGGGCGAGCCAGTAGAGGTTTTCGGCGGTACGCGACAGCATCTGACTACTCGTCCAAAATCCAGGTGTCTTTGGTGCCGCCGCCCTGGCTCGAATTCACCACCAGGGAGCCTTCCTTCAGCGCGACGCGTGTGAGCCCGCCCGGCACGATCGTGGTGCTCTTGCTGCCGGTCAGCACGAACGGCCGCAAGTCGACATGGCGCGGAGCAAGGCCGGTGGCCGTGCAGGTCGGACAGGTCGAGAGCGCCAGCGTCGGCTGCGCGATAAAGCCTTCCGGCTCGCGCTTGAGCTTCTCGCGGAAGGCTTCGATGGTCGCCTTCGTCGCGGCGGGACCGATCAGCATGCCGTAGCCGCCGGAGCCGTGCACTTCCTTGACGACCAGCTCGCCGAGATTGTCCAGCACATAGGCGAGATCCTTCGGCTCGCGGCAGCGCCAGGTCGGCACGTTCTTCAGGATCGGCTCCTCGCCGAGATAGAACTTCACGATGTCAGGCATGTAGGAGTAGATCGCCTTGTCGTCGGCAATCCCGGTGCCGACCGCGTTGGCGAGCGTGATGTTGCCGGCCGCATAGGCCGACATCAGCCCGGGCACGCCGAGCACGGAGTCGGGGCGGAAGGTGAGGGGATCGAGGAAATCGTCGTCGACGCGGCGATAGATCACGTCGACCCGTTTCACGCCCTCGGTCGTCCGCATGAACACTTCGTTGTTCTTGACGATGAGGTCGCGGCCCTCGACCAGCTCGATGCCGAGCTTGTCGGCGAGGAAGGAGTGCTCATAGTAAGCCGAGTTGTAGACGCCCGGCGTGAGCAGGGCGACCGTCGGCTCGCCCGAGGCGCTCTGCGGCGCCACCGAGCGCAGGGCCGCGAGCAGCTCGTCCGGATAGCGCTCGACCGGCGCCACCCGGTGGCGGGCGAACAGATCCGGAAACAGCCGCATCATGATCTCGCGGTTTTCCAGCATGTAGGATACGCCCGACGGCGTCCGCGCATTATCCTCCAGCACGATGAAGTCTTCGGCGTCGACCCGGACAATGTCGATGCCGGCGATGTGCACGTAGACGTCGTGCGGCACCTGCTGGCCGTTCATCTCGGGACGGAACACCGGGTTCTGGAAGATCAGATCGTCGGGGACGACCTCGGCGCGCAGGATATCGCGGCCGTGATAGATGTCGCGCAGGAACATGTTGAGCGCACGCACGCGCTGCTTCAGGCCCCTCTCCAGCCGCGCCCATTCCTTGCCGGACATGATCCGCGGGATCACGTCGAAAGGGATCAGGCGCTCGGTCGACTCGGAATCGCCGTAGACGGCGAAGGTGATTCCGATCCGGCGGAACAGGAGCTCGGCTTCCTGGCGGCGATATTCGAGCGCCTCGGGAGGCGTCTCCTTGAGCCAGCGCGCCAGCTCCTGATAGGCAGGGCGAAGGTCCCCGCCGGGAATATTCATTTCATCAAACGCGACTGCCATAGATCCCGACTTGTCTCCGCAAGGCGTTGCGCCATTGGACAGGTCGCCAAGCCTTGATGAAGACTGCAACGTCCTGGCCATGCGGCAAGAGTGCATGACTTTCATGTGGTAGCAAGGGCCGGGCCAGCGCGATAAGCATGGTCTGGCAGCATTTACCGGGGATGGCCGGCGGCTTGCCTGAAAAAATGGCTGAGGACTGCTTATTTCGGCAGCAAAACCGCGTGACTTCAACGCGTTACCTCGGCAAAGTCGGCGCTACAGGTGAGGGACTTAAGGCATGAGCGAGATCGTCACGGCAGGCATTCTGGTCATTGGGGACGAAATCCTGTCCGGCCGGACCAAGGACAAGAACATCGGCTTCATCGCCGAATACCTGACCAATATCGGCATCGACCTGAAAGAAGTCCGGGTCGTCTCCGACGACGAGGACGACATCATCGCCGCATTGGATGCACTGCGGCATCGCTACACCTATGTCTTCACCACCGGTGGGATCGGGCCGACCCATGACGACATCACCGCCGACAGCGTCGCCAAGGCGTTCGGCGTCGGCATCGACCACCACCCCGAGGTGGTCGCCCGTTTCCGCGAACGCTGGAGCGAGCAGGACCTCAACGAGGCCCGCCTGCGCATGGCCCGCATTCCCGACGGCGCCGAGCTGATCCAGAGCGCGACCATCCTCGCGCCCGGCTTCAAGATCGGCAATGTCATCGTCATGGCGGGCGTGCCGTCGATCATGCAGGCGATGATGGACATCGTCTCGCCCAAGCTGAAATCGGGCGTGCGCATGCTTTCCGAATCGGTCCGCGCCAATGCGCGGGAAGGCGACATCGGCAGCCCCTTGCGGACGATCGCCGCCGCTCATCCCGACACCATCATCGGCAGCTATCCCTTCATGGACGAGGAGCAGAAGCCGAACACCAATCTGGTCGTGCGCTCGCGGGATGCGGACAAGCTCGCAGCAGCCATGGCCGCGGTGAAGGAAATGCTGGCGGGATTGAACATCACCCGGTAGCAGAAAGGCTGCCGGACGACGATTGGCAGGAGAAGACGATGGGCGGTGAAGCACCGGAACTGAGCGAGCAGGAGCGGGCGGGCAAGGCCTTTCCGGTCTCGTGGGACCAGTTCCACCGGGATTGCCGGGCGCTGACCTGGCGGCTCAACGAGGTCGGTCCGTTCCATGCGGTGATCGCGATCACCCGCGGCGGCCTGGTGCCGGCCGCGATCGTGGCGCGCGAACTCGGCGTGCGCGTGATCGATACGGTCTGCATCGCCAGCTACGACCACACCAAGCAGGGCGAGCTCCAGGTTCTCAAGGGCATCTCGGACGCTGCGATGAAGCTCGGCGGCGGCACCGGCAAGGGGCTGTTGATCGTCGACGATCTCGTCGACACCGGCAAGACCGGCAGGCTGGTCCGCGAGATGCTGCCCGACGCGCATTTCGCCACCGTCTACGCCAAGCCGAAGGGGCGTCCGCTGGTCGACACCTACATCACGGAGGTGTCGCAGGACACCTGGATCTTCTTCCCCTGGGACACCGCGCTGTCCTATCACCCGCCGCTCCGCGACGGGGCGGCGTGATCAAAGCGAATGGCGAGTAGCGAATGGCGAGTAGTAGATCCTCCACTCGCAATTCGCCATTCGCTACTCGCCCTCTGCAAAGCCGCGTCACACCGACCGGCGACATCATCGCCACCCCGCATCGCGGCATGTTCACCGGCAATCGTGGCATCATCCACGATCCCGCGACGAAGACGCTTCTGAAGAAGCGCTGGTCGTCGCCGGCCTGGATTACGTGCCTCTGCGAATTCCGCGGCTGGCGGCGGCCGGTGATGGCGCGCCGGAGCTGGACCGAGCTGTTCTTCCTCGACGAAGCCACTGCCTTTGCCGCGGGCCATCGACCCTGCTTCTTCTGTCGCCGCGACGATGCCAGGCGTTTTCGCAGCGCGTGGGAAGCGGGGAATGTTGCAAGCGACGTCAGCGCGAAGGCGATCGATGCAGTGCTGCATCGCGAGCGCCTTGATCGCGGCAAGAAGCAGCTGCATGCGCTGCCGATGCCGCTGGCTGAATTGCCCGACGGCGCGATGGTGCGGCAGGGCGAGGAGAGTCTTCTGGTGGCGCAGGGCAGGGCGCTGTTGTGGTCGCCGGCAGGCTATGCGCCTGTTAACCGCGAGCTCGCCGATGCAAAACTGCTGACACCGCCGTCCACGCTGCGCGCGATCATCGCCGGCTATCGGCCTGTGCTGCATCCGACCGCGCGCAGCTAGCGCAGCGGCTTACCGTCATCACCCCAGCTTCTCGCGCGCCAGCGCGGCGCCGGCGCCGAGCGCCATCAGCTTGGCTTCGGCGATGTCGCGCCGCATCGGCGCCATGCCGCAATTGGTGGTGGCGATGATGTTGCTCTTGGGCACGAATTTCGACACCGCGTCGATCACCTGCACGACGTCCTCGGCGGTCTCCACCGTGTCGCTGGCGACGTCGATCACGCCGGCCTGCACGATCTTGGTCTTGAGCAGCGCGAGCAGGTCGAGCGGGACCTTGGAATTGTGGCACTCGATCGCGACCTGCTGGATCGGGCTCGCGTCGATCGCGGGGAAGATCTGCTCGTATTGCCGCCACTGTGCGCCGAGCGTCTCCTTCCAGTCGGTATTGGCCTTGATGCCGTAGCCGTAACAGATGTGCACGGCGGTGGCGCAGGTCAGACCCTGCGCGGCGCGCTCCAGCGCCTTGATGCCCCAGTCGTTGACCTCGTCCATGTAGACGTTGAAGGCGGGCTCGTCGAACTGCACGAGATCGACGCCGTCGGCCTGGAGCGCCTTGGCTTCCTCGTTGAGCAGCTCGGCGAACGCAAAGGCCATCTTGACGCGGTCGCCATAGTAGCGATCGGCAATGGTGTCGATGATGGTCATCGGGCCGGGCAGGGTGAATTTCAGCTTCTTCCTGGTGTGCGTACGCGCGACGGACGCCTCAAAAGCATGGACGCGGCCCTTGAGCCGGAGCGGCGCGACCACCTGTGGCACCATCGCCTTGTAGCGGTCCTTGCGGATGCCCATCTCGACCTTGTGGGCGAAATCGATGCCGTCGAGCTTCTCCAGAAAGCCGTGCACGAAATGCTGGCGGGCCTGCTCGCCCTCGGTGACGATGTCGATGCCGGCGTCCTCCTGGACCTTCAGCCAGATCAGCGTCGCGTCGCGCTTGGCGCGCAAGAGCTCGTCGCCCTGCGACTTCCAGGGCGCCCAGAGCATGTTGGGCTCGGCGAGCCATTCGGGCTTCGGCAAGGAGCCGGCGATCGTGGTTGGAAACAGCATGGCGGCCCTCCCGGCAGGTTATGTTGCGCCTCTTCCTGCCATGTCCTAACGTCAAGGTACAGAACAACAAAAGTCGCTCTCTATTCCAGCGGCGGCGACGGGGAAGGCCAAGGGAAAGGTCATGATCGATCTCTATTATGCGCCGACGCCGAACGGCTGGAAAATCTCGATCATGCTGGAGGAACTCGGGCTCCCCTATAGCGTGAAGCCGGTCAACATCCGCGCCGGCGAGCAGTTCAGCCCCGAGTTTCTCGCGATCAGCCCGAATAACCGCATTCCCGCCATCGTCGATCACGACCCCGCCGATGGCAGTGCACCTTTCTCGGCCTTCGAGACCGGCGCGATCCTGATCTATCTGGCGGAGAAGACCGGACGCTTCTTGCCCGGAGATTTGCGCGGCCGCTCCACCACCATCCAGTGGGTGATGTGGCAGATGGCGGGGCTGGGACCGATGCTCGGCCAGCACGGTCATTTCGCGCTCTATGCGGCCGAGAAGATCCCTTACGCGATCGAGCGGTACCGTGACGAGGCGGCGCGACTCTATGGCGTGCTCGACCGGCAGCTCGGCAAGACCGGGGCCTATGTCGCCGGCGACTATTCCATCGCCGACATCGCCTGCTTTCCCTGGACCATGACCCACAAGGCGCAAGGCTTTACGCTCGACGACTATCCGAACGTGAAACGCTGGTACGCGGAGGTCCGCGCCAGGCCGCAGGTGCAGGCGGGGCTTGCGATCGGCAAGTTCGTCAAAGAGCCGTTCGACGAGGAATCACGCAAGATCATGTTCGGCCAGCGTGCGAAGGAATTGTTGGGAAGGAAGTGACAGCCACGGCGTCATTCCGGGGCGCGACGAAGTCGCGAGCCTGGAATCCATCGAGCTGCAGCGAATGCTGTGAAATGGATTCCGGGCTCGCGCCAAGAGGGCGCGCCCCGGAATGACGAGAGAAAAAGGAAACGCCATGATCGAATTCTTCTTCGACTGTTCCAGCCCCTGGACCTATCTCGCCTTCCACAACATCCAGCCGCTGGCCAGGGAGCTCGGCGCGGAGATCGTCTGGCGGCCGATCCTGGTCGGCGGCATCTTCAACACGGTCAACCCGAGCGTCTACGCGCAGCGGGAGACGCCGGTGCCGCTGAAGGCGCGCTACATGAAGAAGGATCTCGAGGACTGGGCACGCTCCGCGGGCCTCGCGATCAAGATGCCGCCGACAGTGTTCCCGGTGAACAGCGTCAAGGCGATGCGCGGCTGCATCTGGCTGGGTCAGGATATGGTGCCGTTCGCGACCGCCGTGTTCGAGACCTATTGGGGCGGCGACAAGGACATCTCGCAGGACGCGGTGCTCGCCGAGATCTGCAAGACGGTTGGCATCGACGAGCAGAAATTCTTCGCCGGGATCGCGGAGCAAGGCATCAAGGACCAGCTCAAGGCCAATACCGAAGAGGTCGTCGCGCGCGGCGGCTTCGGCTCGCCGACGATCTTCGTCGGCAAGACCGACATGTATTTCGGCAATGACCGCCTGCCGCTGATCCGCGAGGCGCTGCTGCGCCGCAGGGCGAGCGCGGCCTGATGGTGCGCGCTGTCGTCTGCCGCGAACTCGGCGCGCCCGAGACGCTGCGGCTGGAGGAGTTTCCCTCGCGTGCCCTGAAGCCGGGCGAGGTGCGTGTCGCGATCCGCGCCGCCGGGCTGAACTTTCCCGATGTGCTGATGGCGGCCGGGGAATATCAGCTCAAGCCGGAGTTGCCGTTCACGCCCGGCATGGAGGCCGCCGGCGACGTGACCGAATTGGGCGCGGAGGCGAGGGGCGTCGCTGTCGGCGACAAGGTCATCGTGAAGATGCGCCACGGCGCTTTCACCGATGAAGCGGTCGTCGCGCCGTCGCAGCTCGTGCCGATGCCGTCGACGTTCGACTATGCGGAGGCTGCGACCTATCTCGCCGGCCACGGCACCGCCTATCACGCGCTGATCGATCGCGGCAAGCTCGAGCCGGGCGAAGTTCTGCTCGTGCATGGCGCCGGCGGCGGCGTCGGCCTCGCCGCCGTCGAGATCGGCAAGCTGCTGGGTGCGACCGTGATCGCGACCGCTTCCAGCGACGAGAAGCTCGCCATTGCAAAGGCGCGCGGCGTCGACCATCTCGTGCGCTACGACCGCGAGCCGTTTCGCGATGCCGTCAAGCGCATCACCGACGGGCGCGGCGCCGACGTGGTGTTCGATCCCGTTGGCGGCGAGGTGTTCGAGAATTCGATGCGCTGCATCGCCTGGGGCGCGCGGCTGCTGGTGATCGGCTTCACCGGCGGGATCGGCTCGGCGAAGACCAATCTCTTGCTGATCAAGGGCGCGAGCGTGCTCGGCGTGCGCGCCGGAGAGGCCGTGCGGAAGAACCCTGCGCTCGGCGAGGCGCGCCTGAAGGCGCTCCTGACATGGGCGGAGGAAGGCAAGCTGCGCCCCAACGTCTCGCACCGCCTGCCGCTTGAGGATTACGCGAAGGCGATGCGCTTGCTGATCGACCGCAAGGCGATCGGGCGCGTGGCGCTGGTGATGGAGTGACGATGCCGTAGGGTGGGCAAAGGCGCTCTGCGCCGTGCCCACCATCTATCGGCGATCGAAGCCGGAATGGTGGGCACGCTTCGCTTTGTCCACCCTACGCTCCGCGTCACTTGTACTCCCGCTCCGTCCACCACGGGAAATAGTCCGGCATGTCGCTGGACACCTTGTTCTTGAACTGCGCCGGGCGCTTCTCCAGGAACGACACCACGCCTTCCCGAACGTCGTCCGAGCGGCCGCGGGCGTAGATGCCGCGGCTGTCGACCTTGTGGGCCTCCATCGGGTCGTCCGCACCCATCATGCGCCACATCATCTGGCGGATCAGCGCCACCGACACCGGCGCGGTTTTCGCCGCGAATTCCTTGGCGAGCGCACGCGCGGTCGGCAAGAGATCGTCCGGCGGCACCACCTTGCTGACGAGACGCCCCGCAAGCGCCTCCTGCGCCGGGAAGACACGCCCCGAATAGCACCATTCCAGCGCCTGCGAGATGCCGACGATGCGCGGCAGGAACCAGCTCGAGGCGGCCTCCGGCACGATGCCACGCTGGGAGAAGACGAAGCCGAAACGAGCAGCGTCGGAGGCAATGCGGATATCCATCGCGAGCTGCATGGTGACGCCGATGCCGACGGCAGGGCCGTTCACCGCGGCGATCACGGGCTTGAGGCATTTGAAAATACGCAGCGTCACCTGGCCGCCGCCGTCGCGCACCTGCGGATCGCTGTAATCGACCTTGCCGTCGGCGAACCGCTTCACGGGCCCGCGCCGCGCGTCCCGATCGAACGTATCGGCGCCGGAAGAGAGGTCGGCGCCGGCGCAAAAACCGCGGCCCGCGCCGGTGACGATGATGGCGCGGACATTGTCGTCCTTGTCGGCGGCGTCGAAGGCGTCGATCAGCTCTGCCTGCATCTGCGCGTTGAAGGCGTTGAGCTTGTCGGGCCGGTTCAGCGTGATGGTGAGGATCTGCTCCGCGACCTCGTATTTGATCGTCTCATACGCCATTGGTGGTTTCCTTCCCTGTCATTTCTTGAATCAATTCTGTCATTGCCGGGCTTGACCCGGCAATCCATCTTTTTTGAAGAGGATGGATGCGCGGGTCGAGCCCGCGCATGACGAGTTGCGCTGAGGCGCTAGCGCGCAGGCGGCTTGGGCCAGGGGCGCTGCGGGCCGCGCAAGCTCTCGAAGGCCTTGGCCATGCCGAGCACGCCGATGTCGTCGAAGCGGCGGCCGACGATCTGCACGCCGATGGGAAAGCCCTTGGCGTCGAAGCCGCCATTGATGGAGACGGCAGGGTTCTCCGACATATTCCACGGCACGGTATAGGCGATGTGCTCGAACGGCTTCGTCGGATCGTTGGTGGGCGAGGCCCGTTCCGCCGGATAGTTCACGTTCGGCGCGGTCGGCGAGATCACATAGTCGAGCTCGCAGAACAGTTTTGAGGCCGCGGCACGGATCGCCATGGTCTGGTTGAACCCACGGATCACGTCGACGCCCGACAGTTTTGCGCCGGACTCGCCCCATTTGAAGATGTAGGGCAGCACCTTTGCCTGCTCGGCCGGCGTCAGCCTGGACAGATCGTCCCACATCCGTGCGCGCCAGAAATTGTCGAGGCCGTCGAGCATCTCGCGCGTGAGGATGCCATCGACCTCGGTGACGACTGCGCCGGCGGATTCAAATGCCTTTGCCGCCTTCACCGCGACTTCGCGCACCGGTTTTTCCAGCGGCAGGCCGACGCCGGGATCGAGCATCAATCCGATCCGCAATTTGCGCGGTGACTTCTCCGGCCCTTTCCAGTTGAGGGGTTCGGCAGGCAGGCTCATGCCGTCGCGCCGGTCGGGCTTTGCGATCGCGCTCATCATCAGCGCGCAATCGTCCACGGTGCGGGTCATGGGGCCGGCGACGCGGCCGACATAGGTGGGGTCGATCGGCACGCGGCCGAAGCTCGGCTTCAATCCGACGAGGCCGCACCAGCCCGCGGGAAGGCGCACCGAGCCGCCGATGTCGGTGCCGAGATGCAGGGGACCGTAGCCGGCGGCGGCGGCTGCGCCTGCACCGGCGCTGGAGCCGCCGGGATTCTTGGAGAGGTCCCAGGGGTTGCGCGCGAGCGCGTGGAAGCTGGAGAGCCCCGAGGATAGCATGCCGTAATCGGGCATGGTGGTCTTGGCGAAGATGATCGCGCCGGCCTCGCGAAGGCGCGCGGCGGGCGGGGCGTCCTTCTCGGCCGGCACGAGCTTGACGCTGGCTGCCCCCAGCGGCACGGGTACGCCCTTGGTCGCGATGTTGTCTTTCACCGTGACAGGCACGCCGTCGAGCGGGCCGGACGGTTCGCCGCCGGTCCAGCGCGCGGTCGAGGCCTTTGCCGCCTCCCGCGCGCCGTCGGGATCGAACGCATAGAGCGCCTTGAGGTGCGGCTCCCACGCAGCGACGTGCGTGAGCACGTCTTCCAGCACCTCGCTCGGCGAGAACTGCTTGGCGCGATAGCCTGCGATCAGATCGACCGCGGACAGATCGTGCAGCGAGGTGACCGCCTCCTCGACGCTCTTTTTATGCATGAGCACCTACCGGCATGCGCGTCTCGATGATGCGGGCAAACATGCTGGCGCCGATCGGCAGGATCTTGTCGTCGAGCACGAAGCCGGGATTGTGCACCGGCACCGAGCCGTCATGGCCGACCCAGAAATAGGCGCCGGGGATGGTCTGCAGCATGTCGGCAAAATCCTCGCTGCCCATCTTCGGCTGGGCGCGGGTGATTACGTTGGCGGGGTTGACGACGGTGCGCGCGACCTCCTCGACCACCTTGGACTGCTCGACCTGATTGATCAGCACGCCGAAGGTGTCGCGAATGTCGGCCTCGATCTCGCACTGGAACGCGGCGGCCATGCCGGCACAGATGGTGCGGATGCGCTCGCTGATCATGGCGCGGACTTCGTTCGAGAAGGTGCGAATGGTGCCGCAGAGATGCGCTTCGCCGGGGATGACGTTGTAGGCGGAACCCGCATGGATCTGGGTGATCGAGATGACAGCGGATTGCAGCGGCTCGACGTTGCGGCTGACGATGGTCTGGATCGCCTGCGCCAGCGTGGTCGCGATGATCACCGCGTCCTTGGAGCGTTCGGGCATCGCGCCATGCGCGCCGTAGCCGGTGATGCGGAGGTCGAAGAAGTCGGCGCCGGCCATCGCCGGGCCGGGCAGGATCGCGATCTCGCCATGGTTGAGGTCGGGCGCGTTGTGCAGGCCGTAGAGCTCGTCGCAGGGAAACTTCTCGAACAGGCCGTCCTTGATCATGGCGCGGGCGCCGCCGAGGCCTTCCTCGGCCGGCTGGAAGATCAAATGAACGGTGCCGTCGAAGTTCTTCGTCTCGGCGAGATAGCGCGCGGTGCCGAGCAGCATGGTGGTGTGGCCGTCATGGCCGCAGCCGTGGAAGCGGCCGGGGATTTTTGAGCTCCATTTCAGATTGGTGTTCTCTTCCATCGGCAGCGCGTCCATGTCGGCGCGCAGCCCGATGCGCTTGCCGCTCGAACCCTTGCCTTTGATGACGCCGATCACGCCGGTGCCGCCGAGACCGCGATGCACCTCGATGCCCCAGCTCTTCAGCTTGTCGGCGACGATGCCGGAGGTGCGCACTTCCTCGAAGCCGATCTCGGGATGGGCGTGGAGGTCGCGGCGAATGGCGGTGAGTTCGTCGGCATAGCCGTCGATGCGATCGATCGTGGGCATGTATCCTGTCCGGTTAGCGTGAAGGAGGATTGAAAACGGGGCCGTTCGGCTTGATGCGAATGCCCGGGCGCAGCTTCGTCCAGGGCAGGGAGGCCGTGTCGGCCGGCATTGCGCCCGGGGCGGCGCAGATCATCAGCCGTTCCGCGATCGGCTCGAAATCGGCGCGGAAGTGCACCGAGCTCTTGTTGACCAGGATCTTCTGTTCGGTCGGCTCGATGCCGACATAGCGGTACATCGCCTGATCGGCGAGCTGCGCCTTGTGCGAGGAGACGACGACACGAACGTCGCCGATGCGCAGGGCCGCGGAAGGACCCATCTCCATCTCGCGGCCGCCGTAATAGGGGCCGGGTGCGATGAAGCGGCCGTCGGACAATTTTTCGACGACGAAGGTCTCGCGATAAGGCTCGTCGCCTGGAATGCCGGACTTGCCGCCGAGCGACAGCGTCACCGTGGCGCCGACCCCGGCCGCATGCGCGGCCTTCGCCGATTCCGGATCGTAGATCGCGCCGGTCGCGGCGCTCGCCTTGTTGCGCACCAGCGCGCGCAGCATGCCGGTGGTATCGGAATCGCCGCCGGCGCCGGGATTGTCCTGGGTGTCGGCGATGATGATCGGCTTGCTGGCGCCCTTCGCCAGTTCCATCGCATGGCGCACGCCGTCGTCGGGCGACCAGATCTTGCCGTCGAAATCGTCCTCGTGGCCTTCGATCAGCTTGACGATCGCATCCGCAGCGCGATCGGCGTCGGCTTGCGTCTTGCCATAGGCGAACACGCTCGGCCCGCAATCGCGGAAGTCAGCGGCAGGGAAGCCGGGCGCGAAGGACAGCGTCGGGACCGCGTCGCTCTGGATCGCGGCGAGCTTCTCGTAGATGCCCCTGGTCGGCTGGTCGTTGGTGCACTGCCAGCTGATCGGGATCAGGAACGGCAGTTGCCGGAACGCCTTGGCGAAGCGCTGCTTGGTCTTCAGCAGCAGTGCGAGATGTCGCGCCGAGGCGCGGCCCGTCTCGGCCATGTCGACATGCGGATAGGTGCGGTAGGCGATCAGCGCGTCGGCATGTTCCATCATGTCCGGCGTGACGTTGGCATGCAGGTCGAGGCTGGTGACCAGCGGAACATTCTCGCCGATGACGCGGCGCACCCGCGCCAGAATCTCGCCTTCGCCGTCGTCGAGATGCTCCGTCACCATCGCGCCGTGCAGGTCGAGATAGACCGCGTCGATGGGACCCGCCGCCGCAATGCCGTCGACCATCACCTTCACGATGCGCTCGAAGGCGTCCCGGGTGACATGCGCCGACGGGCTCGCGCCGCAGGCGATCGTCGGAATGAGTTCCCAGCCATTGGCTTCGGCGCTGTCGACGAAGCCGGCGAGCCCGACATTGATGCGCCGCATCACCTTCAGCACGTCGGCACCTTGCGTCATCGCCGGCCAGCCGCCGCCATGCTGGAAGTCCGCAAACGTCGCCTTCGTCGGAGCGAAGGTGTTGGTCTCGTGCAGGAAGCCGCCGACGGCGATACGTGTCATCAACTCAAGTCCAGGCGATTGAAAGAGCGCGCGTTAGCCTTCGACGTTAGCCTTGCCCTTGCGGCGAGAGCAAGGTGAGAAGCAAGCGCGCCGTGCATAGGGTCAGATCGTTTTGGGAATGCTGCGGATGCGATGGTGTTGGTGTGAGCCATTCAGCCAACCGCACACTCGGTGTCGTCCCGGCCTAGTGCGCAATTGCGCACTAGACCGGGACGACGATGTGGAGAGACCTTACGCCGTCGCCACCACGCCTTCCGACACCGGCCGGAAGTTCGCAAAGTCCCAGCCGCGGCCGGGGGCTGCCTCCAGCAGGGCCCTGGTGTAGGCCTCCTTCGGATGCGTCAGCACTTCTGCGGCGGGGCCCTGCTCGACGACGCGGCCGTGCTGCATCACCACGACCTGGTCGCAGATTTGCGCGGCGACACGCAGATCGTGGGTGATGAACAGGATCGCGATGCCGAGCCGCTTCTGGATCTCGTCGAGCAGTTCCAGCACCTGCGCCTGCACCGAGACGTCGAGCGCGGAGACAGCTTCGTCCGCGACCAGCACGTCCGGATCGAGCGCGAGCGCACGCGCAATCGCGATGCGCTGGCGCTGGCCGCCGGAGAACTGGTGCGGATAGCGTGACACCGCATCGGCCGGCAGGCCGACCAGCTCGAGCAGCTCGCGGGCGCGCTTCATCGCATCGGCATGCGAGACGCCGTAATTGATCGGGCCTTCCGCGATGCTCTCGCCGACGGTGACGCGCGGGTTGAGCGAGCGATAGGGATCCTGGAACACGATCTGGATCTTCTGCCGGTGCGGCTGGAGCAGGCGACGCGAGATGTCGGAGATCTCGCGGCCGGACAAGCGCACGCCGCCGGAGGTCGGGTCGATCAGGCGGACGATGCAGCGTGCCACCGTGGACTTGCCCGAACCGCTCTCGCCGACGATGCCGAGCGTGCGGCCCTTGCGCAGCGTCAGCGTGACCTTATCGGCGGCGACGACCTCGCGGCCTTTGCCGAAGAAGGCGCGCTCCTTGTAGACCTTGCTGAGCTCGTTGGCTTCCAGCACCACCGGTTCCTTGGTCTCGGGCCGCGCCGCGCGCGGCACCAGGCTCGGCACTGCAGAGAGCAGGTTGCGGGTGTATTCCATGGTCGGGTTGCGCAGCACGGTCTCGAGCGCACCCGTCTCGACGAGGCGGCCCTGCCGCATCACGGCGACACGGTCGGCGATTTCCGCCACCACGCCCATGTCGTGGGTGATGAACAGCACGGCCGTGCCGTGGTCGCGCTGGAGGTCGCGGATCAGGGTCAGGATCTGTTTCTGCGTGGTGACGTCGAGCGCGGTGGTCGGCTCGTCGGCGATGAGCAGCTTCGGTTCGAGCACCAGCGCCATCGCGATCATGATGCGCTGGCGCTGGCCGCCGGAGAGGCGGTGCGGGTAGGAGGCGAAGATGCGCTCGACCTGGGGCAGGCGCACCTGCTCCATCATGTCGAGGATGCGCTTCTTCCGTGCCCTGGCATCGAGATTGGTGTGCGCGCGCAGCACTTCGTCGATCTGGCGGCCGACTGGCACGACCGGATTGAGCGCGGTCATAGGCTCCTGGAAGATCATCGCCATCTGCGTCGCGCGGAGCTGGCGCAGCCGGCGGTCGGTTGCAGTGAGCAGCTCTTCGCCGACCAGCTTGACGCTGCCGGCGGTGGGCACCAGCGTGCCCTTCGGCAGCAGGCCCATCGTGGTCAGCGAGGTCACCGACTTGCCCGAGCCGCTTTCGCCGACGAGACACAGCGTCTCGCGCTCGTGCACCTGGATCGAGATGCCGTCGATGATGTTCGCGCCCTTCGGCTTCTTGCCGATGGAAACGACGAGATTGTTGATGTCGAGG
Source organism: Bradyrhizobium sp. CCBAU 11386 (assembly GCF_028128955.1). Lineage (NCBI taxonomy): Bacteria > Pseudomonadati > Pseudomonadota > Alphaproteobacteria > Hyphomicrobiales > Nitrobacteraceae > Bradyrhizobium > Bradyrhizobium sp. CCBAU 11386. The sequence goes on from NZ_LBKA01000250.1 coordinate 151,498, forward strand.
ATGGTGCTGGTCATGCAGGATCTTTCGTCATTCCGGGGCGCGCGCAGCGCGAACCCGGAATCCATCGGGCGTCAGCGCAAGCGGTGAAATGGATTCCGGGCTCGCGCCAAAAGGCGCGCCCCGGAATGACCGTGGTACTCGCATCACTTCCCCTCCCGCTGCTTCATGCGGGGATCGAGGGCGTCGCGGGCGGCGTCGCCGATCAGATTGATGCTGAGGATGGCGATCGAGAGCAGGAGGCCCGGCCAGAAGATCAGCGACGGCTTGATCTGGAAGTACTGGCGGCCCTCGGCCATGATGTTGCCCCAGGTCGGCGTCTCCGGCGAGATGCCGGCACCGAGGAAGGAGAGGATCGCCTCGGTGAGGATCGCGGAGGCGCAGACGTAACTGCCCTGCACGATCAGAGGCGCGATCGTGTTCGGCATCAAATGCCGCCACATGATCTTCGGCAGGGATGAGCCGACCGAGATCGCCGCTTCGACGTAGGGCTCTTCACGCGCCGACAGCACGACCGAGCGCACCAGGCGTGCGACGCGCGGAACTTCGGGGATCGTGATCGCGATCAGCACGGTCCAGATGCTGGCGCCGGACAGCGACACCACGGCGATCGCGAGCAGGATGCTCGGCATCGCCATCAGGCCGTCCATGATCCGCATCAGGACGGCATCGACCAGCTTGAAGAAGCCGGAGACGAGGCCGATCGCCAGCCCGATGACGATCGACAGGATCGCCGAGCCGATCCCGATCAGCAGCGAGATGCGGCCGCCATAGATCACGCGCGACAACAGGTCGCGTCCGTAGGCATCGGTGCCGAGCAGGAATTGCGCCGAGGTCGGCTTCAATCGTAGCGACGGCGCGAGCTGGATCGGATCATGCGGCGCGATCAGCGGCGCCAGAATCGAGATCAGCACGATCAGCGCGAGCAGGACCGTTGCCGTGGCGATGATGGGCGTCGAGGTGAGGAATCCGAAGCGCGGCCGCAGCGGCGACGTGATCGGAATGGACGACTGGGGAAGGGTATCGACCGACATTTTGTCCTTATCCTTGCCTCAGTACCGGATCCGCGGATCGAGCAGGGTGTAGGCGACGTCAATGAGAAGATTGACGACGACATAGATCAGCGACGTCAGCAGGATCATCGCCTGGATCACCGGATAGTCGCGCGCCAGCACCGCGTCCACGGTGAGGCGGCCGATGCCGGGGATGTTGAACACGCTCTCGGTGACGACGACGCCCGAGATCAGAAGCGCAAAGCCGGTGCCGATCACGGTGATCACGGGCACGGCGGCGTTGCGCAGCGCATGGCGCATCATCACGGCGACCTCGTTGATGCCCTTGGCGCGCGCGGTGCGGACATAGTCCTCGCCGAGCACGTCGAGCATCGCCGCGCGCGTCATGCGCGCGATCAGCGCGATGTAGATGAAGGAGAGGGCGCAGGTCGGCAGGATCATGCGCTCGAAGAACGGACCGAAGCCGTTCGAGATGCTGCGGAAGCCCTGCACCGGCACCCAGCGCAGGTCGATGGCGAAAACCTCGATCAGGAGATAGCCGACCACGAACACCGGGACCGAGAAGCCGAGCACCGAGAGACCCATCACGAAACGGTCGATCCAGGTGCCGTGCTTCCACGCCGCGATCACGCCCAAGGGGACCGCGACGATGACGGCGAGGATGATGGTCGACAGCGCGATCGAGATCGACGGCTCGACGCGCTGGCCGATCATCTTCATGACGGGCAGGTTGGAGATCAGCGAGGTCCCGAGATCGCCGTGCAGCAGCTTGTTCACCCAGGTGATGAATTGCACGATCAGGGGCTCGTTGAGGCCGAGCGAGGTACGGATGCGCTCCAGCCGTTCGGGCGTGGCGTTGTCGCCGGCGAGAATCGCGGCGGGATCGCCGGGGGTGAGGCGGAGCAGGAGGAAGACGAACAGCGCGACGACGCCCATCACGGGCACGGCGGCAAAGATTCGGCGTAGGAGATATCCGAGCAAGTTAAATCCGTCAGATTAGAGTCAAATCGGCGGCAGCGGTCGTTGCCTGTTCTGCCATCAGCCTAACATTTCAGCAATTCCCGTGCCATCAGGGCCACAGGTTTTGCAGTGCGGCTAGTTGTTTTGAGCAACGAGC
>NZ_LBKA01000251.1:0-155444 GCF_028128955.1 Bradyrhizobium sp. CCBAU 11386
TCGAGGCCGTATACATGACCGCTCCCCGATCCATTCGTCGAAGCACCAAAAAGCCCTTGCCGAGAGGGGGCCGTCCATACATGCCGAGAGGGGGCCGTCCATACATGACGAGGAGGAGGCTCCGCGGCTCTACCTGACGCCGTCAACGCGGAAGCAGCCCCACCCCACCCTCTCCCCGTAAGAACGGGGCGAGGGAGCGCAGCTGCGTATGCCGACATGGCTCGGTCCAATTTTCGTCTATTGATCCGGCCGCGGCTCCGGCTGCGCCTCGTCGGTGGGAAGCTTGGCGCGCTCCCAGCCGTCGGTGCCATCAGGATACCAGGTGATGTTGGAATAGCCGTAAGCCAACGCACGCTTGGCGGCGTTCCAGGACATCCAGCAGTCGGCCAGGCAATAGATCACGAGCAGCGCGGCCTTGTCGCCGCGCGACGCTTGCGCGAGGCCGCGCTGCAAATAATCGTCCATGGCTGGCGGCAGATTCCCGTAGCCCGTATCCGGAAGCCACAGGCTGCCGGGAATGTTTCTGCGCGGCGCATCGCGCCAGACGGTGCCTTCGGGAAGATTCTTCGGCTTCGGCGCGCGCGGCATCACGTCGATGAACACGCCGCTCTTCGCGCGCCAGATCGCCTCGGCTTCGGCTGTGGTGAGCACGCGCGCGCCGGCGAGCGTCGCCGGCACCGGCGCGCGGTAATTGTCGGTGCGGTAGCCCTCGGGCTCGAACGGCTCCTGCTGCTGCGCCCATGCCGGCGCCGCCAGAACGGCGGCGACCAGCGCAGCGGCAACGCGCCGCCTCACTGCGCCTTCTTGGCCGTCTCCGCGCCGAGCGGCCGGTCGCTCTCGTCCAGCAAGGGAACGCCGAAGTCGAGCAGGATCTTGTTGATCTCGCCCTGGTTCTCCTGGATCAGCTTGTTGAGCTGCCGCTTCCAGTTCTGGTCGACGGGACGCACGCCCATGCCGATGCGATAGACCAGCTTCGGCCCGGTGGTTTCCTTCACCAGCGGCGTGACGTGGAGCGAGCCGGCCTTCTTGGCATAGAAGCCCGCCATCGGTCCCCACAGCACGCCGGCGTCGATCTTGCCGGCCGAGAGGTCATCGATCATCGCCTGCGCGGAATTGTCGAAGCGCGTGTCGATCATCAGCGGATAGGGTTTTGCGTCGCCCATCAGGCCGGCGATCGCCATATTGGTCGCCGGAGGCGTGCCGGCGACGATGCCGACATGCTTGCCCTTCAACTTCGCGTCCTCAAGCGTGTCGACGTCCTCGAGCCCGCTGCCGGCCTTTGCGACCAGCGCATAGGTCGTGCGGTAATAGGGATTGGTGCCCTGCACGAGGTCGTCGCCTTGCGGGAAACCCATGATGACGTCGCAGCGATGTGCGCCCAGCGTCATCCGCACGAAGCCTGTGGCCTGCGGGAAGAAGACGTAGTCGAGCTTCTTCCCGAGCTTGTCGGCGAACAGCTCGGCGAGCTTGTTCTCGAACCCCTCGCCCTTCTCGTTGGAGAACGGCAGATTGCGCGGATCGGCGCAGACCCGCAGCACCTTTGGGTCGACCAGCTCGAACGAGAGGTCTCCGGTCTCGCTGGTCTGCGCCATGGCGACGTCGCCCGGCGCACAGGACGCAACCAGCCCCCACAGCAAGACCAACCAGCGACGATGTCGTCCGGCCTCCGTCATCGCGCTTCCTCCTCGTTTTGTTTGAATGTTATCCATGCAACGCATGACGCGCCATGTTTTGCCAAACTTTGTGCTGGCCTCTCATTGTTGCAGTGCAATGCAGCAAACCCTTTGAACTGAGGCGGAAAAGTGTCTCACATCGCTTCAAGGATCGCCGCCCTGACCCTGCTCGGGATAGCGACGCTAGCACGCACGGAAGCAGCCGAATTGCCTGTAAGCGAAGTCGCGCCGGGAATCTTCGTACACGCTGGGACCATCGCCCTGATGACGCGCGAGAACGAGGGTGACATCGCCAATGTCGGCTTCATCGTGGGCGCGGATGCGGTCGCCGTGATCGACACCGGCGGCAGCCTCCGCGAAGGCGAGGCGCTGCTGGCGGCCGTGCGGGCCCGCACTGAGAAGCCGATCCGCTACGTCATCAACACCCACGGCCATCCCGACCATGTCTTCGGCAATGCGGCCTTCGTTGCGGAAGGAACCAGCTTCGTTGGCCACAGCAAGCTGCCGCAGGCCCTGGCAACGCGCGGGCCCTACTATCTCGACAATTTCAGACGCATCATGGGCGGCGAGCTGATCGATCCCGTGAAGATCGTACCGCCCACCCTGCTCGTTTCGGACACGATGACGCTCGACCTCGGATCGCGCCGCCTGACCTTGCGGGCCTGGCCGGCCGCGCACAGCGACAGCGATCTGACGGTGTTCGACGAGACGACCAAGACGCTGTTCACGGGCGACCTCGTCTTTCTCCGCCACATTCCGGTCATGGACGGCAGCATTCGCGGCTGGCTTGCCCTGCTCAAGGAGCTTGAAACGGTTCCGGCGGCTCGCGTCGTTCCCGGTCACGGCCCCGTGAGCGACTGGCCTGCGGCGCTAGCCGATGAACGACGCTATCTCACGACGGTGCTGTCCGACGTCCGCACACTCAACAAGAAGGGCGCGCCGATCCGAACCGCCGCGGACAAGGCAGCTGAATCGGAACGGACGCACTGGCAGCTGTTCGACGACTACAATGCCCGTAACGCTACCGCAGCATTTTCAGAAATTGAATGGGAGTAGCGGGCGCGCTACGCTGTACCAGGATCAGCTTCGCGGACCCTGACTGCTTTGTCCGCACGGGACCATGACCATGACGGGATGCATACGCCGCTTGCCCCTGATCGCCCTCCTCCTCGGCGTCGCCTTCGCCGCGCCGGCGCAGGCCGAAGAGGCCTACGATCCCTGGCCGGGCCTGGTGCAGGACATCTTCAGCAACCGTCCGATGAACGACGGCGCCGACGTGATCGGCATCGAGATGCCGTATCGCGCCGAGGACGCGGCCATCGTGCCGGTGACCCTGCGCAGCAAGCTCTCGCCGGGCGATGCCCGCCGCATCCGCTCGATCACGCTGGTCATCGACCACAATCCGGCGCCGATGGCGGCGAAGTTCGAGCTCGGGCCGGATGCCAATGTCAGCGAGATCTCCACGCGCGTGCGCGTCAACAACTACACCGATGTCCACGCGGTGGCCGAGCTCAGCGACGGCCAGCTCTACGTGTCGAAGACGTATGTGAAAGCCTCCGGCGGCTGCTCCGCGCCGGCGGGAAAGAATGTCGAGGAAGCGAGGAACCGGCTTGGGCAGATGCGCTACCGGCAATTCGCGCGCGAGGACGCGCCGGCGAGCCGTGTCCGCGAGGCGCAGATCATGATCGGCCATCCCAACAATTCCGGCCTGCAAATGGACCAGGTCACGCAGCTCTATATTCCCGCCTTCTTCGTCAACCAGTTGAAGCTGACGCAGGACGACAGTCCCGTTCTGTCGATGGAAGGCGGCATCTCGATCTCCGAAGATCCCAATCTGCGCTTCACCTACGTGTCGAACGGCGCGAAGCGCTTCCGCGCGGAAGCCAAGGACACGGATGGGCACGTGTTCCGCAACGAGTGGGATGTGGAGAAGCCGGGGACGTAATAGTCACGCCGTCATTCCGGGGCGGTCCGCAGGACCGAACTATGGTGCGCGATTGCGCACCTGAGAATCTCGAGATTCCGGGTTCGATGCTTCGCATCGCCCCGGAATGACGGTGTTAGATCAGAAGCACCTCACCTCGGCTTCCGCCTGCGCCCGCCTCAGATCATTCACCGCCGAATTCGCCTGCTCCGAGGTGCGAAACTGGACGCCGAGATTGCCGCGGACCTGGGACATGCTGAGCGCGGTCTCGGCGGTGACATAGCGCTCATAGGTGACGATCGAGGCGACCACGTCGATCGAGCAGGAACATTGCTCGATCGCGGCCCGCGTCTCGCCATTGGCCTTCATGCAGCCGTAGACGTACTCCGCGCGCGCCGACGTCGGATAGTCGTTGGCCTCCTCGGCGCGCGCCGCGGACACGGCCGCCGCCAGCACCGCCAATGCGGCGACAATCGGTCGTAGCTGTCCCGCCAGATTCATGAGCGTCCTCCCGCTGGTTGCGACGAAAGCTATGCTATGCGTATTGTCCTGAAAAGCACTCCTTCGAGGAAACGGCTCACAAGGTGATGAGAGCACTTGGTCGAACATTGGCGCTCGCGGCGACGCTGGCACTGGCACAGGTCGCAAGCGTCCGCGCCGCGGATACCATCCGCCTTGCGGTGCAGAAGACCGGAACATTCTCCTGGGAACTGGCCGCGATCCGGGCCGGTGGCCTCGACAAGGACGCCGACCTGTCGCTGGAGGTCAGCGAGCTTGCGAGCCCCGAAGCCGGCAAGATCGCGCTCCGCGCTGGCAGCGCCGACATCATCCTGTCGGACTGGCTGTGGGTGTCGCGCGAGCGCGCCCTCGGCGCCAAGCTCACCTTCTACCCCTATTCCAGCGCACTCGGCGCGGTGATGGTGCCCGCGGCCTCGCCGATCAAGACGCTCGCCGACCTCAAGGGCCGCAAGCTCGCCGTCGGTGGCGGCGCGATCGACAAGAGCTGGCTGCTGCTGCAGGCGCGGATGAAGCAGGACGGCATCGACCTGAAATCGGAAGCGACCATCGTCTATGGCGCGCCGCCCTTGATCGCCGCCAAGGCGCTCGACGGCGAGATGGATGCCAGCCTCAATTTCTGGAATTTCTGCGCCCAGCTCGAGGCCAAGGGCTTTCGCCGCCTCGCCGGCATCGAGGACATCCTGCCGAAGCTGGGCGCCAAGGGAGCGGTCTCCGCGGTCGGCTATGTCTTCGACGAAGGCTGGGCGGCAAGCCATCGTGCGGCGGTGGCGCGCTTCATCGCGATGACCCGCAAGGCCAAGCAATTGCTGGTCACCTCCGATGCGGCCTGGGAGAAGATCGCGCCGCTCACCGGCACGAGCGATGCCGTCATGCTCAAGACCTATCGTGACCGTTATCGCGACGGCATTCCGCGCCGGAGCATCGCCGACGAGGAGACGGATGCGCGCGTGCTCTATCGCGTGCTGGCCGAGACCGGCGGCCGCGACCTGGTCGGGCCGGCGGCCGAGCTCGATCCCGGCACTTTCTATCACGCAGTCCCCGGAGACTGAGGTGCTGCGTCTGCTCTCGTTTTCCCTGTTCCTCGCGACCTGGTGGCTTGCGGCGCTGTTCGTCGGCGGCGCAAAGCTGCCCTCCCCGCCTGCCGTGCTCAACGTCATCATCGAGGAAGCCTCGAACGGCGGGCTGTTCCTGCATCTCGGCGCCACGCTGGCCCGCGTCGCACTCGCCTTCGTGCTGGCGATGTCGCTCGGCAGCGCCATCGGTTACCTGATGGGGCGGGTGAAGCTCGCCGACCGGCTCGGCGATCCCTGGCTGATCCTGCTGCTCAACCTGCCGGCGCTGGTCGTGATCGTGCTGGCCTATATCTGGGCCGGCCTGACCGAGGCGGCCGCGATCGCCGCAATCGCCATCAACAAGCTGCCGACCGCCATCGTCACCTTGCGCGAGGGCACGCGCGCGCTCGACCGCTCGCTGGACGAGATGGCGAGCGTGTTCGCGATGCCGCGCTGGCGCGCCTTCCGCCATGTCGTGCTGCCGCAGCTTGCGCCCTATATCGCAGCCTCGGCCCGCTCCGGGTTGTCGCTGGTGTGGAAGATCGTGCTGGTCGCCGAGCTCTTGGGACGGCCGAACGGCGTCGGCTTCGAGATCGGGGTCGCGTTCCAGCTGTTCGACACGCCGCGGCTGCTCGCCTATTCCCTGACGTTCGCCGCCGTCGTGCTCGTGATCGAGACGGTGCTGGTGCAGCCGTTCGAGGCCCGTGCAACAAGGTGGCGGCCCCGTGCGGCTTGAGGTCGATATCACAGGCAAAGCGTTCAGGAACGCGGCGGGCGGGACGCAGGACGTGCTGGCGCCGATCAAGTTCGCGCTTCAATCCGGCGAGGTCGGCGTGCTGATCGGCCCGTCCGGCTGCGGCAAGAGCACGATGCTGCGCATCCTCCTCGGCCTCGACCGCGACTTTCACGGGACCATCGCGCGGCCACCGGAGGCACGGATCGGCATGGTGTTCCAGGAGCCGCGGCTGCTGCCGTGGCGCTCGGTCGAGCAGAATGTGCGGTTGGCTGCGCCCGGCATCTCCGATGCGCAGCTGTCGGAGCTGTTCAGGATCCTCGAGCTGGAGCAGCATCGCAACCACTTCCCGGGCGAATTGTCACTGGGGCTGGCTCGCCGCGTCGCACTCGCCCGCGCCTTTGCGGTCGAGCCGGACATTCTGGTGCTCGACGAGCCCCTCGCCTCGCTCGACGACGCGCTGGCCGGCCGCCTGCGCGACGAGATCGCGACGCTGGTGGCAAGCCGCCCCGTGATGACACTGCTCGTGACCCACAGTATCGACGACGCGGTGCGCCTCGGCGACCGCCTGTTCTTCCTGTCGCCGCGCCCGGCGCGCATTCTGGCCGAGGTGCCCATCGGCATCCCGCGCGAGGCGCGCGGCGACGCCGCGATTGCCGCGATCAAGGCCGGGCTTGCGCGGCGAGCCCAGGATGAGCAGGGCGGCGAACGCACCGGGCGCGATGTCTCATAGGCAGCCGCGCCGCGCGTGTGCTAAACAGGCCGCCAGCGGAGCCTAACGATGAGACGAGCGGTTGCTCTGACGACGCTTGGCCTCGCACTCGTCGCGATGACGGCGAGCGCGCAGGACATGATGCGTGACGTCGACCTCACCTCGCCCGCCATGGTCTCCGCTGAAATGAGCCGACAGGAGGTCGAGGCCGTGCTGGCCAAAGCGAGCGCCGGCACGCCCGCCAACTTCACCGGCACGCGCCTGTCGGGGCTCGATCTCTCCGGGCTCGACCTTTCCAGGGCAGTGCTTCGCGCGGCACGGCTCAACAGGACAAAACTCGGCGGCGCCCGTCTTGATCGAGCAATCCTCGATCAGGCGTGGCTTCTCGACGCGGATCTCACGGGCGCGAGCCTGAGGGGCGCCAACCTGTTCGCCGCGCAGATGGCACGCGCTCACCTGGACGGCGCTGATCTGACCGGCGCGCGCATCGCAGCCGATCTCAGCGGCGCGAGCCTGGTCGGGGCCACGATCGCCGACGCGAATCTCAGCGCCGACATGCGCAACCAGTCGATGGGGTTGATGCGCGCCGTGCTGAGATCGGCCAATCTGGAACGGTTGAATGCGCGCAACGCCGACTTGTCGCGCGTCGATCTCGAGTTTGCCTCTCTCAGGGGAGCCGACCTGAGCGGTGCGTCGCTCCGGCACGCCCAGCTCGGCGGCGCCGACCTGACCGGGGCGACCCTCATCGACACCGATTTCGAGGGCGCCGATCTCACCTCCGCCAAGCTGATCGCACCGATCGGCCTTGACCGCGCCAAAAATTTCGACAAGGCAAAGAACCGCGAGCGCCTGATCAGGCAATAACGGCGTCGACTGGGGAGGATGATTTGATGCGTTGGAGTCTGGTGTTGATCGCGTTGCTGGCATTTGCCGGCCAGGCCGCCGCGCAGAGCAAGGGCAAGGGCATCCGGCTCTGGAATCTGACGACGGAGACGATCTCCGGTTTTCAGCTCTCGCCCGCCGGCAAGACCGACTGGGGCCCAAACCAGTGCCTGAACGACAAGGACAAGGAGGTCGACCACGACGAGCGTTTGCGCATTACCGGCGTCGAGCCCGGCCGCTACGACGCCAAGGTCAGCTATTCCAATGCGCGGCAGTGCATCGTTCGCGACATCGAGATCAGGCCGGACGCGGTGTTCTCGATCGCCGACAAGGATCTGAAGGACTGCACCAAGTAACGCGCGCGGCTTACGCCTTGTCGTTCGGGTGCGGATATTCGCAGCGCCACCGCACCGCATGCCACTTCGGATGCTCGCCGACCCATTGCGCGATGTAGGGCGGTGCGGCCATCGCGCATTGCCGCGGCGACCCCGCATAGTTGAACACCAGATGCTGTTCCTCGCAGGTCGCAGGCGAGAGCACCGCACACACAGTCACCACCAGGTCGATCGGGTTCATGCCGGAATCCTCTCGCGGGACGATGGAATTAGCACGAAAGGTTACGTTTCAAGGAGAGGGAAGTTTCAATCCGGCGTGAGGGATCGGGAGCCGGGAACCGTCTCCGTCATGCCCGGGCTTGTCCCGGGCGTCCACGTACTTCGTGCTGCGTAGCCAAGCGTGGATGGCCGGGACAAGCCCGGCCATGACGATGCCGATGCTTTAATACCCTAAGAATTTGCATCATGCGCAAGAGCGCTAGAAATTCACCCCGAACACCAGCCGCGCCTGATGGCGCTCGAAATTGACGAGATCGAGATTGGCGCCCGATCCGGCCGGACGGCCCCAGGCCTGCATGCTCCAGCTCACGGTGAGGCGCGAGCGCTCGGAGAGCTGGAAATAGGCGGTCGGGCCGACGAACAGGGCCTGGCCCGAAAACTCGCCGAGGCCGATGCCCTCGTATTGCCGGAAGTAGCGCAGCTCGCCGCCGAGCAGCATGTTGGGCCGCACCCGCACGAGGCCGGCGAAGGCCGCGCCGATCGTGGAGTTTTTCTCGGACAATCCCCCCACTTCGAAGCGCGCCCATTCCGGCTGATAGATCAGGTTGAGCGCGCCGATGGCGAAGTTCGGGATCAGTTCGCGATCGAAGGCGAGCGTGAAGTCGGTGCCGTACATCCGCCCCTTGGCGCCGCTGGTCTCGTCGATGCGGTCGCCGTGGAGCTCGGCGGCGACGGTCAGGCCAAACGGCGCGCGCTCGCGGTCGAGCAGGCGATAGCGCAGGTCGAGCGAGGCGCCCTGGAAATTGAATTGACGGCGATCGTCGATATCGGGGACGCCGGTGATGTCGTGCAAGCTTGCGGTGGCGCCGACCTCGATGCGGAAGTTCGGCAACGGCACCACCTCGATCTCGACCTCCTGCGCGAGGGCGCGATAGGTGCCGCCGCCCTTGCCGAACCGCCCCGTGGTCTCGCTCTGGAATTCGCGCTCGCCGGGATTGCCGACATCGGTGCCGATCATGAAGCCGAAGATGTGCTCGGTATCGAAGCCCTCTTCGGCGCTGACATATGCCGGTGCAAGCGCGATCGTGCAGGCAGCCATGATCCAGAAGGTTTGAGCTCTCGCGCGCATCCCGAACACTACCACGGCTTCGATGGCATTCGCCACCGAAGCCGTGGCAGGTTCGTCAGTCTTACTTGCGCGAAGCGCAGGCGTACATGTTGATTTCCATGCCGACCGACACTTCCACGATCTTCGGAGCTTTCCAAGCCATCCGGGATCTCCCAAGGTATAGAGCGCGACATCGCGCGGGGCAAAACCTAGGGCTGCGTCAGGCACAGCGCAAGCCTGGAATCGCAGAGCGAACACAGCGAACTGTCGCATATCGCTCGCGAATTTCCCTCTCGGGCAAACTGTCTTCGCTCCCAGTCAAGCGCCGCTGCTTTCACCGCAACAGGCGCAGCAGTGCGCGGCCGGCGCGCGAGTTCAGCTCCTTCGCATCCAGCGTTCCGTCCTTGTCCGGATTCGCCGCGTTGAAGCGCTGCTCCACCACGGACAGATATTCGTCGAGCGTGAGAGTCCCGTCGCGGTCGGGATCGGCAGCGGCGAGTTCTTTCGCCGTCAGCCGTCCGTGCAATTCGCGCGCATCCAGCGTGCCGTCGTGATCGGGATCGAGCTTGGCGAACAATGCAGCGGCCGCCTTCTTCACCTCGGCAAGGTCGAGCGTGCCGTCATTGTCGGTATCGAACATCTTGACGGCATTGCCGGAGGCCGACCAGGCCGGAGCGGACAGCATCGCAATCGCGAGCGCAAGCGCAACAGAGCGGCGTGACATCATCGAAACCTCCCCTGATAGAGCACCCCGATTCGAACGGGATCGAGACGACATAAATCCGCAAGCGCGCCGCCGGTTCAAGCCTGCAATTGCACCCTGCCCCGCCTGCAACCGACGGGACCCGCCCCTGCACGCCACTTCGCGTCGCGGAATTTCAGCAGCGTCTGTACGCAACTCGCGACATTGCCGAAAGGTTTACCCGAAGTAACCGGCCGCCGGGTCCAACATATCGGCAGCGGGCATTCGACTTTCGTATTGACGCGTTTTGCATTCAGGCGGAGTGTTGCTGTCGCAGCGTCAAAAGGCGCGCATATTGGGAGGAACGGATGAAACGCTTTGCGATGGCCGCGAGCCTCGTCATGCTTGCATCAACGTATGCAAACGCCCAGACCGCCGAACAGCTGGTCAAGGGTGCGACCGACACGTCGAACGTTCTCAACTACGGGATGGGCTACAATCTCCAGCGCTTCTCGACCCTGAACCAGATCAACAAGGACACCGTCAAGAACCTCGTCCCGGTCTGGAACTACTCCTTCAACGACGATCGCAGCGAGGAATCGCAGCCCCTGGTGTACCAGGGCGTGATCTACGTGACCTCGCACAACGCGACCATGGCGGTCGACGCCAAGACCGGCAAGCAGATCTGGAAGAGCAAGATCGAGTATCCCGCCGAGACGCCGCGCATCGTCTGCTGCGGCATCATCAACCGCGGCGCCGCGCTCTACGACGGCAAGGTGTTCCGCACCACCCTCGACGCCAACGTGATCGCGCTCGACGCCAAGGACGGCAAGGAGCTGTGGCGGCAGAAGGCGGCCGACATCAAGGAAGGCTATTCGATGACGGTGGCCCCGCTGGTCGCCGACGGCGTCGTCATCACCGGCATCTCCGGCGCCGAGTTCGGCACCCGCGGCTTCATCGACGGCTGGGATCCGGCGACGGGCAAGCATCTCTGGCGCACCCATTCGATCCCCTCGCCCGACGAGCCGGGTGGCGACACCTGGAAGGGCGACACCTGGAAGCTCGGCGGCGGCTCGACCTGGATCACCGGCTCCTACGATCCCGAGCTGAATACGGTCTATTGGGGCATCGGCAATCCCGGCCCGTTCAACTCGGCGGTGCGCCCCGGCGACAACCTCTACACCTGCTCCGTGCTGGCGATGGATCCCAAGACCGGCAAGATCAAGTGGCACTACCAGTTCTCGCCGAACAATCCGTTCGACTATGACAGCGTGGCCGAGATGGTCCTCGCCGACATGAATGTCGAGGGCAAGCCGACCAAGGTGCTGATGGATGCCAACCGCAACGGCTTCTTCTACGTGCTCGACCGCACCAACGGAAAGCTGCTCGCGGCCAATCCTTACGTGAAGGTGAATTGGGCAACCGGCATCGACATGAAGACGGGCCGCCCCATCGAGACCGACGTTTCGAAGGACGCGCGCGAGGGCAAGAAGGTCACGGTCTATCCGTCGATCCTCGGCGGCAAGAACTGGGAGCCGATGTCGTTCAATCCGCAGACCGGCCTTGCCTACGCCAACACGCTCGCCTTCGGCGGCAGGTACAAGACCGAGCCCGTCACCTTCAAGCAGGGCGAATGGTATCTCGGCATGGACCTCACCGATCTCTGGGAATGGGGTGACGGCCCGCGCGGCCATCTGAAGGCGATCGATCCCATGACCGGCAAGGCCAAGTGGGAAGCGCCAAGCGACATCCCGCGCTTCTCGGGCGTGCTGTCGACCGCGGGCGGCGTCGTGTTCTCGGGCGCGCTGACCGGCGAGTTCGAGGCTTTCGACGCCGACACCGGCAAGAAGCTCTGGCAGTTCCAGACCGGCTCCGGCATCGAGGGGCAGCCGGTGACGTGGCAGCAGGACGGCGTGCAGTACGTTGCCGTCACCAGCGGCTATGGCGGCGTCTACTCGCTGTTCTCCGGCGACGAGCGGCTTGCCAAGGTGCCGCCCGGCGGCTCGCTGTGGGTCTTTGCAGTCAAGCAGTAACCACGGCACGATGCTGAAGGACGTAGCTCACAAGACGGTGGCGACAATCGCCACCGTCGCGGCGCTGACGGTCGCGCTTGCCGCGACCGTTCGTGCCGCGGACGATGCAACCGGCAATCCCGTGCAGGCACAGATCGACCATGGCAAGTCGACCTATGCTTCAAAGTGCTCGCACTGCCACGGTCCCAACATGATGAACTCCGGCACCATCACACCGGACCTGCGCGCCTTTCCCGACGACAAGACGCGCTTCATCACCACCGTGAAGAACGGCAAGAACAACAAGATGCCGCCCTGGGGCGATATCCTCAGCGACGACGAGATCGGTGATCTCTGGGCCTTCATCTCGAGCCGGAGGAAGCCATGAGGCGCTGGCCAGCCGCCTGGAGCCTCGCCGCGATCCTCGCGGCCACGGGCGCGCACGCGGCCGATGATCCCTTGAATGTCTGTCTCGACGAGGACCGGCCGCCGCTCTCGGTGCATCACAAGGGCAAGGCGGATTCCGGCTTCGACGTGCTGCTGGCGCAGGCGATCGCGGAGCGGATGGGGCGACCGCTGAAGATCCAGTGGTTCGAGAGCAAGCTGGATGAGGATTCCAGCCCGCAGCTCGAGGCCAATGCGCTGCTCTCCGACGGGCGCTGCTCGCTGGTCGGCGGCTATGCGCTGACGACGGATTCCCTCGTCAAGCCCGGCATGAAGACGGCGCGCCTGCCGGATTTCGCTGGCGCCACGCGCGAGGACCGGCGGCGCCGCGTCGCGCTCGGCGTGCTCACGCCGAGCCAGCCTTATGTCTATTCGCCGATGACGGTGGTGCTCGGGCCGAAGGCGGAGGGGCGCAAGATCGCGGACATCGGCGATCTCGCCGGACTCCGCCTCGCCATCGAGAGCGGATCGCTGGGCGATGCGATCCTGATGACCTTCGACAAGGGGCGCCTGATCGACAACATCACGCATCTCGTCCCCGGCCGCGACGATCTCCTCGGCGCGCTGGCACGTGGCGACTACGACGCGACACTGATCGACCTCGGCCGCTTCGATGCCCATCGCGCCGCGCATCCGGATGCGCCGATCACCGCGTCCGGCTACTATTATCCGATCGGCGCCAATCGCGGCTATGTCGGGCTCGCCGGCGATCCCGCGCTGATCGACGCCGTCAACAAGGCGCTGACCGAGCTCGCCGCTGAAGGCAAGATCGCCGAATTCGGCAAGCAGGCCGGCCTCACCTATTTGCCGCCGCGCGAGCCCGCGATCCTCGGCGATGTCTGGATGAAGATCATTCAGCGGTGAGGTCGCCTCTGACCGAGATCATCTGGCAACGGGTGATGCGAAAGGCCTGATTGCCCGGATGGCGCGCGGATAGGCAGCGCCATACCTTCCAATGCGCCAATCTGTCTCGCCTGCCGCCCATGGCAGACACGGTGTGATGCAGTAGGTTCGGCAAAAATCCGGGAGAGAATCATGTCCGCAAAACTCGATCGCCGCCACTTCGTCGCCGCCGGCGCCACTGCACTCGCGATGCCTTTCGTCGCGCGCAGCGCCTCGGCCCAGGGCACATCCCAAGGCGCATCCCAAGGCACATCCCAAGGCATCTGGCCGTCGCGGCAGATTCGCATGATCTGCAGCTACCCGGCCGGCGGACAGACCGACCTGCTCGCGCGCGCCTATGGCGAATTCATCTCCAAGCAGGTCGGCAAGACCGTCGTGATCGAGAACAAGCCCGGCGCCTCCGGCGCGATCGGCACGGCGGACGTTGCCCGCGCGGAGCCCGACGGCCACACCATCCTGTGCTCGATCTCGACCACCTACATCATGAACCGGGTGGTGATGAAGAATCCCGGCTACGACATGGACAAGGACGTGACGCTCGTCAGCGTCATTCCGGGCGCCGGCCTCTTGCTGGTGGCGAACCCGAAGACCGGCGTCAAGACGCTGGAGGATTTCGTCGCGTTCGCGCGCAAGAGCGGCAAGGTGAACTTCGGCACCTACAGCGCGGGCTCGGCCCCGCACATGACGATCAACGAGCTCAACAAGCAGTATGGCCTCAACATCGAGCCGGTCCATTACCGCGGCGAAGCGCCGATGTGGACGGGCATGCTGGAAGGCACGCTCGATGCCGCGATGGGCAGTTACACGGCCGCGCAATCCGTCCTGCAAAGCGACCGTGGCACCGTGTTCGCGGTGCACTCGAAGAAGGTCGACGCGATTCCCACCATCAAGACGCTTCCCGAGCAGGGCGCGACGTCGAAATTCTTCACCGTCAGCGGCTTCACCGGCTGGGCGGTGCCGAAGGCAACGCCGCAGCCGGTGGTCGACCGCCTGGCCGGGCTCTGCGTCGCCGCCAACAACGATCCGAAAGTGAAGGAGGTGCTCACGACCTTCGTGCTCGAACCCGCGATCGGCTTCAAGGAGACCAATGCCCTGTATCAGCGCGAGCTGCCGATCTGGATCGAGAGCGCGCAGTCGCTTAGCCTCGAACCGGCCTGAGTCTTCGGGCATGGCGCAGCGGGCGAGCTTCCACTGCGTGGCCCGGCATCCGACCAAAGCCTAAGTCGAAGTCGGCGACGGCATCCATTATCATCCATTATCATGGGTGCAGCCGGAGACCCCCGGGGTCCGGACGAGAAAGGCCGATCGCATGACACCGGATGCCATCGCCATAGCCGCCATGATCATCCTGCTCTTTCCGATGGGCTATTTCACGCTGGCTTCGCCCGCTTTCCTGCTGGTGAAGCTCGACATCCGGCCCGTCGCCCTGCTGCTGCGCGGAATGTTCAATGTCCATTTCCTGGTCATGGGCGTTGCCGGAATCATCGGGACTGCGGCCTTCCTCCTCGCCGGACGTCTGCTCTTCGCCGCGGTCGTCGGCCTGCTTGCAGCTGTGGCGATCGGCGGGCGCCGCAGGTTCATGCAGCGGATGGATGACCAGCTCAGCGCGAGTGACGCGGGCGATACCGAGGCTCCGCGTCGGCTGCGCCGGCTGCACTGGAGCGGGATGCTGTGCAACGCGGTCCTGCTCGCCGCTCTGCTGGCCAGCATTCCCTACATTGCCACGTCGGCGTAAAGCACATTGGGCGTAAAGCACATTGGCGACCCGCCGGGAGCTCCCCGGCGTGCGCTCAATGCTCGTTCGCGGCCGCGGCGCTCTGCTGCCCCTTGTGGATCGAGGACGGCACCACGCCGAAATACTTCCGGAACACGCGGCTGAAATGCGACGAGCTGGAGAAGCCCCAGGAGAACGCGACGTCGGTGATGGTCTTGCCGGCGTGGGCCTCGAGCTCCTGGCGGCAGTTCTGCAAGCGCGCCTGCCAGATGTAATCGCTCACCGTGGTGCCGCGCTCGGAGAACAGCATGTGCAGATAGCGCTTGGAGCAGCCGAGCTCGGCGGAGATCTGGTCGATGCACAGATCCGGATCGCGCAGATGCTCGCGGATGAAGAACTGCGCACGCACATACATCGCCTCGGGCCCGACCCGATCGAACATCGTGTCGGCTTCGCGCAGCGGCAGCAGCAAGAGGTCGATCAGCGAATCGGCGACGCCGACCGCGCTGTTCGCCGACAGCTTGGCCGCCTCGTCGAAGGTCGCGTGGACGAAATCGTGGGCGATCCGCCCCGTACCCGTCTTCGCCGACAATTTGCAGGCCGGCATCCGCTGCGACGGGAAGCCGCGGTCGCGCAGCAGCGCCTTCGGCACGATCACCACGTCGTGACGCGTGAAGGCGGGGCTGATGATCGAATGCGGGCAGGAGACGTCATAGGCGATGATGTCGCCCGGATTCAATTCGATGTGGCGACCTTCCTGTTCGAAATAGGACACGCCGTAGGTCTGGAAGTGGATCTTGATGTACGGGTGCTGGTTGGCCTTGGCGCGCGCGAGCGTGTGCGCGATGCGATGCTGGCTGACCTCGATCTGGCACAGCTTCAGGCGCGAGACCGAGGTGTAGTCGATGCGGCCTTCGAGCGAGGAGGCCTCCAGCGGATCGACGTCGAAATACCCACACAGGCTGGTCAGCCCGTCGATCCAGCTCTGGATCTGCCGCTTCGGCGTCATTCCAGTCGTCGAGAGCGTATGAATTGTGTCGGACATTAATCCAGCCACTGGTTTGATTCGGAAATTCGACGCGAATCACGACCAGCGCTGCTGGAGCCCTCAGCCGAGATTGCGTGACGTTTGCCTCGAATTTGAGTGGTCTGTTGCAACGAGCGCCATCGTTTCATTGCCACCCTCGAAGATTAATCCTCCGCCTTAGTTGCAGCGCCGTCAAGGGGAACCTGAGCGCTGAACGTGGTCCCGACGCGGTGCAGAAGCCGCTGAATTCGCTACTGCAAAATCAAAATCTTCGCGTCCGTGCGCTGTCAAGCAAACCGGCTTCTCTCTTGGGCAAGTTTCCCGTTGACGAAGGCGTTAGGGATTGCGGCAGGAACAACAAGAACGGGCCGCTCCTGCACGTGGACCCGTGGCTCTCATCAGGAGGAGGAAACACCGCACCATCGTTTCTGGTCCCAATCGTGACCGCCCTGCACGAGCAGACGCCGGACGAGAAGCCCGGTGATTGAGCAACGCTTCGGAAACAATAAACGATACCAACGGAGGAAATGACAATGCGCAAGGTGCTACTGGCGACCTATCTTGGCTCCGCGGCGGCTCTCGCCGTCGGCAGCGCTTCAGCCAATGACGAGCTGATCAAGATGTCGCAGAATCCGAAAGACTGGGTGATGCCGGCGGGCGACTACGCCAATACCCGGTATTCCAAGCTGAACCAGATCAACGCACAAAACGTGGGCAAGCTCCAGGTCGCCTGGACCTTCTCGACCGGCGTGCTGCGCGGCCACGAAGGCGGCCCGCTGATCATCGGCAACACGATGTACGTCCATACACCGTTCCCGAATAAGGTCTACGCTATTGACCTTTCCAACGAGAACAAGATCGTGTGGAAGTACGAGCCGAAGCAGGATCCGAACGTCATCCCGGTGATGTGCTGCGACACGGTCAACCGCGGCCTGTCCTATGGCGACGGCAAGATCATCCTGCATCAGGCCGACACCAACCTCGTCGCGCTCGACGCCAAGACCGGCCAGGTGGCGTGGTCGGCGACGAACGGCGATCCGAGCAAGGGCCAGACCGGCACCTCGGCGGCACTGGTCGTCAAGGACAAGGTGCTGGTCGGCATCTCCGGCGGCGAATTCGGCGTGCAGTGCCACGTCACCGCTTACGATCTCAAGAGCGGCAAGCAGGTCTGGCGCGCCTTCTCCGAAGGTCCGGACGACCAGATCAAGGTCGATCCGGCCAAGACGACGTCGCTCGGCAAGCCGGTTGGAGCCGACTCCTCGCTGAAGACCTGGCAAGGCGATCAGTGGAAGATCGGCGGCGGCTGCACCTGGGGCTGGATGTCCTACGATCCGGCTCTGAACCTCGTCTATTACGGGTCGGGCAATCCCTCGACCTGGAATCCGAAGCAGCGTCCGGGCGACAACAAATGGTCGATGACCATCTTCGCGCGCGACGCGGATTCCGGCATGGCCAAGTGGGTCTATCAGATGACGCCCCATGACGAGTGGGACTATGACGGCGTCAACGAGATGATCCTCTCGGATCAGCAGATCAACGGCCAGCCGCGCAAGCTGCTGACGCATTTCGACCGCAACGGCCTCGGCTACACCATGGACCGTGAGAGCGGCGAACTGCTGGTTGCCGAAAAGTACGACCCGAAGGTGAACTGGACCTCCGGCGTCGACATGGACAAGAACTCGCCGACCTATGGCCGTCCGAAGGTGCTCGACGCAGCTTCGACCGACAAGGCCGGCGAAGACCACAACGTGAAGGGCATCTGCCCGGCCGCGCTCGGCACCAAGGACGAGCAGCCGGCAGCCTACTCGCCGGACACGCAGCTGTTCTACGTTCCGACCAACCACGTCTGCATGGACTACGAGCCGTTCAAGGTGAGCTACACCGCGGGCCAGCCCTATGTGGGTGCGACGCTCTCGATGTATCCGCCGCAGGGTGAAAGCCACATGGGCAACTTCATCGCCTGGGACGGCAAGACCGGCAAGATCGTCTGGTCGAACAAGGAGCAGTTCTCGGT
The DNA here is from genome assembly GCF_028128955.1 of Bradyrhizobium sp. CCBAU 11386. Taxonomy (NCBI): domain Bacteria; kingdom Pseudomonadati; phylum Pseudomonadota; class Alphaproteobacteria; order Hyphomicrobiales; family Nitrobacteraceae; genus Bradyrhizobium; species Bradyrhizobium sp. CCBAU 11386. Next base: position 17,954 of record NZ_LBKA01000251.1, read on the forward strand.
CTGGTCGGGTGCGCTCGCAACCGCCGGCGGCGTGGTGTTCTACGGCACGCTCGAAGGCTACCTGAAGGCGGTCGACGCCAAGTCCGGCAAGGAGCTCTACAAGTTCAAGACTCCCTCCGGCATCATCGGCAACGTCACGACCTATGAGAACGGCGGCAAGCAGTACGTCGCAGTGCTCTCGGGCGTTGGCGGATGGGCCGGCATCGGTCTCGCCGCAGGCCTGACCGATCCGACCGCCGGTCTCGGCGCGGTCGGTGGCTACGCAGCCCTCAGCAACTACACGGCACTCGGCGGTACGCTGACCGTGTTCTCGCTGCCGACGAACTAGCCTCAACTCCGTATCGCTCCGGCGCGTGGATCAACTCCACGCGCCGGCTCGTCCCCCGGCTCCTTCGAGGAACAATCTCTTGCGTAAAATCTGCTCTGTCATTGCTGCGGTAATCTTCGTTGCGTCCGGAGGAATTGCGGTCGCGGACGGTCCGGGCGACCCGACCTCCGTGAAGAAGGAAGACGACGGAAAGTGGCTCGATAAGGAAGGAAATCCGACCTACAAGATTTCGGCCGACGGCACCGTGGACTGGTTCACCTACTCTGGATACCGCCGCTATCACTCCGACTGCCACGTCTGCCACGGCCCCGACGGCATGGGCTCCACCTACGCACCGGCGCTCAAGGATTCCGTCAAGAGCATGAGCTATGGCGACTTCCTCGGCGTGATCGCCTCCGGTCGCAAGAACATCTCGACCGCGCAGGAGAACGTCATGCCGGCCTTCGGCGACAACCCGAACGTCGCCTGCTACATGGACGATCTGTACGTCTATCTGCGCGCGCGCTCGACCGAAGCGTGGGGCCGGCAGCGTCCCTCCAAGAAGGAGGAGAAAACAGAGGCCTACACCAAGGCGGAAGACGCCTGCATGGGCAAGAAATAAACGCTACGAGGACTGCCGAGACTACTTCTTGGCGCCCCGTGAGAATCTGAGGAGTTTACGATGAAGACACGTGCCGCCGTTGCTTTCGAGGCGAAGAAGCCGCTTGAGATCGTCGAGCTCGATCTGGAAGGACCGAAGGCCGGCGAAGTCCTGGTCGAGATCAAGGCGACGGGCATCTGCCATACCGACGCCTACACGCTCGACGGCTTCGACAGCGAGGGAATCTTCCCGTCGATCCTGGGCCATGAGGGCGCCGGCATCATCCGCGAGATCGGCCCCGGCGTGACCTCGGTGAAACCGGGCGACCACGTCATCCCGCTCTACACGCCGGAATGCCGGCAGTGCAAAAGCTGCCTGAGCCAGAAGACCAATCTCTGCACCGCGATCCGCGCGACGCAGGGCAAGGGCGTGATGCCCGACGGCACCAGCCGCTTCTCCTACAAGGGCAAGCCGATCTACCACTACATGGGCTGCTCGACCTTCTCGAACTTCACCGTGCTGCCGGAGATTGCTGTCGCCAAGATCCGCGAGGACGCGCCGTTCGACAAGAGCTGCTACATCGGCTGCGGCGTCACCACCGGCGTCGGCGCCGTCGTCAACACCGCCAAGGTCGAGCCGGGCGCCAACGTGGTCGTGTTCGGCCTCGGCGGCATCGGATTGAACGTGATCCAGGGCGCCAAGATGGCCGGCGCCGACAAGATCATCGGCGTCGACGTCAACGATTCCAAGGAAGATTGGGGCCGCCGGTTCGGCATGACCCACTTCGTCAACCCGAAGAAGATTACCGGCGACATCGTTCCGCATCTCGTCAACCTCACCGACGGTGGTGCCGACTACACCTTCGACTGCACCGGCAACACCACCGTGATGCGCCAGGCGCTTGAAGCCTGCCATCGCGGCTGGGGCACCTCGATCATCATCGGCGTCGCCGAAGCCGGCAAGGAGATCGCCACCCGCCCGTTCCAGCTCGTCACCGGCCGCAACTGGCGCGGCACGGCCTTCGGCGGCGCGCGCGGCCGCACCGACGTGCCGAAGATCGTCGACTGGTACATGAACGGAAAGATCCAGATCGATCCGATGATCACCCACGTGCTCAAGCTCGAAGAGATCAACAAGGGCTTCGACCTCATGCACGAGGGCAAATCCATCCGTTCCGTCGTCGTCTACTAGCTCACCGCCATCACCCCCAAGGAGGATCGACCCATGACTGTTGCACTCCACCCATCGATCGACAACGGCCTCAAACAGGGCAGCGGCAGCTTCGCCGGCGGTACGCTCGCCTGCAAATGCAAGGACCATCAGGTCAAGATCGGCATCAAGGGCGACGTCGCCCACAACCACGCTTGTGGCTGCACCAAGTGCTGGAAGCCGCCGGGCGCGACGTTCTCCGTCGTCGCCGTGGTGCCGCGCCAGAACGTCACCGTGCTCGAGAACGGCGACAAGCTCCAGATCGTCGATCCCTCCGCGGTGATCCAGCGTCACGCCTGCAAGGCCTGCGGCACGCACATGTACGGCCGCATCGAGAACAAGAACCATGCGTTCTACGGCCTCGACTTCATCCATCCCGAACTGTTCCAGGAACAGGGCTCGCAGGCGCCGCAATTCGCCGCCTTCGTCTCCTCGGTGATCGAATCCGGCGTGAAGCCGGAGCAGATGGCCGGCATCCGTTCGCGGCTGAAGGAAATCGGGCTCGAGCCCTACGACTGCCTGTCGCCGGCGCTGATGGACGCGATCGCGACCCACGTGGCGAAAGCCAAAGCAGCCTGACGAAGGCCGCCTGAACGAGGCGGCCCGAGCAGGGCCGCCAGACCCACGCCACGTCCGCTCGCTGGTCCCGACCAGCACCAGCGAGCCGGACGGAGGTGACTTCCAACGGCGAAGCCGCCGCTTCTGCACTCTGTGTCTACGAGGGCCACGCGCTCCCTCAGTCCTGGTCTCTGAATGACTGCGCAGTGCCGCCCGCTTCCCGCCTGAAGTCCGCGGCTCCTGCGTTTCTCCCTCCCTCGACTGAGGCATCCTGCTTCGTCCGTACAGTCTTTCTGGCGGACGAAGCTTTTTTATTGCGACCTGCTTTGCAGTTGCGCAATGCGCGCGGCGCAATGCCGCGCCCTGCTTTTGACAAACCACAGATGCAATCTGTTCACGCTGACAACACCCGGCTGTGCCGGGCCGGCCGATCGCTGCTACGATCGCGCCGTGACGATGCCGCGCGAAGTTCAATCAAACAAGAACAAAACGGGAGGTATCGAGCACATCCAGACATCGCTATTGGCGTTCCTGCCTCCCTCCGGGATCTGCCCGCGCGGGACGACGGCGGGGCGCGGCGACGACGCACGAGCCGCCGCCGGCGCTGCCGGCGCATTTGAATTTCATGCTTATGAAGAGCGAGGGAAGATCATGATCAAGGTGAAGATCAACGGCCAGGAACAGAGCTGGGACGGCGACCCGAATCTCCCGCTACTCTGGTTCCTGCGCGACGAGGCCGGGCTAACCGGCACCAAGTTCGGCTGTGGCCAGGCCCTGTGCGGCGCCTGCACCGTCATCGTCGACAAGGAGGCCGTGCGCTCCTGCATCACGTCGGTCAACGACGTCGCCGGACGCGAGATCACCACGATCGAGGGATTGCATCCCAACGGCGATCACCCGGTTCAAAAAGCCTGGCGCCAGGTCAACGTGCCCCAATGCGGCTTCTGTCAGGCCGGCCAGATCATGCAGGCCGCGGCGCTCTTGATGGACAACCCGAAACCCTCGCACGACCAGATCCGCGAGGCGATGTCCGGCAACATCTGCCGCTGCGGCTGCTACCAGCGCATCGAGAACGCCGTCCATCTCGCATCGACGGGAGTGTGACATGAATTTCATCGACAATCCGCGGAAGCTCCACAGCTTCGAAAAGAACATCCGTGTCGAGAAGGTCTCGCGCCGCAGCATCCTGAAGGGGCTCGGTGTCACCGGCGGCTTCGTGCTCGCCGCGCCCGTGATGTCGCGCCAGGCGTTTGCCTATGAGACCGGCGCCGGAAAGATGCCGCACGGCGTCGTGGTCGATCCGCGCGTGTTCGTCGCAGTCGCGCCCGACGGCATCGTCAGCATCGTCGCCCACCGCTCCGAGATGGGCACCGGCGTGCGCACCAGCCTGCCCCTGATCGTGGCCGAGGAGATGGAGGCCGACTGGTCCAGGGTGAAGGTGCAGCAGGCCCATGGCGACGAGGTCAAGTTCGGCAACCAGGACACCGACGGTTCCCGCAGCACGCGGCATTACCTGATCCCGATGCGCCAGATCGGCGCCGCCGCCCGCACCATGCTGGAGCAGGCCGCCGCCAAGCGCTGGGGCGTGCCCGCGACCGAGGTCAAGGCCGTCAATCACGAGGTCGTCCACAGCGCCAGCGGACGCAAGCTCGGCTTCGGCGAGCTCGCCGCCGACGCCGCCAAGGAATCGGTGCCGAGCATCGAAGGCCTCAAGCTGAAGGACCCCAAGGACTTCCGCTATCTGACCAAGGGCCAGATCGGCATCGTCGATCTTCACGACATCACCACCGGCAAGGCGCAATACGGCGCCGACGTGCGCCTGCCGGGGATGAAATATGCCGTGATCGCGCGCCCGCCGGTGACCGGCGGCAAGCTTACCTCGTTCGATCCGGACGCGGCGTTGAAGGTGCCCGGCGTCGAGAAGGTGATGCAGGTGCGCGGCTGGCCGTGGCCGTCGAAATTCCAGCCGCTCGGCGGCGTCGCGGTGATCGCCCGCAACACCGGCGCCGCGATCAATGGCCGCGACGCGCTGAAACTGGTCTGGGAGGACGGCCCCAACGGCAAATACGACTCCGTCGCCTACCGCAAGGAGCTCGAGGAGGCCTCGCGCAAGCCCGGCCTCGTCGTGCGCAAGGAGGGCGATGCGGACGCCGCCCTGAAAGGCGCCGACAAGGTGATCGTCGGCGAATACTACGTCCCGCATCTCGCCCATGTCGCCATGGAACCGCCGGTGGCGGTTGCCGACGTCAAGGGCGACAAGGCGGAGATCTGGGCGCCGGTGCAGAGCCCCGGCGGCACCCGCGAGGACGTCGCCAAGACGCTCGGCATCCCCGAGCAGAATGTCACCGTCAACGTCACGCTGCTCGGCGGCGGTTTCGGCCGCAAGTCGAAATGCGACTATGCGCTCGAAGCCGCGCTGCTGTCGAAGGAGCTCGGCGCGCCGGTGAAGGTGCAGTGGACGCGGGAGGACGACATCCACAACGGCTTCCTGCACACCGTCTCGGTCGAGCGGATCGAGGCCGGCCTCGACAAGAGCGGCAAGGTGATCGCCTGGCGCCACCGCAGCGTGGCGCCCAGCATCGCCTCGACCTTTGCGGCCGGCACGGTGCATCAGGCGCCCTTCGAGCTCGGCATGGGCCTCGTCGACATGCCGTTCGAGATCGCCAACATCTCCTGCGAGAACCCGGAGGCTGCGGCGTTCACCCGCATCGGCTGGTTCCGCTCGGTCTCGAACATCCCGCGCGCCTTCGCGGTGCAGTCGATGGTCGGCGAGATCGCGAACGCGACCGGCCGCGACCAGAAGGAGACGCTGCTCGCGCTGATCGGCAGCCCGCGGATCGTCAAGCCCGCGGTGAAGGACATGTGGAACTATGGCGAGCCCCAGGACAGCTACCCGATCGACACCGCCCGCCTGCGCAAGGTGGTCGAGCTGGTGGCCGAGAAGGGCGAATGGGGCCGTCAGGTGCCGAAGGGCCACGGTCTCGGCATCGCGGTACACCGCAGCTTCGTCAGCTATATTGCGACCATCGTCGAGGTGGCCGTCGACGACAAGGGCAAGCTGACCGTGCCGCGGGTCGACACCGCGATCGACTGCGGCACCTATGTCAACCCCGAGCGCATCGCCTCGCAGATCGAGGGCGCGGCGATCATGGGCCTCAGCCTCGCCAAATATGGCGAGATCACCTTCAAGGACGGCAAGGTGCAGCAGAAGAACTTTGACGACTTCCAGGTCGTCAGGATCGACGAGTCTCCCGTGGTGACCAACGTCTACATCGTGCCGCCCGCGCCAGGCATGCCGCCGAGCGGCGTCGGCGAGCCCGGCGTTCCGCCGTTCGCACCGGCGCTGATGAATGCCATCTTCGCCGCGACCGGAAAACGCATCCGTGCGCTGCCGATCGGCAAGCAATTGGAGGCGTGAGCGCGTGATCCGGAAAACCACCCAGACCATCGGGCAGAGCAACACCGATCCAAAGGTTCAGGAGATGAACCAGAAGGAAAAGGACAAGCTGGATCGTCACGGGAAGTAGCGACGCCGTGCTTTTCCACGCGGCTGTTTCCGCGTCATGGCCGGGCCTGTCCCGGCCATCCACGTTCTTTTCACGCGAAGCCAGGACGTGGATGCCCGGGACACCTAGCGCGAAGACGCGCTTCGCGCTTCTGCCCGGGCATGACGAGTTCGTGGCACGGGCGTCGGCCTTGCCACAAGCCACACGCACAAAATGCGGCGGACGTTTCCGTCCGCCGCATTCGCCACCCCCCTTGCTGCTCCGCTTCTTTCGATCCGCCCGCGGAGCTATTTCTTCAGCGCGAACACCCAGATCGCGCCGCCCTGCGGCACGTTGGCCTCGATGCCGATGTTGTTGGTCACCAGCGCATCCTGAATCCGCTGCGCGTCCACACCCCATCCCGACTGGATCGCAATGTATTGCGTGCCGTCGATCTCATAGGACACCGGCATGCCCATGATGCCGGAATTGGTCTTCTGCTCCCACAACAGCTCGCCGGTCTTGGCGTTGAAGGCGCGGAAGTTGCGATCGTTGGTGCCGCCGGCAAAGATGAGATCGCCCGCGGTCGCCGTCACCGAGCCGAACAGCTGCGACTTCGGGAAGTTGTGCTGCCACACCTTCTTGCCGGTGACGGGATCCCAGGCCTGCAGCTCGCCAAAATGATCCGCGCCCGGCTTTGTCTTCAGCCCAATGTCTTCCGGCTTGGTGCCGAGCCAGAGCTCACCCGGCTTGAGTGCGACCTTCTCGCCGGTGAAGCCGCCGCAGAAGTTCTCGTTGGCGGGCACGTAGACCAGGCCGGTCTTCTGGCTGTAAGCCGCCGACGGCCAGTCCTTGCCGCCCCACAGCGACGGACAGAACTCCACGCGCTTGCCAATCACCGGCTTGTGCGCGGGATCGACGATCGGCTTGCCGGTTTCGGCATCGATGCCCTTCCAGACGTCGGTGGAGACGAACGGCCAGCCTGCCACGTAGTTGATCTTGGTCGGCGTGCGCTCGAGCACCCAGAAGATCGCGTCGCGCCCCGGATGGACCAGGCTCTTGATGTTGCGGCCGTCGCGTTGCAGGTCGATCAGCATCGGCGCTTCGACCTCATCCCAGTCCCAGGAATCGTTCTGGTGGTACTGGTGATAGGTCTTGATCTTGCCGGTGTTCGGATCGAGCGCAAGCACCGACGAGGTGTAGAGATTGTCGCCGGGATGGGTCTCGCCCGGCCACGGCGCCGCGTTGCCGACGCCCCAATAGATCGTCTTGGTGTCCTTGTCGTAATTGCCGGTCATCCAGGCCGAACCGCCGCCGTTCTTCCAGTCGTCGCCCTGCCAGGTGTCGTGACCGGGCTCGCCTTCGCCGGGAATGGTGTAGGTCCGCCACAGCTCCTTGCCGTCCTTGGCGTCATAAGCGGCGACATAGCCGCGCACGCCGAACTCGCCGCCGGAGCCGCCGACGATGACCTTGCCGTCGACGATCAGCGGCATCAGGGTCATGTACTGGCCCTTCTTGTAGTCCTGCACCTTGGTGTCCCACACCACCTTGCCGGTCTTGGCGTCGAGCGCGACGACATGATCGTCGGTGGTGGCGAGATAGAGCTTGTCCTCCCAGAGGCCGACGCCGCGGCTGGTCGGATGCAGCTGGAACAGATCGTCGGGGAGCTGCCGCTTGTAGCGCCAGTATTCGTCGCCGGTTTTCGCGTTCAACGCGATCACCTGCCCCATCGGGGTTGCCACGAACATCACGCCATTGTTGACGATCGGCGGCGCCTCGTGGCCTTCGACGACGCCTGTTGCAAACGTCCAGACCGGCGTGAGACCCTTCACGTTCGAGGTGTTGATCTGGTCGAGCGGGCTGTAGCCCTGCCCGTCATAGGTGCGCCGATAGAGCATCCAGTTGCTCGGTTCCGGATTCTCCAGGCGCTGCGCGGTGACCGGAGAATAATTCTCGATCGGGCCAGACACGGCGGCGGTCGAGGCAAGACAGGTGAAGGCGACGAAGCCGGACAGTAACCACTGCTTCCTGGTCATGGACGTTCCCCTTTTTCATCCGTTTGAATTCTTGTGTTGAATTCTTGTCGTTCGTCCCGTCGTCCGCCCATCGGCGGATGCGGCCTCTCGTGACGCGGGCATGACCCGCGACCGTCCATCATCCTGGCTGCGCGCCACCTACCTTTCCGACGAAGTTTCCGCCGACGCTGAGCGAACCGTCAGCGAACGCCAGCGGCAGCGCCGCGAGCCGCCGCGGTGCCGGCCCGAACACGACCTGCGCGCCCGCGCGAGGATCGTATTCGGAGTTGTGGCACATGCACTTGAGCACCTCCTTGTCGCCGACGTCGCTCTTCACCCAGGCGGTGACGGGACAGCCGGCATGGGAGCAGATCGCCGAATAGGCGATGATGCCGTCGAGGGCGCGCGCGCGGGTCTGCTCGTCGAGCTCGGCGGGATCGAGCCGGATGACCAGGATCTCGTTGAGCCGCGAGGCGCTGCGCACGACCGAGGTCTTGGGATCCTTCGGCCAGGCATGCACCGGCGGCCCGCCGGCCGGCAGGTCGGCCGTGGTGATCAGCTTGCCCTCCTGGTCACCTTCGGAGAAGACGAGCACATCGCCCTTCTGCGGCCGTTCGTCGGAGCCGGGCGGGTCCTCGCCTGCGCGCGCCGATGTGGAACAGCCGAGGCAGGCGGTGGTGGCGAGCGCACCCAGCAGCAGCGTTCGCCGCGTCTGCTCCGTGGCCGCGTCAACTTCAGGCTCCGAAGTGTTCTCGGAGGATGAGGAATTGATGTTGAACGATGCGCGCGACATGCACGCTAGCAGGCGCTGGAACTCTGCCGAAAACAAGGCGAAGAATTGGCGCCGCAGTGCATCAATGTGGCTCTGCTCGCTTTGATTGAACGAGAGTGAACGCGTTCAAACGTATTTTCACCAGTTCTACGTCGCACCACGCGAGCGGCATGATGATTTTGCAGACCAGACCGATGATGTTGGAATTGGTGCAACGCGCCATCGCGCGAGCTGCACGTTTCTCAGGCAGGCATTTGGTATTTCACGATCTGAGCACGTGACGCGGCGAAGCGATGCGGCCTGCGACGGTTGCCGACGCCATTTCAAAACTGTCGGCGATGCGGCGTGCCTTGTCGATGAAGAGCGCAGCGGCCGCAGGCGGACAGACGTCGCGCGCGGTCTGTTCGAACAGATCGAGCCAGCGGTCGAAATGATCGCCGACAAGGCTGAGCGGCAGATGCGCCCGCATCGGCGAGCCATGATAGCGGCCGCTCATCAGCACGACTGACGACCAGAAATCTCCGAGCTTGGCGAGATGCTCGTCCCAATTCTGCACGACCGCGAATACCGGCCCCAGGAGCGCGTCCTCGCGCACGCGCCCGTAAAAGCGGGTGACGAGTTCCGCTATCATCTGTTCGGTGATCCCGGTGCGCTCAATCGCATCCTGGGTCAGCAGGTTCCGCCGCGCGGCCGCCGCCTCGCGCTCGGCCTTCAGTCGATCCGACATTGTCCTTTGTTATCCGTTCCGTTGTTCCCGCAGGCCACCCGTTCGACATTGTCGGGCCGATTGCGCGCGGCGTCTTTGTCGCAGCGCAAATTGCGGGACGGGCGGCGAGGCTCGAACGCCCCGCCGCCTACGCCGTGTCATCAGGCGCCGTAAGTGTAAAAACCCTGCCCGGTCTTGCGGCCGAGATGGCCGGCATCGACCATTTCCTTCAGCAAGGGGGCCGGACGGTATTTGGGGTCGTTGAAGCCTTTGTAAAAGACCTCCATCACCGACAACATGGTGTCGAGCCCGACGAGATCGGCGAGCGCCAGCGGCCCGATCGGATGATTGCAGCCGAGCTTCATGCCGGCGTCGATCTCTTCCGCCGTCGCGATCCCCTCCTGGAGGGCGAAGATCGCCTCGTTGATCATCGGGCACAGGATGCGGTTGACCGCGAAGCCCGGGCTGTTCTTGGCCGTGATCGCCACCTTGCCGACGCGCTGGGCGAAATCGAGCGCCTTGGCGTGAGTGTCGTCGGAGGTCTGCAAGCCGCGGATCAGCTCGAGCAGCGCCATCACCGGCACAGGATTGAAGAAGTGCATGCCGATGAAACGGTCGGGGCGATCGGTTGCGGCGGCAAGCTTCGTGATCGAGATCGACGAGGTATTGGTTGCAACCAGCGTGCGCGGCGACAGCGTCGCGCAGAGGTCCTTCAGGATCTTGACCTTGAGCTCCTCGTTCTCGGTGGCGGCCTCGATCACCAGGTCGCAATCGGCCAGCTTCGCCCGGTCGGTGGTGCCGGTGATGCGCTTGAGCGTCGCCTCGCGGTCGGCCGCCGACATCTTCTCCTTCTTGACCAGACGCTCGAGGCTGCCGCCGACGGTCGAAAGCCCGCGGTTCACCGCCGCATCGGAAATGTCGACCATCACGACCGAGAGCCCGGCTGCGGCGCAGATTTGCGCGATGCCATTCCCCATGGTCCCTGCCCCGATGATGCCAACGGTTTGAATCATTGCGTCACATCCTTCTCATCCTTGCGGGCGTGCCGGTAGCGGCCCGGCCCCATTGTTCCTGCATCAGGCTCTAGCACCGCCAGTTGCCGGGTGCGACCTGATCCTGCCCCTTCCTTAAAGCATCCATGGCGGGAATAAAGCCGCAAAAGGGCATGATTTCGAGGCCTCGCGGCCCGTTTGGCCCGAGCCATGCGGCGCATGCGCCTGCCCGAGGGCGCGGCGGGGGCCGGGTCGATCGGCGGGGCCACCTGCGGCGTCGGGCCTCGCCTCATCCGAGACGCAGCACCTTGCCCGGATTCATGATGTTCTTGGGGTCGAGGGCCCGCTTGATCGTGCGCATAATGTCGAGCTCGGTCCTGGAGCGATAGTGCTGGAGCTCGTCGAGCTTCTCGATGCCGATGCCGTGTTCGGCCGAGATCGAGCCGGCCATGGAGGTGATGAGGTCGTTGACGACCCGTGTGATGGCCGCAGAGTACTGGGTGAGCGTGTCGCGATCCATGCCCTTCGGACCCATGAAGGAGAAGTGCAAATTGCCGTCTCCGATGTGGCCGAGCGGATAGGGGCGGATCGTCGGCAGGATGTCGAGCACGGCCTTGAGACCCCTGTCGATGAACTCGGGAATCCAAGAGATTGCGACCGACACGTCGTAGCTCAGGCCCGGCCCCTCGGCGCGCGATGCCTCGGCCACGCTCTCGCGAATGCGCCACATGTTGCGCGACTGCGCTTCGGTTTGCGCGATCACCGCATCGAGCACCCGGCCCGCCTCGAGCTGATCGGCCAAGAACTGCTCCATCCTGTCCGACATGCCCGCGCCGCCGTCCTGCCGCGGCCGGGCTGACGACCATTCGAGAAGGAGATACCATTCGGTCCCGGCCTTGAGAGGGTCCTGGGTGCCGGGAATGTGGCGCAGCACCATGTCGGTGCAGGCGCGGCTCATGAGCTCGCAGGAGCCGACATTGTCGTCGGACGCGGCATGCGCCTCCGACAGGAGCTCGATCGCCGCCCTGGGATCGCGGATCGCGAGCCATGCCGTGCACACGTCCTTCGGCGCGGGCCAGAGCTTCAGCACCGCCTTGGTGATGATGCCGAGCGTCCCTTCGGCGCCCATGAACAGATGCTTGAGGTCATATCCGGTATTGTCCTTCTTGAGTGCGCGCAGCCCGTCCCAGACCTCGCCGCTCGCCAGCACGACCTCGAGACCCAGCACCAGATTTCGCGCATTGCCGTAACGCAGCACCTGCACTCCTCCGGCGTTGGTGGACAGATTGCCACCGATCATGCACGAGCCCTGGGCACCCAGGCTGAGCGGAAAGAATCGATCATAACGCGCGGCCGTGTCCTGGAGCGTCTGGAGGATGCACCCCGCCTCCACCGTCATGGCGTAGCCGACGGGATCGACATTCAGCACATGATTCATGCGACCGAGCGACAGCACGATGCCGCGGTGCGCGGGCCACGGCGTGGCACCGCCCATCAGGCCGGTGTTGCCGCCCTGCGGCACGATGGCAATGCCGTTGTCGTAGCAGAGCTTGACGGCAGCGGAGACTTCCGCGGTGTTGGCCGGACGCACGATCGCCGCGGCCTGCCCCGCCAGTTCGCCGCGCCAATCAGTCACGAACGGGCGCTTGTCCTGCTCGTCCAGGATCAGGCCCTTGTCACCCACGATGGCCCGCAAGCGGTCGAGAATGGCGGGCGTCACGGGCGCGGTCGGAATGGAGGGAGCGGTGACAAGGGCTGCACCCGGCATGTGTTCCTCGCTTTGCGGCTCTTCTGCGCAGCCTGGGGCGCGCCGGCCTTCGTTCTTGTTTTCAATTCTGGACGTTTGCGCGATGAACCTAGCACGAAGGTGGCGTTTGCGGGAGCGTCCCCGGCTGCGACGCTTGTGCAGACCTGCCTCGACTGCCGAACCGGAAGCGCACTTCCGTCGGCGCCCGGCGTGCCCTACTGTGCCGCGATCAACCTGGATTGGAGATCATGAGCCGCTTCTGGAGTCCGGTCGTCCACACGCTTTCGCCCTACGTCCCGGGCGAGCAGCCGAAGCAGGATGGCGTCGTCAAGCTCAATACCAACGAGAATCCCTATCCGCCCTCGCCGCGCGTGCTGGCGGCGATTGCGTCGGCTGCGGAGCGGCTGCGCCTCTATCCAGATCCGCGCGCCACGCGCCTGCGCGAGGCGATCGCAGCGTACTGCGATGTTGCGGCCGAGCAGGTGTTCGTCGGCAATGGCTCCGACGAGGTTCTGGCCCACACCTTCCCGGCCCTTCTGAAGCACGACAGGCCGCTGCTGTTTCCCGACGTCACCTACAGCTTCTACCCGGTCTATTGCCGCCTCTATGGCGTAGCTCACGAGGAGGTGCCGCTCGATGCCGCGATGAAGATCGAGATCGCCGACTACAGGCGGCCATCGAGCGCCATTCTTCTCTGCAATCCGAACGCGCCCACCGGCATCGCCCTTCCGCGCGACACGATCGCGGCGCTGGTCGCCGAGAATCCCGACCGGCTGGTGGTGGTGGACGAGGCCTATGTCGATTTCGGCGCCGAGAGCGCGGTGCCGCTCGTTGCGCGCCACGACAATCTGCTCGTCATCCAGACCTTCTCGAAGTCGCGCTCGCTCGCCGGCCTGCGCGTCGGCTTTGCCATCGGCCAACCGCCGCTGATCGAGGCGCTGGAGCGGGTGAAGGACAGCTTCAACTCCTATCCCGTCGATTGTCTCGCCATCGCCGGCGCCGTCGCCGCCATCGAGGACGACGCGTGGTTTCTCAAGACCCGCGCCCGTATCGTCTCGAGCCGCGAAGCCCTGACCCGCGATCTCGGACAACTCGGCTTCGAGGTGTTGCCCTCCCTCGCAAACTTCGTGTTCGCGCGTCACCGAAGCCGGAGCGGAGCCGATCTGGCGGCCGCACTTCGCCAGCGCGGCGTCCTGGTCCGGCATTTCCAGAAGCCGCGCATCGACGACTTCCTGCGCATCACGGTCGGAACGGAGGAGGAATGCGGCCGACTGATTGAAGTGCTGCGCGGCTTGATTTGATCCCGGGGCGTGACGGCTCGCTGTCCGATACCTTCGCAGGGATCGCCCCGCAGGACGCGCCGGCCTTCATCGCCGCGCAGATCGTCGGGGCACTTCTCACCGTTCCGCTCGCAGGCTGGCTGTGGGGCGGCGACCCGGCGAAGCGGGACGCCCCGCCGCTCGCATCCTGACGCCGGATCCCGCGGCTGCGGCATTCGCGGCCGGATGAAGCGGGTTTTCAAAACGCTTCTGCCGAGTATTCTGTGAGCCGCCTCCCGCGGCGGCGGTGCCTCGCTGCTTTTGCTCCACACGACGAAACTTGCAGGGACCAGCCCGTGACGCGCTTTTGCAGCCTCGACATCGACGCCCCGGAGGCCTACGCCCGACCGCTGAAGTTCAGGCGCGGATGAACGACTTCGCACGATCCGCGGGTGCCGCCTTCGCGCTGATCGGCGAGGCCGATTCCGAGCTTCTGGGCATCGTCGCCTTGTCGGTGCGTGTCAGCCTGACCGCGAGCATCGTCGCGCTCCTGATCGGCGCACCGTTCGGCGCCTTGCTTGCAATCGCCCGTTTCCGCGGACGTCAAATCATCATCGTGCTGACCAATGCGCTGCTCGGCCTGCCGCCGGTCGTGGTCGGGCTCGCGCTCTATCTGCTGCTGTCACGGTCCGGCCCGCTCGGGGCGGCCGGCCTGCTGTTCACGCCGGCGGCCATGGTGATCGCGCAGACGCTGCTCGCGACACCGATCGTGGTGGCGCTGGTGCATCGGCCGGCGAGCTTGCTCTGGGCGGAGTATGGCGATCTGGCGCGGATTGACGGGCTGTCGGTCCTGCGCAGCATGGGGCTCCTGTTCGCGCTGGGACGGACCTCGCTGCTGACGGCCTTTCTCGCGGCCTTCGGGCGTGCCATCGCCGAGGTCGGCGCCATCATCGTCGTCGGCGGCAATATCCGCGGCTTCACGCGCACGATGACGACCGCGATCGCACTGGAAACCAGCAAGGGCGATCTGCCGCTGGCGCTGGGGCTCGGGCTGATCCTGCTCGCGCTCAGTGTGGCGGTATCGACCGTCGCTTTCTTGCTAGTTGGCCGCGTTGGGGAAAAATAGCTGCTCGCCGCCGACCTTGTAACCGGCAATCGCCTGCTGTCCCTTCGGGGAGACCAGCCAGTCGATGAAGGCCTGCCCATCCTGCGCCTTCACGTTCGAATGCTTTGCCGGATTCACCAGCATGACGCCGTACTGGTTGAAGAGCCGCTTGTCGCCCTCGGTCAGGACGGCAAGCTCGCCGCGGTTCTTGAACGACAGCCAGGTGCCACGATCCGACAGAAGATAGGCGTTCGAGGACGAGGCCATGTTCAGCGCCGGACCCATGCCCTGGCCGATCTCGCGATACCAGCTGTCCTTGCCGGCACCGAGATCGACGCCCGCCTCCTTCCACAATCTCAGCTCGGCTGCGTGCGTGCCGGACTTGTCGCCGCGCGAAATGAACGGCGCCTTGGCTGCCGCGATCTTGCGCAGCGCATCCGCGACATCCTTGCCGCCGGCAATCTGCGCCGGATCGCTCTTCGGCCCGACGATGACGAAGTCGTTGTACATGACGTCGAAACGCTTCACGCCCTGCCCTTCGGACATGAACTTGTCTTCGGCGGGCCTGTCATGGACGAACACCACGTCGGCGTCGCCTCGCCGCCCGATATCCAGCGCCTGGCCGGTGCCGACGGCAACGACCTTCACGCTGATGCCCTCGGCCTTCGAGAACAGCGGCAGCAAATAGCCGAACAGGCCCGACTGTTCCGTCGACGTCGTCGAGGCCACGGTGATCGTGCGATCCTGCGCGAATGCGATGGTGGACCAGAGCAGAACCGCTCCGATGGCGACTATTCTTCTCATGTGTCGTCCCTACACCAGATGCCGGATGTTCCAAACTACCTTCGACGGAGCGGCGCAGGGAACCCCGACGTTCGGCGCAACGCGCCCATGGCGAGGAGCCTCGCGGCGCTGCCGTGGCTTCATGACGATCGCAGCTTCTCTCGCGAGCGATGGCGCGCGGATGTTCTGCAATTGGTCCCACCCAGATTGACATCGGTGTGACGGCCGGGGCAGTTTTTCACATTGCTGGCGAATCAGCGATTGCCTCACGCCGAGTACCTCTTGGACAACTCCCAGTGCTTTCGAGACTGATATCGTTGCTGCGCCGCATCCCTGCGGTGAAATGGGCGTTTACGAGGCTTCGGCCCTTGCCGCAGGGCGGCAGCATCGACGTTTCGCCGATCGCCACGGATGATTCGCCTGCCATCGCTGTCGACGTTGCAGAAGCCGCGCCCACTCCCGACATCAGCATCAAGACCGATGTCAACGACCCAGGCATCACGGTCGCAGCGCCGGTCGCCGAGGACGACACCGCGATCTCTGTCATCGCGGAGAGCCCGCCGGCCGCGCAGACAGAGACCGGCGTCAGTGACGATTCATCTCCGGAGAGCTCGACGGAGCCGGTCGTCGTGGAGGAGGCTTCGGTCTCGCCTGTCGACGTGGAGACCGCGTCCGTTGATGTTGCTGACCTCACCGTCAGCAGGGGCTCACCTGCGGAACTCCCGACGCACGTCGAGTCGGTCGGCACGGAAGAGGCCTCAGTCCAGCCCGTCGTCGTCGATAGCGCGCCGGTCGACATTCCCGAGCTCGCTGTCAGCGGCAGTCCAACTCGTGAACTGCCGACCGACGTTGAGCCCGTCGTCACGGAGGAGACACCGGTCTCGTCTGTCGATGGCGAGACCGCTCCGGTTGCTACGCTCGACCTCATCGTCAGCCACGAGCCATCCTCAGACGTTCTCGTCGATATCGAGCCGGCCATCGTGGACGACCCGCATATCGCCCTCGCCGACATCGAAGTCTCTCCGGCTGATATCCCTGCCGTCAGCGTTGACAGCGGTTCATCCGCCGACGTCGCCGTGGAGATCGAGCCGGTCCCAAGCGATCCCGCACCGGTCATAGCGGTCGCCACGGAGGACGCTTCTGCCGACACCTCCGGCGAGGTCGCGGACATCGCGCCGGAGCCGATCCTTGCGTCTCCCGCACTGGAGATCCGCAGCACACCGAAAGTTCGCGCAAGAGCGACGGACCCCGCCGACCGCACGGCGCTGATCCGGCAGCGCTGGGCGGAGACCGGGATCAGGATGTGGAATCCGCGGCTTCACGGCACCGGCGATGCCACGTTGAACATCCAGGGCCGTGTCGAACTGCTGCCGCCCGCGCCCGGCGAGACGATGCCGCGCTACGACAAGCTCGAATTCAGGATGCTGGGCGGGCAGATCGTCTGCGAGGGCGTCATCGTCGAGGCGCCCGCACAGGCGAGCCATCGCAGCTTCACCCGGCTCGCCGAGCCTGGGAAGCCAGACCGGGTCCGCGAGCCGGTGCGGGAACGCCAGGCCGCTCTCGCCTGACCTTTTCCTCTGCGACGACGCCCGCCATATGCTAGGCTGATGTCCTCGATATGGGAGCTCGCATGCCCACAAAATCATTGCGATTGATTGTGATCGTCGCCCTCTGCGTCTCGCAGGGAGCCTTTGCCGCTTCCGGCAAGTGGTCGCGCCATGCGCCCGCCACCGATCCGGCCGCACCCTACAAGGCCGACCGGCTCTCGTCCTCGCGCGGCGAGACGATCCTCGACACGCCGGGGCAGACCACCGTGCTGACGCGGCAGGTCCTCGACGACATGAACGCGAGAAGCCTCCGCGACGCCATGCGCTCGACCGCCGGCGTCACGATCGGGCGGTGAGACGCTGACGCCCAGCGCCGCGATGGCAGGCGCGCCGTTATTCCCGTGCCGTCCCCGAAATATTCCCGACACGAAGTCGTTGCTGCCGCACCTTGCACGACGTAGCTTGCGCACCGGCCGACGCAAAGGTCGCGTCCGATCGAAACGACAAGAACACTTTGGGAGGCAAACTATGAGAAGGCTCACGGCCGCGCTGTGCGCGCTGGTATTGTTCGTACCGGCTGCGCAGGCACAGACCATCAAGAGTTTCCTGGCGGCGGTCATGCAGAAGTGGACGGCGCCGTTCGAGCCGTTCCAGCTCGTCGACAACATCTATTATGTCGGAACCGACGGCATTGCCGTCTATGTCATCAAGACATCGCAGGGCCTGGTCCTGATGGACACGGCGATGCCCCAGTCCACCGGCATGATCAAGGACAACATCGCGAAGCTCGGCTTCAAGGTTGCCGACATCAAGATCATCCTCAACACGCACGCGCATCTCGACCACACCGGCGGCTTCGCCGAGATCAAGAAGGAGACCGGTGCGCAGCTCATCGCCGGCGAGCGCGACAAGCCGCTGCTCGAAGGCGGCTATTATCCGGGCGACGAGAAGAACGAGGACCTCGCCTTCCCCGCGGTGAAGGTCGATCGCGCGGTGAAGGAAGGCGACAAGGTCACGCTCGGCGACACCACGCTGACGGCACATGCGACGCCCGGCCATTCGCCGGGCTGCACGAGCTGGGAGATGACCGTCAAGGACGGCAAGGAGAACCGCGAGGTGCTGTTCTTCTGCAGCGGCACGGTGGCGCTGAACCGGCTGGTCGGCCAGCCGACCTACCCCGGCATCGTCGACGACTACCGCGCGACCTTCGCCAAGGCCAAGGCGATGAAGATCGACGTGCTGCTCGGGCCGCATCCGGAAGTCTATGGCATGCAGGCCAAGCGCGCGGAGATGAAGGAGGGCGCGCCGAACCCGTTCGTCAAGCCGGGCGAGATCGCGACCTACGCGACCGGCCTGTCGGAGGATTTCGACAAGCAGCTCGCCAAGCAGACCGCGGCGCTGGAGAAGAAATAGCAGCCGTCTTGCGCTCTCTCACCTCTCCTCCCGCGGGGGAGAGGTGAATCAGGTGGGCCGGCTGACCGCGCGGCAATACGCTGCACCGCGCCGTCACCGACGCGCATGGTTAACAGATCGTAGCTGCGGCGATTGCGGGCGAACAGTGCCCGAGACATCCGCCTCCGCCGCTGGATATCGCTAACGCCGCCTCACCAATGCACGTGGCCGGAAAATCTGCGGTAACGTGCAACCTGCGCTGGCTTTCGCGCGGAACCCGATCTGACGCGCCCTTTACCCCCGATGTGCAAGATCGCCCTCGTTTTGAAGGGATCCGGGGCGCGTATTTCAATGCCTGTCGCCAATTTGACGTCTCATTTCGCCGCCGCCATGCGGCTGTTTCGCGTGCCGGCCGACAACCCCGACCTGACGCGCGCGCAGTTCGACGCCTTCTCCAAGCAGGTCCCGCTGCTCTACTTCATTCTCATGAGCAACACGATCGCGGTCGCCTACACATATGTGAACGTGGCGCCGGACTGGCTGACGATGATCGTGCCGAGCGTGCTGACCGTGCTTGCGGCCCTGCGTACCTTCTGGTGGCTGCGCCAGCGTCACCTCGTGCGCAGCGACGGCGACATCCTGCGCAATCTACGCGCCACCAACTGGCTGACCGTGCCGATCGGTGCCGGCTTCACCGCCTGGTCCTTCGCGCTCTACCCTTACGGCGATCCCTTCGCCAAGAGTCAGGTCGCCTTCTACATGGCGGTGACCGTGATCGGCTGCATCTTCTCGCTGATGCACCTGCGCTCGGCGGCGCTGATCGTGACGCTGATCGTCGACGTGCCCTATGTGCTGTTCTTCTTCGCCACCGGCGAGCCGACATTGAAGGCGATCGCGGTCAACAACCTGCTGGTCTCCGGCGCGATGGTGACGGTGCTGTTCATCTATTACCGCGACTTCGCCGATCTCGTATCGAGCCGCAAGTCGCTGCTGGCGCAGCAGGCGGCCACCCAGGCGCTTTCGGACGAGAACTTCCGCCTCGCAAATCTCGATTCCCTCACCGAGCTGCCGAACCGCCGTCGCTTCTTCGCCGAGCTGTCGAGCGCCTTTGCCGATGCCGAGCGCAGGAATGTTCGTGTCGCGGTCGGGATCATCGACCTCGACGGCTTCAAGCCGATCAACGACAACTACGGCCACAGCGTCGGCGACCGCGTCCTGATCGAGGCGGGCCGGCGCATCCGCGAGGTCTGCGAGGGCTTCGGCCCGCAGCGGGTGGAGTTCGCCCGGCTCGGCGGCGACGAGTTCGGCCTCGTCGTGTGCGGCGACCCCGAGGAGGCGGATCTGGCGCGGCTTGGCGAACGCATCGGCGACCAGGTCAAGCTTCCCTACCAGCTCGACAGCGCCCATACCGGGCTGTCCTGCTCGATCGGCTTCGCACTATTCCCGCAATCGGCAACGACGGCGGAGGCGCTCTATGAATGCGCCGACTATTCGCTCTATCACGCCAAGCGCCATCTGCGCGGCCGCACCGTGATCTTCTCGAGCGAGCTCGAGGCCGAGATCCGCAGCCGCGGCGTCATCGAGAATCTGCTGCGCACCGCCGATTTCAGCACCGAGATGGACCTGGTGTTCCAGCCGATCGTGGACGCCATGAGCGAGCACACCGCCGGCTTCGAGGTCTTGGCGCGCTGGCACAGCTCCCGCCTCGGTCTGGTTTCACCGGCCGACTTCATCCCCGCCGCCGAGCGCATCGGCCTGATCCGGCCGCTGACGCAGGCGCTGCTGGTTCGGGCGCTCGCGACGGCCAAGACCTGGCCCGACCACATCCGCGTCTCGTTCAACCTCTCCGCCCACGACATCTGCGCGGCCGAAGGCATCCTGCCGCTGATCACCATCGTCGAGAAAAGCGGGCTGCCGCCGCACCGGATCGATTTCGAGATCACCGAGACCGCCGTCACCTTCGATTTCGTGCGCGCGCAGCAGTCGATCGCGGCATTGAAGGCAATGGGCTGCGGCATTTCACTGGACGATTTCGGCACCGGCTATTCCTCGCTGAGTCACGTGCACCGTCTGCCGCTCGACAAGATCAAGGTCGACCGCAGCTTCGTCGCCGACATCAACGACAATCCGGTCAGCCACAAGATCATCAAATCGCTCACGGGCCTGTGCGACGACATGGAGATCGCCTGCGTCGTCGAGGGCGTCGAGACCCGCGCCCAGCTCGACAGCCTGCGCCGCCTGGGATGCGATTTCATCCAGGGCTATTATTTCGCAAAGCCCATGCCGGGCAATGCGATTGACGACTATCTCGCGAACGAACGGCAGCGCCTCGACGGCGCCGAGGCCAAGGACGTGGCCTGAGGCCAGGGACCGGGCGCGCTATTTCGTCAAACTGGGCAGATCGAGCCCCTTGTCACGGGCGCAATCGATCGCGGTCTCGTAACCCGCATCGGCATGGCGCATGACGCCGCTTGCCGGATCGTTCCAGAGCACGCGCTCGATGCGCTTTGCAGCCTCCGGCGTGCCATCGGCGACAATCACCATGCCGGCATGCTGGGAATAGCCGATGCCGACGCCGCCGCCATGATGCAGCGACACCCAGGTCGCGCCGCTGGCGCAATTGAGCAGCGCATTGAGCAGCGGCCAGTCGGACACCGCGTCCGATCCGTCCTTCATGGCCTCGGTCTCGCGGTTCGGGCTTGCCACCGAGCCGCTATCGAGATGGTCACGGCCGATCACGACCGGCGCCTTGAGTTCGCCGCGCGCCACCATCTCGTTGAAGGCAAGGCCGAGCCGGTGACGGTCGCCGAGGCCGACCCAGCAGATCCGCGCCGGCAGCCCCTGGAATTTGATGCGCTCCTTCGCCATGTCGAGCCAGTTGTGCAGATGCTTGTCATCAGGCATCAGCTCCTTGACCTTGGCGTCGGTCTTGAAGATGTCCTCGGGATCGCCCGACAGCGCAGCCCAGCGGAACGGCCCGACGCCGCGGCAGAACAGAGGGCGGATATAGGCGGGGACGAAGCCGGGGAAATCGAAGGCGTTCTTCAGGCCCATGTCCTGCGCCATCTGGCGGATGTTGTTGCCGTAGTCGAGCGTCGGGATTCCTTGCGCGTGGAAGTCCAGCATGGCCTGGACATGCTCGACCATCGAGGTCTTCGACGCGCGCTCGACGGCCTTCGGATCGGAGGCGCGTTTCGCTTCCCATTCGGCGAGCGTCCAGCCTTTGGGGAGATAGCCGTTGATCGGATCATGGGCGCTGGTCTGGTCGGTGACGATGTCGGGCTTGACGCCGCGACGCACCAGCTCCGGGAAAATCTCCGCGGCATTGCCGAGCAGGCCGACCGAGACCGCCTTCTGCGTCTTGGCAGCATCGGCCATGATCGCGAGCGCTTCGTCGAGCGTTGCGGCCTGGCGATCGAGATAGCCGGTGCGCAGCCGCATCTCGATGCGGCTCGGCTGGCATTCAACCGCGAGCATGGAGGCTCCGGCCATGGTCGCGGCCAGCGGCTGCGCGCCGCCCATGCCGCCAAGGCCGGCGGTGAGGATCCATTTGCCGGCCAGGCTGCCGCCATAATGGCGACGGCCGACCTCGACGAAGGTCTCGTAAGTGCCCTGCACGATGCCCTGGCTGCCGATATAGATCCAGGAGCCGGCCGTCATCTGGCCGTACATCATCAGGCCCTTGCGGTCGAGCTCGTTGAAATGGTCGAGCGTCGCCCAATGCGGCACGATGTTGGAGTTCGCGATCAGCACGCGCGGAGCATCGGCGTGGGTGCGGAAGATTCCGACCGGCTTGCCGGACTGGATCAGCAGCGTCTCGTCGTCTTCGAGCTTGCGTAACGCCGCCGTAATCCGGTCAAAGCTCTCCCAGTCGCGCGCGGCGCGGCCGATGCCGCCATAGACGACGAGCTCGCTCGGGCGCTCCGCGACATCAGGATCGAGATTGTTCATCAGCATGCGCAAGGGGGCTTCCGTCAGCCAGCTCTTGGCGCTGATGTCGCTGCCACGGGGCGCGCGGATGGTGCGGTCGTTGTCCAGTCGGCGGTTCATGCGGAACACCTCTTCAGGCAAGTCTCGGAAATGGATCGGATGAGAGCACGCCGATCGCAGCCGCCGGCAGCGCGTCGGCCTCGACGAGTGCGGCGGCCTTGGCGAGATCGCCGGCCATATAGCGGTCGGCGCCGAGCGCGGGCACCTGTTCGCGAAGCGCGGCAATGACGGCGACGAGCGGCGTGCTGGTCGCGTGCGGCGCGCGCAGCGTAATGCCTTGCGCGGCGACCAGGAGCTCGATGCCGAGGATGGCAGCGAGATTGTCCGCCATATCGGCGAGGCGCCGTGCGGCATGCGCGGCCATCGACACGTGGTCTTCCTGGTTGGCGCTGGTCGGCGTCGAATCGATCGAGCAGGCGAGCGCACGCTGCTTGTTCTCGGCATAGAGCGCGGCCGCCGTGACCTCCGCGATCATGAAGCCGGAATTGATGCCGGGATCTGGCGTGAGGAACGGCGGCAGACCGAAGTTCAGCGCGGGATCGACCAGCGTCGCGATGCGCCGCTCGCTGATCGCGCCGATTTCCGACAGCGCCAGCGCGATTGTATCGGCCGCAAACGCCACCGGCTCGGCGTGGAAATTGCCGCCGGAGACGATCTCGCCGGTCTCGACCAGGACGAGCGGGTTGTCGGTGACGGCATTGGCCTCGACGATCAGAGTTCGCGCAGCTTGCGTGATCAGATCGAGCGCGGCACCTGCGACCTGCGGCTGGCAACGCAGGCAATAGGGATCCTGCACACGTTCGTCGCCTTCGAGATGCGACAGGCGGATGTCGCTGCCGTCAAGCAGCGCAGTCAGCGTCGCGGCTGCGGCGATCTGCCCGGCATGGCCGCGCAGCGCCTGGATTTCGGGGCGGAACGGCGCCGTGGAGGCCATTGCCGCATCGACCGACAGCGCGCCAGTGACGAGCGCAGCACGGGCCAGATGAAACGCACGCAGCACGCCGGAAATGGCATAGGCGGTCGAAAACTGCGTGCCGTTGATCAGCGCAAGCCCTTCCTTGGGGCCGAGCGTCAGGGGCGCGAGCCCCGCGCCGGCAAGGGCCTCGCCGCCGGACACAGTCTTGCCGTCGACAATCGCCTGCCCCTCGCCGATCATGACGGCCGTCATGTGCGCGAGCGGTGCGAGATCACCGGAGGCACCGACCGAGCCCTGCTGCGGCACCAGCGGACAGACACCCCGCGCCAGCATTCCCTGCAACTGCTCGATCACCTCGCGGCGTACGCCGGAGGCGCCGCGCCCGAGCGAAATGATCTTCAGCGCCATCATCAGCCGCACGATCGGCTCCGGCGTCGCCGGACCGACACCGCAGCAATGCGAGACGATGAGGTTGCGCTGGAGCAGCGCGGTCTGATCGGACGGGATGCGCTTCGAGGCGAGCTTCCCGAAGCCGGTATTGATGCCGTAGACGGGTGCGTCTGCTTGCGCCGCCTTGGCGACGATCGCGGCGGCCGCCTCGACACCCGGCCAGAACGACGGATCGAGCGCGACGGGCTGTCCGGCAAGCACGCGCGCGAGATCGTCCAGGCTGACCGTTCCCGGTTTGACGACGATCGCCGCGCCCTGCTCCGTCACTGTCCCCTCCATACCCGGCGGTGCAGCGGATTGAAGCCGATGCGATAGACGAGCTCGGCGGGACGCTCGATGTCCCAGATCGCGAGATCGCACCATTTGCCAGCCTCTAACATACCGGTCTCCTGGAGCAGCCCGAGCGCTCGCGCGCCTTCGCGGGTGACGCCGGCGAGGCATTCGGACACCGTCATCCGGAACAGCGTCGCCCCCATGTTCATCGCCAGCAACAGCGAGGTCAGCGGCGAGCTGCCGGGATTGCAGTCGGTCGCGAGCGCCATGTGAACGCCGTGCTTGCGGAACGCCTCGACCGGTGGCTTTTGCGTCTCGCGAATGAAATAGAAGGCGCCGGGCAGCAGCACGGCCACCGTTCCCGCCTTCGCCATCGCGGCCGCTCCGGCTTCGTCGGTATGCTCCAAATGATCGGCCGACAGCGCGGAGAATTTGGCAGCAAGCGCAGCACCGCCAAGGTTCGACAGCTGGTCCGCATGAAGCTTGACCGGCAGCCCAAGGCTCCTCGCCGTCTCGAACACCCGCGCGGTCTGATCGGCCGAGAACGCAATGCCCTCCATGAAGGCGTCAACGGCATCGGCAAGACCAGCCTTTGCGACCGCGGGCAGCATCTCCTTGCACACGAGATCGATATAGCGATCCTTGTCACCATCGGCCTCGGGCGGCAGCGCATGGGCGCCGAGGAAGGACGTGCGGATCGCAACCGGCCGCTGGCGGCCGAGGCTGCGCGCGGCTGCGAGCTGCCGGATCTCGGTCTCGGCGTCGAGGCCGTAGCCCGACTTGATCTCGACCGTGGTGGCGCCCTCGCCGATCAGCGCATCGAGCCGCGGCAGCGCGCTTGCGATGAGCTCGGCCTCGCTTGCCTTGCGCGTCGCGGCCACCGTCGAGACGATGCCGCCGCCGGCACGCGCAATCTCCTCGTAGCTTGCGCCCTTCAGACGCAGCTCGAACTCGTGTGCGCGGTTGCCGCCATAGACGAGATGGGTGTGGCAGTCGACGAGGCCTGGCGTGATCCAGCGCCCCGCGCAATCGATCCGCTCGATGGCATCCGCATCCGCCGGAAAGTCCGCGTCTGCGCCCGCATAGACGATATGGCCGCCGCGCGCGGCAATCACGCCATGCTCGATCTCGCCGAGATCGGGGCGATCGGCCCGCATCGTGGCGAGGCGGGCATTGTGCCAGATCCGGTCGAAGCGCTCTGCCATGCAACTGTCCCTTCGCGGATGTCCCTGCGCCCTGGGATGCTTGACTTATATGTCTAGACATATAATCGTAAGGCGGTTCTGTCCAGCCGGCGTGTGATCATGACCCGACTGCATTTCGCCTCCGCGCTCCTGCCCTCGGGCTGGGCCAATGACGTGCAGGTGGTGATCACCGCCGGCGCGATCGCGGCGGTGACACCGGGCGTCGCGCCGGCCGCCGGCGACGAGCGCCACCAAATCGCGCTTCCGGGGCTTGCAAGCCTGCACAGCCACGCCTTCCAGCGCGGCATGGCGGGACTTGCGGAGCAGCGGGGCGACTCGACCGACACGTTCTGGACCTGGCGCGAGACGATGTATCGCTTTGCGCTGGCAATGACGCCGGACGACGTCGCGACCGTTGCGACACTGCTTTATGTCGAAATGCTGGAGCAGGGTTTTACCCGCGTCGGCGAATTCCATTATCTGCATCACGATCGCGACGGCTCGCCCTACGCCGATCTCGCCGAGATGGCTGCGCGCATTGCGCAGGCCGCCGAAGCGTCGGGTATTGCGCTGACGCTGCTGCCGAGTTTTTATGCGCATGGCTCTTTTGGAGGCGCGGCACCACATGCCGGCCAACGCCGCTTCATCTGCTCGGTCGATCGGTTCGCCGCGCTGATGGCTGCGTCGCGTAAAGCGATCGCAACATTGCCAGGAGCCAATATCGGCATCGCGCCGCACAGTTTGCGCGCGGTGGCGCCGGACGAGCTCGCGGCGATCATTCCGCTCGCCGACGGCGGCCCTGTGCACATTCATGCCGCAGAGCAGGTCAAGGAAGTCGAGGATTGCCTGGCCTGGTCGAGCCGGCGCCCGGTGCAATGGCTGCTGGAGCACGCACCGGTCGATCAACGCTGGTGCCTGATCCACGCAACCCACACGACGAACGAGGAGGTCACCGCGCTCGCCAAGACAGGCGCGGTTGCCGGCCTCTGCCCCATCACCGAAGCGAGCCTCGGCGACGGCATTTTCCCCGCCCGCGAATCCCTCGACGCCGGCGGCCGGTTCGGCGTCGGCACCGATTCCAACGTGCTGGTCGGCGTCGCCGACGAGCTGCGCCAGCTCGAATATGGCCAGCGGCTGAAGCATCGCCAGCGCAATGTGCTCTCCAGCGGCGCAGGCGCCTCGACCGGACGCACGCTGTTCGATCATGCCCTCGCCGGCGGCTCGCAGGCACTTGCGCAGCCGACCGTCGGCCTCACGCCGGGCGCGCGCGCCGACATCGTCACGCTCGACTCCACGCATCCGTCGCTCGCAGGACGTCAAGGCGATGCGGCCATCGACAGCTGGATCTTTGCGGCAGGCAGCGGCGCGATCGATTGCGTCTGGGCCGGCGGCGACAAGGTCGTCGAGGGCGGACGGCACCGGCTGCGTCAGGCGGCGCGCGAGCGTTTCAACGCATCGGTGCGGAGGCTCCTCGCATGAGCCTCGCTACGGACGGCGCCGACCAGCCGACGCTCTACAAGCGGATCCGCGCCGACATCGAGAAGCGCATCCTGACCGGCGAGTGGCCGCCGGGCCACCGTATTCCGTTCGAGCACGAGCTGGTGGCACGCTACGGCTGCTCGCGCATGACCGTGAACAAGGCGCTGTCGGAGCTCGCGCAGGCCGATTTGATCGAGCGGCGGCGGCGGGCCGGCTCCTTCGTCCGCCGGCCGCAGCATCAGTCGGCGGTGCTCAAGATCGCCGATATCCGCGCCGAGATCACCGCACTCGGCCGCGCTTACGGCTACGAGCTGATCCATCGCAAGCTGCGCATAGCGACCGCCGCCGACCGCGACCGTCTCGGGGTGAAGAAGGCCGGCAAGGTGGTCGCGATAAGCTGCCGCCACAGCGCCGACAACGTGCCGTTTGCCGTCGAGGACAGGCTGATCGATCTCTCGTCCGTGCCGAACGCTGCGACCGCGGACTTCTCGCGCGAACCGCCCGGCTCGTGGCTGCTTCACCATGTCCCATGGACAGAGGCCGAGCATACGATCAGCGCCATCGTCGCGGACGATCGCGCGGCGCAGGCGCTCGACATCGCCGTCGGCGCGCCCTGCCTCGTGATCGACCGCTACACATGGCGCAGCACGCGCACGATCACCGCGGTGCGGCTGCTCTATCCCGGTGACTCTCACCGCCTTGTCGCCCGATTCAAGGGAGGCTGAGAGACCAATGTCGGCACAATTCGTGCAACGCTTCGGGCAACGGTCTGCATGGACCGACACGAACAGATCAACAGGACGTCAATCCATCGATCGGCAAGAGGACGACAATCATGCGTAATTCGAAAGTATTTGCGACAATCATTGCCCTTGCGGCTTCCACTCCGGTGCTCGCCGACGACGTCAAGGTCGGCGTCGGCATCTCCGGATGGACCGGCTTCGCACCGCTGACGCTGGCGAAGGAGGCCGGCATCTTCAAGAAGAACGGCCTCGACGTCACGATCAAGAAGATCCCGCAGAAGGACCGCCACCTTGCGATTGCTTCCGGCGACATCCAGTGCGCGGCGACCACGGTCGAGACCTGGATCTCCTGGAACGCCAACGGCGTCCCCACCAAGCAGATCTTCCAGCTCGACAAGAGCTATGGCGCCGACGGCATGGCCGTGCGCAACGACATCGCCGCGATCAAGGATCTGAAGGGCAAGACCGTTGCGGCCTCCGCGCCCGGCACCTCGCCGTATTTCGCGCTGGCCTGGATGCTCAAGAAGAACGGCCTCACCACGAAGGACGTGACCGTGGTGAATCTCGAGCCCGCCGCGGCGGCGCAGGCCTTCGTCTCCGGCCAGAACGACGCCGCGATGACCTATGAGCCGTATCTGTCGACCGTGCGCGCCGCGCCCGACAAGGGCAAGATCATCGCCACCACGCTGGACTATCCGATCGTGATGGACACCTTTGGCTGCACGCCGAAATTCCTGAGCGAGAATCCGAAGGCCGCACAGGCGCTCGCCAACAGCTATTTCGAGGCGCTCGACATGATCGCCAAGGACCAGGCCAAGGCCTATGAGATCATGGGCGCGGACGTGAAGCAGACCGGCGAGCAGTTCGGCAACTCGGCAAAATATCTGCGCTGGCAGGACAAGGCCGCGAACCAGAAGTTCTTCGCCGGTGATTTCCTGACCTTCAACAAGGATGCCGCCGAGCTCCTGCTCGAGATCGGCATCATCAAGGCCGCGCCGAAGGTCGAGGACCTCTACGACGCCAGCTTCATCAAGTAACTTCTGCAAGCTGCCGGTTCCGCCAGGAGGCGGAGCCGGCGCCTGATCGACTATTCGGATAGACAGTTTGATGCGTCCCCTGGATCCCGTGACATCGAGGCAGCGCGTAGCCTATGGCCTCGCGTTCTTCATGCTGTTCGTTGCCCTCTGGTCGTGGGCGACCTTCGGCGGCCATGTGTCGAAGACCTTCCTTGCCAACCCGCTGACCATGGTGCAGGAAGGTTTCGACCTGCTGACGAAGCAAGGCTTCGTGTTCGACATCGGCATGACGATCTGGCGCGTCGTCGGCGGCTTCGCGCTCGCCGCGATCATTGCGGTGCCGTTCGGCGTGCTGATGGGCGCCTATAAGCCGGTCGAGGCCTTTCTCGAACCGTTCGTCTCCTTTGCACGCTACCTGCCCGCCTCCGCCTTCATTCCGCTGTTGATCCTGTGGGCCGGCATCGGCGAGCTGCAAAAGCTGCTCGTCATCTTCATCGGCTCGGTGTTCCAGGTCATCCTGATGGTGGCCGTGACCGTCGGCGCGACGCGGCGGGATCTGGTCGAGGCGGCTTATACGCTCGGGGCCAGCGACCGCGGCATCATCCGCCGTGTGCTGCTGCCCTCCTCCGCGCCCGAGATCGCCGAGATCCTGCGGCTGGTGCTGGGCTGGGCCTGGACCTATGTCATCGTCGCCGAGCTGATCGGCTCGTCCTCCGGCATCGGCCACATGATCACCGACAGCCAGGCGCTGCTCAACACCGGCCAGATCATCTTCGGCATCATCGTGATCGGGCTGATCGGCCTCGTCTCCGACTTCCTGTTCAAGGCGTTCAACGCCTGGCTGTTTCCGTGGAAGCTCGCATGACGACGCTGAAGATTGAACAGGTCTCACGGACCTTCCCCGCGCGCCACGGCAATGCGCCAACGAGAGCGCTCGAGCCGACCGACCTCACCATCGGCAACAACGACTTCGTCACCATCCTCGGCCCGTCCGGCTGCGGCAAGTCCACGCTGCTTCGCATCGTCGCCGGCCTCGACCGCCCGACCGGCGGGCGCGTCACGCTCGACGGGCGCGAGGTGACCGGCCCGGGCGCGGATCGCGGCATGGTGTTCCAGTCCTACACGCTGTTTCCCTGGCTGACCGTGCGCGAGAACATCGCCTTCGGCCTGCGTGAGCGCGGTGTGTCGCAGGACGAGCGGTACAAGATCGCCGACGCCTTCATCCGCCAGGTCGGATTGTCCGGCTTCGAGAACCACTGGCCGAAGCAGCTCTCCGGCGGCATGCAGCAGCGCACGGCAATCGCCCGCGCGCTGGCCAATGATCCCAAGATTCTGCTGCTCGACGAGCCCTTCGGCGCGCTCGACAACCAGACCCGCGCCTTGATGCAGGAAATGCTGCTCGGGATCTGGGAGCGCGACCAGAAGACCGTGCTGTTCGTGACGCACGACATCGAGGAGGCGATCTTTCTCGGCAGCCGCGTCATCGTCATGAGCGCGCGCCCCGGCCGCATCAAGGCCGAGATTGCCATAGACCTGCCGCATCCGCGCTCCTACAAGATCAAGACCACGCCGGAATTCGTCCAGCTCAAGGAACGGCTGGTCGAGGAAATCCGTACCGAGGCGTTGAAGGTTGCCGAACATGCCTGACAATCGTCCTTCCTTCGACGGCGCGCGCGTTCTCGCCGACCTCAATGCGCTCCGCGCCATCGGCGCCTACAAGACCGGCGTGCACAAGCCGACCTTCTCCGAGCCGCACAAGCTTTCACTGGACTGGCTGGTGCAGAAGCTGCCCGATGCGGATCTCTCCGCCGCGATTGACGGCATCGGCAATGTGTTCGGGACGAGCACCAAGCCCGGCCCGAAGCTTCTGGCGGGCTCGCACCTGGAAAGCCAGAACTACGCCGGCTGGCTCGATGGTCCGCTCGGTGTCGTCTACGCGCTCGAGGCCGCGCGGGTGCTCAATGCCGATCCCTCCGTGAAAGGCGCGGTCGAAGTCGCCGCCTGGTGCGACGAGGAAGGGCACTTTGGGCATTTCCTCGGCTCGCGCTCCTATGTCGGGCAAGTGACCGAGGCCGACATCGATGCCGCGCGCGACCGCACCAGCGGCCGCGCCATGCGCGATGCGCTCGCCGACATGGGGCTCGCCGGACGCCCGCGCATCACCGCCGAGCCGGGACGGCACGTCGGATATCTGGAGGCACATATCGAGCAGGGCGACACGCTCGAAAGCGGGCAGCTCGCGGTCGGCGTCGTGACCTCGATCGTCGGCATCTGGCAGTACCAGATCAATTTCGTCGGCGAGCAAAACCACGCCGGCACCACCCGCATGGCTGCACGCAGGGATGCCGGCCTTGCGCTGGCCAAATTCTGCGTCGCGATCGACGAGCGCTTCCCGGCCACGTGCGGTCCGCGCACGGTCTGGACCACGGGCCGCATCACGCTCGACCCGGGCGCGCCAAGCATCATTCCCGGTGGCGCCGAAATGCTGTTCCAGATCCGCGACGACAACCCGGCGGTCATCGCGCGGCTGGAGGAATTGCTGAGGGCCATGGCGGACGAGGTCAACGCGAGCGGCCCCTGTACCGTGACCGTGGAGAAACTGCGGACCGGCGCTCCCGCCATGATGAACTCCGGTTTTCAGGACGCGATCGAGGCTGCGAGCGAGGCCGCCGCCGGCGGACGATCCGTCCGCATGCCCAGCGGCGCCGGCCACGACGCACAGTTGCTCGCGACCGTCATGCCCGCGGGGATGCTGTTCGTGCCGTCGATCGGCGGCATCAGCCATCACTGGACCGAGAACACCGCGGACGCCGACATCGTCACGGGCGCGCAGGTGTTCGTCGACGCCTGCCGGCGAATCCTCGGAGGTTAGGTGTCTGATGCCGGCATCATGACCGCAAGCGAACCCTATACCGAGGCTACGACGGGCTATTGGCAGGATCTGACGCCGGAGATCCCCGCACGTTTCTCGGCGACGCCCCCCTATCGCTTCGGGTATCCCGCCACCCTGCCCTGCGGCCGCATTCTCGTCTTGCCGCTGCGCCGGTTGCCCGATGGCGATCGCGCCGTCGCCTCACTCATTGCCAATCAAGCTTCAAACCTCGTTGTCGCGGCGCTGGCGGACCATATGGCGACGCAGGCGCGCACATTCGATGCCGAAATCGTTGTCGGACTCCCGACCCTTGGTCTTGCCTTCGCATCGCAGGTCGCCGAACGGCTCGGACAGCCGCGCTATGTCCCGCTCGGTTATTCGCGTAAATTCTGGTACGACGACGCGCTGTCCGAGCCCGTGACTTCAATCACCAGCCCCGACGCCGGCAAAAAGCTGCGGCTCGATCCGAACCTGCTGCCCCTGATCGAAGGCCGCCGCGTGGTGCTGATCGACGATGCGATCTCGACCGGGGCGACTGCGCTCGCGGCGGAGCGCCTGTTGCAGAAGGTCGGCGTCGAAATTGCCGGCATCGTCGTCGCGATGAAGCAAACCAATCGCTGGCAGGCCTCGGCCACCGCACTTCCGGTTCGCGCAGTCTTCGGGTGCCCGCTCTTCCAACGTGGCGAGGGCGGCTGGATACCGCTGACGGAGACGCAACCCAGCATTCCCTGATTGGTCAGGCGATTGCGAGCATCGGCCACGTGGGCCAGCGCGGGGCACGTGTCTTGAGCAGGATCGGGCAAAACCCGACCGCTTTGGGAAAGATCGCGGGTCCACATCGCGGCTAGAATCTGGCTCGCACACGCGAGAGATCCGCCATGGCCGAAAGTCCGAACGATGCCGCGACGCCCGCCTCCATCGTCTGGGCACTGAAGGCCGTCGCCGGCAATCCGCCAAAGGTCCGCGCCAGCTTCGCCAAGGGCTGGTGCGTTCGGGGTACCTACACCCCGTCGGATCGCGCGGGGGAGATTACGCGATCGCAGAGCTTCACAAGGCCATCGCGCGTGCTGGCGCGCTTCTCGGTCGGCGGCGGCAATCCCAACGTAGCCGACACCAACAATCTGGTGCTGCGCGGCTTCAGCTTCAAGCTTGGCGATGGCGACCACCGCTCGGATATTCTCGTGGAAAGCGCGCCTGTGCACTTTGCTCGAACGCTCGACCAGATGCTGGCCTTCCTCGAGGCGCGCATCCCGGGACCTGATGGCAAGCCGGACATGGCGAAGGTCAAGGCCTTCTCGGCGGCCAATCCCGAAACGCTCAACCAGGCGAACTACGTCGCCGCGCGTCCGCTGCCCGGAAGCTTTGCCGGCACGACCTATTGGGGCGTGCATTCCTTTCCGGCGACCAATGCGGAGAATGAGACGCGCTTCATCAAGTTCAAGGTCGTCCCGGCCCGCGGCGAGGTCACGCTGACCAAGGACGAAGCCAGGACGAAGCCGGCCGACTTCTTGCACGACGATCTCGGCACGCGGATCGCTGCGGGCAATGTCCGCTTCAACGTGATGGCGCTGCTCGACCGCCCCGGCGACCCCACCATGGACGTGACCGTGCGCTGGCCGGACGAGGATAATCGCGAAGAGGTGCGCCTGGGCACGATCGTAATAACCGGCCTCGAGCCGGACGAGGCCTGCGACGCCTCCATCTTCAATCCGGCCAATCTCGCCGACGGCATCGGTCATCCGCCGGACGAGATCTTTGCGGCGCGGCGGGCCGCCTACACGATCTCACTCGCGAAACGCCGCTGAGGACGGAAGGCGCCCGGCTTCACGTCTCGCGATTCGAAGCGCCGAGCGACTCGCGGCGCCACGCTGCCGGGCTGACGCCGACGATCGAGGAGAACACGCGCGTGAAGTGACTCTGGTTGGCAAACCCGGCCGAGATCGCGATCTCCGACAGCGGCAGGTCGCGGACGCTCATCAACTGCTTGGCGGCCTTCACGCGCTGCTGAAGCAGCCATTGATGCGGCGGCAGGCCGACCGAGATTCGAAACGCGCGTGAGAAATGGCTGACCGAGAGATCGAGCTCGGCCGCGATCCTCTGCAACGAGAGCTTGCCTCCGAGGTCCGACTCGAGCCTCTCGCAGGCGCGTTTCGCCTGCCATGGCGCGAGCCCGCCGCGCGCGAGTTCGGACGTGCGCTGAAGCCCGCCATAGGTTTGGGCGACATGGGCGGTCAACCCGAGCATCATGTGATCGATGAAGAGCTGATTGGCCTCGTCCGGCCTGCGCAGGCCCTCCTGCAGCGACGCGCCGATGTGGCGGATGATTCCGTCGTCATGACCAACACCGATCTGACAATCTAGCTCGTCGACCCGCGGCGCGTTGCACTGTTCGGCGATGCTGTCGAGCGCTGAACGTGGAATGTAGAAGAACAGGGAGTGGAACGGCTTGTCGATCACGTAGCGCGGATCGCGCTTGAGGTCGTACAGATAGGTCGTCCCCGCCCGGACGTCCGCCGTCATAATGCATTTGCCGCGCTCCCAGAGCTCGCAATCCGGGTAGTCGTGGAGCTTCAGGCTGACGAGAAAGGCGTCTTCGGCGGCGAGCGATCCGGACAGGCCAGGCACCGGGTGGTCATTCCGGGTTTCGGTGATCGCAAGCTCGGCGCTGCGCAGCGAGCGGGTGACCAGCGAGGGCGGCGCATCCTTCAAGCGGAGGAACTGCCCGAGCCTCTGTCCGTAGGCGCCTGCCTGTGTCATCGGGTTCCTTCTGCGGACGTCCAAGTGCAGGCCACAGCGCCCCGCAATTTCCGGCACGCATTATCCGACATCCGCCAACGGCTGTCCACGCGCGCACGAGGCAAACAGCAGTCGCTCCGGCACATTCACATCGGCGAAACAGGACGATTTCGCAGCAACTTCAACGTGGTTTCATGTTCCGCCCATCCGGAAGGCCGATCACACATTTTCACAAATGCACGACAAAATGCCGCGACGTCCCGTGCAGGTATCGCATCGCTAGAACGAGGTGCCGCCGCCGAACCTGAACTCCTGGACGTTGTCGTATTTGCCCTTCGTCAGCGGCACGGCATAGTCGAATCGCAGCGGCCCGAACGGCGAAGCCCAGATCAGGCCGACGCCGACTGACGAGCGCACCACGTTGCCATCGTCATATTGCAGCCCGCAGGTCGGGCAGGCCTTGGTGTTGACTTCGCCCGTGGCCGACCATGATGTCGGTCCCTGGTATCCCCAGAGCGAACCGGCGTCGGCGTAGACCGCGCCCTTCAGGCCGACCTCCTTGGGCAGGAACCAGAACGGCATCTGCAACTCCAGGGACGCGCCCCAGTATTTCGTGCCGCCAAGCGCATCGCCGCTGGAGCCGTAGTTGAGGTAGGTGATGTCGCGGGGACCGATGCCGTTGGAGGCGAAGCCGCGCACGAGGTTCGGGCCCATCTGGAAATGATCCAGCATGCGCAGATCCTGGTCGCCGATCTTGCTGAGGATACCGCCCTGGAGGTGGATCACGCTGACGATCTCGGAGACGAGCGGCGTGTAGTACTTGGTGTCCACCGCGGTCTTCAGATAGGTCACGTCGCCGCCGACGCCGGCGAAATCCTGTCGGAAGTCGATCAGCAATCCGTCGGTCGGGTTCTTGGTGTTGTCGAGCGTGTTGTAGGTCAGCGTGTAGCCAAGCGACGACGTCCAGGTCCGACCGTTTGCCAGTTCCTTCCGGACCGGCAGGCTCGACTCGCCGTCGCCGTAGCAGCCGTAGCCATAAACGCCCGAATCCGTGGAATTGGTCGGATCCACGCCGCCGAGGACGTTCTTGACGTAGGCCGGTGTCGGGTTGTACGCCAGCGACGTGTTGGCCGCGTTGTTGTTACAGTTGTTATAGGCGCTGGCGAGCGTGATGCTCTGCTGATAGAGCGAGTAGCGCAGCTGGAGCGAGAGATCCTCGCGCAGCGCAAAGCCCAGGCGCGGCGAGAATCCCAGCGTCGTCACGCCGTAGCTGGTGTAGCTGTTCGACAATTGCTGGCGCCAGGTGACGTCCATTCCCAGCGCAAGACGGTAATCGAGCAGATAGGGCTCGACGAACGACAGCGATATGCCGCGCGAATACTGGCCGTAGCTGACGGACGCCTTGGCGTAGAGCCCCTTGCCAAGCAGGTTGCGCTCGGCGATCGAGACTTCGGCCAATGCGCCGTCGCTCGTGGAGTAGCCGCCCGAGATCGAGAAGTCGCCGGTCGATTTCTCTTCCATATCGACGACCAGAATGACGCGGTCACTGGAGGAGCCCGGCTCGGTCACGATCTTGACGCTCTTGAAGTAGTCGAGGTTCTTCAACCGCCGCTCAGCGCGGTCGACCAGCGCGCGGTTGTAGGCGTCGCCCTCGGAGAGGTCGAATTCGCGCCGGATCACGTAGTCACGCGTGCGGGTGTTGCCGCGCAGGTTGATGCGCTCGATATAAGTGCGCGGGCCTTCGTCGATGTTGAACACGACGGACACCGTATGCGCCTCGAAATTGCGGTCGCCGCTCGGCCGCACCACGGCGAACGAATAGCCGGCGCGATGCTTCGATCTGCATCTCTTCGGTCGACTTCTCGACCGATTCGACGTTGTAGAGCGAGCCGGCGCCGACGCGCGAATAGACGCGCAGCGAGTTCGCGTCGAAATTGGGGATGCTGGAACGGAAGTCCACCGATCCGACGCGATATTGCTGGCCTTCGTCGATCTTGAAGGTGACGAGAAAGCCCTTCTTCTCCGGATCGTATTCGGTGAGCGCGGCCACGACCTGGACGTCGGCGAAGCCATTCTTGAGATAGAAGCGGCGGATCAGGTCGCGGTCGGCTTCGACGCGATCGGGATCGTAGATGTCGTTGTTGCCGAGGAAGCTGAGCAGATTGCTCTCATGCGTCTTGATCACGTCGCGCAGGCGCGCAGCCGAATAGGCGCTGTTGCCGATGAACTCGACCGATTTGACTGCGGTCTTGGCACCTTCCTCGACCGTGAAGATGAGGTCGACGCGGTTGTTCGGCTGCTCGATGATCTCGGGCGTGACGCGCACGTCGTAGCGGCCCGAGCGCCGATAGATTTCGGCGATGCGCAGCGTGTCTGACTGCACCAGCGCGCGCGAGAACGTCCCGCGCGGCTTGGACTGGATTTCGGCCGAGAGCTGCTCGTCCTTGATCTTCTTGTTGCCCTCGAAGGCGACGCGGCCGATCACGGCATTTTCCACCACCGACACCACGATGCGGCCGCCCGCCTGGCTGATCTTCACATCCTGAAACAGACCCGTGCCAATCAGCGCCTTGAGTCCGTCGTCGATGGCGGGCTGATCGAGGCGCCCGCCGGGGCCGGGCCTGAAGTAGGAGCGGACCGTCTCGGCCTCGACGCGGCGATTGCCCTCGACGACGATCGTCTCCACCGCCTGCGCGGCCGCCGGCTGCGGCAGCAGCGCAAAGGGAAACGAACTCGCAATCGACACGCCACTCATCACCGCCGCGATCAGCCAGGCTCGCAAAACCGACATTCCACACCTCAAGAGCACATGACCTGCTCTGAAACGGGAAAGCTGTGGCCGCGGTGTGGCCCTGAAGTTGCTGGATATTTCCGCGCATTGAATTTGATGAGGCCGATCAGTCGCACCGGCACGCGCCAGCGTGACAACCGTGACGATCGGAAGGCTCAAGCCAAATGCACTTGATCCGGCATGGCGGCTCTCGTGCGCGCGCCCGCCCGGGCGGGCGCCCAGCAACATCGCGCAAAAAGTGAATTGTTTACACGCTGCAAGGCCGATGCGAGAGGCGTCGGCATCAGGAAAAGCCGTATGGAATATTTGCCGATGAATGCGATCGTCATGACCAGACTGACGCTGGTTGCCGTCCTCGTCTCGACCGTCCCCGCTCACGCCGCCACCGCCGGCAAGCGCGATCGACAACCGACGACGCAAAACACCGTCTACGAGTACGGTCCGCGCGGCCCCAACCGGTCTTACCAGTCCGGTTCGCATACGCGCATCTATGTCAGCAAGCGGTCCTGGCTCGATGGAGGCACCGAGGTGCTTCCCGGCGAGCGCAAGTTCAGCGACTACGCTTTTCCACCCGGCACGTCGTTCGCCCGCGGGAACAACAACCGGCCGCTCGATCGCCAGCCTCTGAGCCCCGACTCGGATCTCGGCGGATTTGCGCAGCGAATCCCGATTTCCTGGTAACTCGCCTTCGGCAATCTCGGCGGTTTCCTCGACGAGCGAGGCGACCGGCAATGTCGTGTCGCATGCGGCAATGCTCCGCCGACGCAAGGCCGCGATCGCACGCAAAGCGGAGACGACGCCCGCGTGCGCGCATCTGCCGCATGCGACATGCGAGCGACTCAAGTTTTTCAAACGCATCTCGAACCGTTCCAAACTCGCTCACCGCACGTTCAACGGGATTCGCCTCACATCGTCATTGCCCACTCTCGTGTCCCGGACAGCTGCAACGCGCATAGCGCGTCGAAGACGCGCGTAAACGCGCTTATGGCGTTGCGGCGCGGAGCCGGGACCCAGAAGCCACAGATAGCCTCTCGGAGACATGGGCCCCGGCTCTGCAGCGCACCGCTGAAGGGCGCTGCGCTGCGTCCGGGGCACGCATCGAATATTGAGGCGCACGCTCCCTCCACCTCGTCATTGCAATGACGACACTATTGGCTCCGTCATCCTGAGGTGCGA
This sequence comes from Bradyrhizobium sp. CCBAU 11386, assembly GCF_028128955.1. NCBI lineage: Bacteria > Pseudomonadati > Pseudomonadota > Alphaproteobacteria > Hyphomicrobiales > Nitrobacteraceae > Bradyrhizobium > Bradyrhizobium sp. CCBAU 11386. The sequence continues at coordinate 56,058 of NZ_LBKA01000251.1, forward strand.
GGCTTGCGATGCGAAGCATCGCAAGCGGAGCCTCGAAGGATGCGCGGCCCCGATGCAGCCGGGCCGTCGCCCTTCGAGGCTCGCTCCACGGCGCGATGCGCCGCGGAACGCGTACCTCCAGCGACAACGGCTTCGCCGTTGCGCGGGGGTGACGGTCATAGTGTGCTGCTCGCTGTCTCCACATCGTCATTGCGAGCGCAGCGAAGCAATCCAGAATCTCTCCGCGGAAAGACTCTGGATTGCTTCGCTGCGCTCGCAATGACGGAGCAAGGGGGATCGTCGTCACTCACTCTCGTGTCCCGGACAAGCTGCAACGCGCATAGTGCGTCGAAGACGCGCGTAAACGCGCTTATGGCGTTGCCGCGCTGAGCCGGGACCCAGAAGCCAGAGATAGCGCTCTCGGAGACATGGGCCCCGGCTCTGCAGCGCACCGCTGAAGGGCGCTGCGCTGCGTCCGGGGCACGCATCGAATATTGAGGCGCACGCTCCCTCCACCTCGTCATTGCGAGCGTAGCGAAGCAATCCAGACTGTAACCGCCGAGGGATTCTGGATTGCTTCGCTACGCTCGCAATGACGGAGTATGAGGCATCGGCTTCTTCTCCAAGTACCACTGTCATTCCCGCGCAGGCGGGGAATCCAGTATGCCGCGGCCTCTCGGCTCAATCACAGCAGTCTCTGGGATACTGGATCGCCCGGTCGAGCCGGGCGATGACGGCGAGTGTGTGGTTACAGACACGCCTTCCCGTCCTCGCGGCGCAATTCGCCCGAGCTTTGCTTCGTCTCTCCACCCTCTTGTCCAAGAGGGCGCAGGGAAGGCCGGGTGCTGACCTAGCACCCGCGGTCTGCTGCGCGAAAAGCACACGCAGGAAGAACCGCACAGCAGCATACAGGTGTAGCCAATCACTCGGCCTTCCCTGCGCAGTGGTTGGACGGCTTATGCCGTGCTCTCCCGGGAGCCGAGTTCCTGCTGGCCTCCCTCGCCTTCGCGGAATTCACCGACGCCGCGCCGGTTGACGCGACTGCCGCATCCGCAAGAGCTTGACCGTAGCAACGACGGCCAGGACCACACGGTTTTGCCGTACGCACGGCCCGCCATTTCGCCGCAGTTTTCCCGGCCCTGTCGACGGAGCCGGAAACTTGCTGGCGAGACGAACCTGACAGCGCCGCTCGTCGGTACGTGGCCTCGGGCTCACGGAGAGCAATCCGCCCTGCCTTAACCTCTCGTACCCGACGCTGCCGCGTCCACCGCAAGCCCGGCTCGCGAAAAATGACGACCACATGATCGCCCCTCAAGGATGAGCCGGGATGGGTAACACATACGACAAATCCGAATTTCGGTAAAGTAGAATATTTTTATGAAAAGGGATTGACGGGGCGGCGAGACAGGGCCGGTGTTTTGCCCGACGGGCGAGCCCAGGGGCCTGCGCCTCCACTTGCAGCGTTCGGGGACCTGCTGCAACAAATCGTGCACATCAGGACATAAAGTCGCGGCAATCGTCGGGCCTGTCGATTGCGCCCTCCTTGCCCCCTGCTTTCCGGAGTTCTCATGACTTCTGCCGACCGGCCGGCGACACGGCTTGCGACGCGACTTGCCTTTCTCGTCGCGGGCTTCGGCATCGCGTGCTGGGCGCCGCTGGTGCCGTTTGCGAAGGCACGGCTCGGCGTCGACGACGGCGTTCTCGGCCTGCTGCTGCTCAGCCTCGGCATCGGCTCGGTCGTCGCCATGCTTCTGACCGGAATCATGAGCGCGCGCTATGGCAGCAGGCCGATCATCATCGCCGGCGGGCTCGGTCTCGCCCTGGTCCTGCCTCTGCTGGCCATCGCGAGCTCGCCGGCAGCGCTGGCGCTGGCACTTTTCGGCTTCGGCGCCGCGCTCGGCTCCATCGACGTCGCCATGAACATCCACGCGGTGGAGGTGGAGCGCGCAGCGAGACGTCCGCTGATGTCCGGCTTCCATGCGCTGTTCAGCATCGGCGGCTTCGCCGGATCCGCGCTGATGACCGCGCTGCTCTCCTTGCAGCTCGGCGCCCTCGCCTGCACGCTGATCTGCTCCGTCCTGATGCTGATTGCGATGCTGATCACCTGGCCGCGCCTGCTCCGCTCCGTGCAGGTACAGGACGGACCGCTGTTCGTGCTGCCGCACGGCTCCGTGCTTCTGCTCGCGCTGCTCGGCGCCATCACGTTCCTGGTCGAGGGCGCGATGCTCGATTGGGGCGCACTTCTCGTCATTGACGCTGGCCTCGTCTCCGAGGCGCAAGGCGGGATCGGCTATATCGTGTTCTCGATCGCGATGACGATGGGGCGGCTCGGCGGCGACGCCGTGGTTGCGCGCATCGGGGATCGCACGACGCTGTTCTGGGGAAGCATCATCGCGGTCGCGGGCTTCGCGGTGCTGCTCACCGCTCCGGTTGCGGCGGTCGCCATAGCCGGCTTCCTGCTCATCGGCCTCGGCGCCTCGAACCTCGTGCCTGTGCTGTTCCGCCGGGCAGCCCGGCAGACGGTGATGCCCACGGGGCTCGCCGTCGCGGCGATCACGACCGCAGGCTACGCCGGCATCCTCGTTGGTCCCGCCGGCGTCGGCTTCGTCGCACGTATCGGCGGATTGCCGACGGCGTTCTGGCTCCTGGCTGTGCTGATGGGCCTCGTCACGCTGTCGGCGCGCATCGTCACGACGAAGCAGCGCGAGGTATCACCAGTCGACGCGTGAGCGGCCCTACAGATTGCCCAGTCCGATCGATTTGATGACGGGCGCGAGGCTTGCCGACGTCGCATCGACGATGCGCTGGAACTTGTCGGGGCTGGAATCGCTGTCGGGCTCCATACCCTGGGCGCGGTAGCTTGCCTGAAGCGCAGCGTCAGTCATGGCCAGGCGCGTCGCCTGTGCGATCCGGTCGATGATCGCATCGTCGGTGAGCTTGGGTGCGAACAGACCGAACCATCCCTCATATCTGAGATCCGGCATGCCGGATTCGACGGCGGTCGGAATATCAGGCGCGCCGCTCAGCCGCTTTTCGGTCGTGACCGCAAGCAGCCGGATCTTGCCGGCCTGGCTCAGTTGCTGCAACTGGACCGACATGACGGCAATGACGAGCGAGATCTGGCCGGCGACGAGGTCGTTGCTGGCCTGCGCGATGCCCCGATAGGGAACGTGAACGATGTCCAGTGCGCCCGCCTGCTGCTTGAACGTTTCCCCGACGAGATGATTGCCGGTGGCGATCCCGGGCGTCCCGTAGGACAGCTTGCCCGGATTGGCCTTCGCATAGGCGATCAGCTCGCGCAGATTTGCGGCAGGCACCGACGGATGGATGGCAAAAACCAGCGCACTGTTGATCAGGCGGTAGATGGCGCGGAAATCGCCGACGGAATAACCGGGATTTGACGAGGTCAGGGGAATGATGACCTGCGTGCTGCCGTTGCCGAGCAGCAGCGAATAGCCGTCGGGCTCCTCGCGCGCGACCGCCGCGGTCCCGATCGCGCCACCGGCGCCGCCGATGTACTCGACGAATGTCGGCCCGAGCAGCGCTGACATCCTGTCGACCCAGGGACGTCCGATCTGGTCGCCAGATCCGCCGGCGCCATACGGAATCACCAGTCGAATGGGGCGGGACGGATAATCCGCGGTCTGCCCGCTGCGTGGTAGCGCCGCCAACGCCGCTGCGCCGGATAACGCATGGACGAACCGTCGCCGCGAGAAGGAAGGCATGACCGAATTCCGGAAGTCGGTAGTCACTGTCGAGGCGGGACCGGCTCCCGGACCGACCAATCGCAGCAATCCGCCGCCGCCGTCAATGCTCCGTCCGGACAAGCCGCGGCGCCATCGCCATGGCATGGCGACCTAACCCCTTCCGTTCAAAGTCTTATTTCGGCAAGCCGAAGCCCCCCAAGCGATCTGCGCAGGTCTGCCAGCCATGCTGCTTTCGGCCAGTTTACTGTACGCTTCGTTCTGGTAGACCAGAACGAAATACCTTTTGACTCCCGCCGAGGGGGCAGTGGCGCGTGCCAGACCACAACGAAGACTCGGCCATTTCATTTGGGCCATTTCGGCTGTTTCCAAAGTCCCGGCTCTTGGAGAAGGAGGGCTCGCCGCTTCATGTCGGCGGCCGCGCGCTCGATATTCTCATCTTCCTTGCCGAACGCCCCGGTGAAGTCGTCGACAAGAGAGAGCTGGTCAAGCGCATCTGGGCCGACGTCAATGTCGACGAAGGCAGCCTGCGCTTCCATGTCGCAGCGCTGCGCAAGGCGCTCGGCGACACCGGCAAGTCGGCCCGTTATGTCGTCAATGTGCCCGGCCGCGGCTATTGCTTCGTCGCCTCGCTCGCTCAAGCGGCCCCTCCGGTCGCGCCGGTCTCCCCCGACGTCGCCCCTCCTCGCTCCCTGCCCGTTCAGCTCGCGAAGATGATCGGACGAGAGGAGGTCATCGAGAAGATCTCGAACGGACTGTCGCTCTATCGCTTCATGACCGTGGTCGGCCCGGGCGGGATCGGCAAGACCGCGGTCGCCGTCACCGTCGGGCATCGGCGTTCCCAGGATTTCGGCGGCCGCGTCTTCTTTGTCGATTTCGGCCCGCTGAGGGATGCCAGCCACATTGCAACCACCATCGCCTCCGCGCTCGGGCTGACCATCAACGCGGAGGACCCGACGCCGGCCTTGCTGACATTTCTCAAGACCGGCCCGGCCCTGCTGATCTTCGACAGCTGCGAACACGTGCTGGATGATCTGGCCCCGCTGGTCGAGCGCATCGTTCGCGAAGCGCCGCAGCTTCGTGTTCTCGCCACCAGCCGCGAGTCGTTCCGGAGCGAAGGCGAGCGGATCTTCCGGCTGTTCCCGCTGGATTGTCCGCCGGAACGGAAAGACCTTGATGTCGCCGAGGTCCTCACCTACCCCGCGGCCCAACTCTTCGTCGAGCGTATTGCCCAGAGCTCGGGTCCGTTCCAGCTCAGCGCAGAAGAAGCGCCGCTCGTCGCGAGCATCTGCCGGCGCCTCGACGGCATTGCGCTGGCGATCGAGCTCGCGGCGGGCCGCGTCAATGCCTATGGCATCGCAGGCACGGCTTCCCTGCTCGACAGCCGTTTTTCGCTGCAATGGCGCGGACGGCGCACGGCCGTGCCGCGGCACCAGACGCTCGCCGCGGCCCTCGACTGGAGCTACGACCTGCTGCCCGCGGCCGAGAGCGCCACCTTGCGGCGACTGTCGGTGTTCGCCGGGCCCTTCGCGCCGGAGGCGGCTGCCACGGTCGCGGCCGGCGACGGCCTCAGCGCATCGGAGACGCTCGAGGCGATCGACAGCCTGGTCACCAAATCGCTGATCTCGCCGTCCGGCTCGCGCACGCTGCGCTATCGCCTGCTCGACACCACGCGCACCTACGCGCATGGAAAGCTCAACGAGCTCGGTGAAACCAGACAGTTCGCGCGGCGCCACGCCGAGCATTTTCGCGATTTCTTCCAGCGCGCCGAGGCCGACACGTCGACGCCGCTGCCCGAATGGCTGCACGTCTACGGTGCGGAGCTGGACAATGTGCGGGCGGCGCTGAACTGGGCCTTCGGGCCTGACGGCGATCCGGCGCTGGGAATCGCGCTGACGGCGGCCGCGGTCACGTTGTGGGTGCGGCTTTCGCTGTTCGCCGAATGCCGCGAGCGCACGAGAACGGCACTCGCCGCGCTCGGAGACGGCGGCGACGACCGCGTCCGCATGCAGCTCCTGTCGGCGCTCGGCTGGTCGCTGATGTATGGCGAGGGCCGTGCGCGCGAGGCGCGCCCGATCCTCGAGACGACTCTCGAGCTGGCCGACAGGCTCGACGACAAGGATTTCCGCCTGCGCGCGCTCTGGGGCCTGTGCATCGACCAGTTCAACAACGGACAGTTCGGCAAGGCCCGCGCACTCGCCGATCGTTTTGCGAAGGCGGCGGCGAACTCTCCCGACAAGTCCGATCTCATGCTGGGCGACCGGCTGATGGCCGTCGCGCTGCACTATCTCGGAGACCAGAACGACGCGCGGGAGCACATCGACCGGGTGAACGCATCGCTGCATGTGCTGGCGGAGAAGCCGAAGATCTTCCCGCTCGATCTCAGGATATCGACGCAATATTTCCGGGCCCGCATTCTCTGGCTGCAAGGCCTCGCCGACCAAGCGCAGGCGCTGGCCGCGCGAAACATCGAGGAAGGCCTCGCCAACGGCCACGCGCTGACCTTCTGTAGCGTGCTGGGTCAGGCGGCCTGCCCGATCGCCTTCTGGGCCGGCGATTTCGACGCCGCGGAACGCCACGGCACCGAGCTGCTCGAACACGCCGAGCGGCACGCGATCCGGCTGTGGGGCCTGTGGGCACGCGCCTTCAACGCGGCGGTCGTTGCCAAGCGCGGCGACATCGCAACCGGTCTGCCGCTGCTGCGCGAAGAGCTCAACCGCGCCGGCGATGCGCGCTTCCTGCCGCGCTTTCTTCCCTTGCTTGGGGAGCTTGCCGCCTGTTTTGGCGAGGCCAACCAGGCCGATCGCGGCCTGGAGATGATCGAGGACATCCTGGCGCGCTGCAACGACCGCCAGGAGCGCTGGTATCTGCCGGAGCTGATCCGCATCAAGGCCGAATTGATGCTCAAGCAGACGAAGGGCCTGCCCGCCGCCGAAGCGGCTTTTCGCGAAGCGATGGACATCGCAACGCAGCAGGGCGCACGATCGTGGGAGCTGAGATGCGCCATCAGCATTGCGCGGTTCAGACTGGGACAAGGCCGCGATGCGGAGGCGCTGGAGGTTCTGGAAACCGTTTGCCGGCCGCTGACCGAGGGATCCCGCACCGCTGACATGCGCGAGGCCCAAGGTCTGATCGCACAGCTCCGAAGCTGAGGCGGCGCTGCTCGGCCTGTCCCCCGCCATGCGCGACGATGCGGTCTAGCCTCCCACAGCGGCCGCGCGCCGCGGCAACTTCCAGCCGGGCCGGATGAAGTGACAGGTGTAGCCGTCCGGATAGCGCTCGAGATAATCCTGGTGCTCCGGCTCGGCCTCCCAGAAATCGCCGGCGGGCGTGACTTCGGTCACCACTTTGCCGGGCCACAGATGCGAGGCCTCGACGTCGGCGATGGTGTCTTCCGCGATCCGCTTCTGCTCGTCGCTCGTCGTGAAGATCGCGGAGCGATAGCTCGTGCCCCAGTCATTGCCCTGACGGTTGAGCGTGGTGGGATCGTGGATCTGGAAGAAGAACTCCAGCATCGTCCGGTAGCTCGTTTTCGCCGGGTCGAAGATGATCTCGATCGCCTCGGCGTGGCCCTCGTGATTGCGATAGGTCGCGTTCTTCACCTCTCCGCCGGTGTAGCCGACGCGTGTCGAAATCACCCCGGGCTGCTTGCGGATCAGATCCTGCATGCCCCAGAAGCAGCCTCCGGCCAGAATTGCGCGCTCTGTCGTCATATGTCCGCTCCCAATTGATCGCTCCGCTCGCCCGCACCAGCCATTCGATACGCTCTATATCACATGGCGTCAGCCGGGCATTGTCGCAAATCTCCATCCGGCTCTTCTCGGGGCACCCGAAGCCCGCACAGCTTCAGTTTTCCCGATCAGGGCCGGATGGGTAGCTTGTTTGACGACGCGGTCAGGTCAGCTTGGCGTCGAGCGTGATCGCGGCGTTGAGCACCTTCGACACCGGGCAGTTCTTCTCGGCCTCGCCGGCGATCTTGGCGAAACCTGCGTCGTCAAGGTTCGGCACCTTGGCGCGCAAGGTGAGCGCCGACTTGCTGATCTTGAAGCCCTTGCCCTCGGGCTCGAGCGTAACCGCTGCCTCGGTCGAGAGCTCGTCCGGCGTGAAACCGGCGAGCTGGAGGCCGAAGGCCAGCGCCATGGTGAAGCAGCCGGCATGGGCCGCCGCGATCAACTCCTCGGGATTGGTGCCCTTCTCGTTCTCGAAGCGCGTCTTGAACGAATAGGGCGTATCAGTGAGCACGCCGGACTCGCTCGACAGATGGCCCGTGCCATCGCGGCCGGTGCCCTTCCATACTGCTGTTGCCTTGCGGATCATCTCATCTCTCCTTGTCTTTGTTGGTTCTAGCGCCGGCGCTCGGTACCGGAGAAAAGCGACATTGGCACGACCGCCTGTCACCATTCCAACCGGCCGAACGCCGCAGCGGTTCCGTCAGCTGCCGATCTGTCCGACGTGGAAGCCCAGCCTCCGGGTCGGTCTCGATCTCGGTGATGATGTCGTTGAGCAGCCGGGTCTTCTTGGGGCCGAGTCAAGCCGGATCTGCCCAGTGGTGAAGGTACGTTCGGGACGGTTCATTGCTAGCACTCCTGATATGTGTGTTCGAAGGCGGGGACGCGCGGCAGGCGCGCCCCTGCTCGGCTCAGATCGACTGGCGCAGCGGGCGGAACGCGGTGCGCATTTCCGCAGAGAACAGCGCGGGCTGCTCCCAGGCCGCGAAGTGGCCGCCCTTGTCGAGCCGGTTGTAGTGCATCAGCTTCGGATAGGCCTTCTCGGCCCAGCTGCGCGGGGCGGCATAGATCTCGTCGGGGAAGACGCTGACGGCAACCGGGATCTTGATGTGCTTGGGCTCGAAGAACACCAGCTTGTTCTCCCAGTAGAGCCGCGCCGAGGAGACCGCGGTGTTGGTGAGCCAGTACAGCGCGATGTTGTCGATCACATCGTCGCGCGACAGCCCCTCCGCCTTGCCGTCGAACACGCGCGCGATCATCGCGGCGCTACGCGCATCGTGATCGAGCATCCAGGACGCGAGGCCCGCCGGCGAATCGACGAGGCCATAGAGCGTCTGCGGCCGGTTCGACATCTCGATCGCGTAGCCGAGACCGCGCTTGTAGAAGTCGTCGAGCTGGTCGTAGGCGGTGCGCTCGTCGGCCGGGAGATTGGCCGGCGGCGACCCGCCGGGCTGAAGCGCCTTGGCGATGTCGTCAGGGACGGCCGCGGGCATGTTGGTGTGGATGCCGAGCAGTTCCGGCGGCGCGATCAGCGCCATCTGTTCCGTGACGGCATTGCCCCAATCGCCGCCTTGCGCGACATAGCGGCTGTAACCGAGCCGATTCATCAGCACGATCCAGGCCCGCGCGATGCGCTGGGGATCCCAGCCGAGTGTCGTCGGCTTGCCGGAGAAGCCGTGGCCGGGCAGCGAAGGGATCACGAGATCGAACGCGTCGGCGGCCTTCGCACCATGCGCGGTCGGATCGGTGAGCGGGCCGACGATCTTCATCTGCTCGATGACCGAGCCGGGCCAGCCATGCGTGACGATCATCGGCAGTGCATTCTCGTGCTTGGAGCGGACGTGAATGAAGTGGATGCCGACGCCGTCGATCTCGGTGACGAATTGCGGCAGCGCGTTCAGCCGCGCTTCCATCCTGCGCCAGTCGTAGTCGTTCTGCCAATAGCGCACGAGCTCTTGAACCGTCGTCAGTTGCACGCCCTGCGACTGGTCGGCGACGATCTCGCGATCGGGCCAGCGCGTTGCAGCTAAGCGCCGGCGCAGATCGAGCAGATCCTCTTCGGGCACGCTGACGTGGAACGGCCGGATTGCGCCGCTCGCAGCCGCTTTTGCGGGGCGCAGCGGCAGCAGGCTCGCAACGCTGACGGCAACGGCGGTCATTGCGGCCTGACCTAGCAATTGACGGCGATCGGGGTTGAGGATGTCGGCGCGTGCTTGCGTGGTCATGTTGGATCTCCCTTGCTTTGGTCGGTATCGTTGACCGAATTCGAAATCGAGACGTCGCCTCGTCATGTAGGGAGATTGGCGCAGGCGCTTCCGATTTGCTCGTTATGGATTGTTAGACTGCGTTAGCCGTTGCGAGTCTGCGCGATTGAGGCGAGCAATCGATGATCTTGCGATGCGCGCAATACAACGCAACACGGCGCGCGACGACCAAGTCATCGCGCGCCGTGAACGGAGAGTGCCGCAACCTCAGGACGGCAGCGGCTGACCGGCCTGCTCACGCACGATGTAGTCGGCGTACCAGTCCGCCCAGTTGTCGTCGTGTCCGCCGGTTCGCTTCTCGTGCTCGCCGTGCGCCACCGCCGCGCGGCGCAGTGCCGCCGCCAGATCGGTCTGCGAGGCGAAATTCGTGCCGTCTGCCGCGATGCGTCCGGGCAGTCGTGCGGTGACTTCCTGGAACAGCCAGCCATTGCCGTCGGGATCGCTGAACGAGGCGAACGAGCTGTAGCTGCTGCGCTTCGGGTCAGCGCCACTGACCCGGATACTGCCGAACAGATATGGCTCGTCCGGCCCGACGTGAACATCGCCGCCGCCGTGGAATGGTTCACTGATCGAGATGCCGCGGTCGAGCAGATCTTGTCGTGCGATCTCCAGATCGGAGACGATCAGATACAGGCCGCGCGCCGAGCCGGGCGCTGCCGCCGTGACGTTCCTGCCGAAAATCACCGAGCAGGCCGATCCTGGCGGGGTGAACTGGATCACGCGCCAGTCGTCGCCAGAGGCAAAGTCGGCGTCCAGTCGCCAGCCGATGCGCATGTAGAACGCCTTGGCGCGGTCGACGTCGGACACCGGGATGACGACGACCTCGAGCTTCAGATCGACGCTGCGCGATGGCGAGGGCTTGGTCCCGGCTTCGCGATCGATTTCGAGTGTGGCCATGTCGAACTCCCTGATGTGAGGCACGGGTTCGCAACCGAACCCATTCTTTGCAGGCTCAACTTCGCGCAGACCGGCGAATGCCGCTCGTTATCGAATGCTTGGGCTCGCCAGCGGTTGCGGGCACGGTCCATCTTCAAGCAGCCGGCATCACGATGGTCACCCGCGTTCCGCCCTCCCCCGCCTCGCCATGCAACCGCGCGTGGATGCTGCGTGCGAGCCCTTCGAGGATGCGGCTGCCGGTGCCCTGAAGCGGCCCGGTGGCGCCGATCCCGTTGTCGGCCACCGTGCAGACCCACGCGCCGTCGCGGTTGTCCATGTCGATGCGGATCAGTGCCCCATTCTTGTTCGGGAAGGCATGCTTTGCCGCGTTCGTGACCAGCTCCGTCAGCATCAGCGCGAGCCGATGACATTGCGATGCCGGTAGCACGCCGCTCTCGATCGCGGCCTCGCAGCGGACGCCCGCCGGCTCCAGCACCGCTTCGGAGAGCGCTCCGCAGAGATTTTCGAAGAAGGCCCCGACGGCGACGGCCGATTGATCGTCGTTGTCGGACAGAAGCTGATGGAGCCTGCCGAAAGCAACGATGCGCCGCTCGAACCGATCCACCGCAAGCGACACATCCCTGGTGCCGGCCCGCGTGAAGTCGCGACGGACTGACGCACCCAGCAGCGTCAGCGTGTTCTTCATGCGGTGGTGGGACTCCCGCAGCACGAGTTCCCAATCACGCGACTGATCGTCAAGGCTGGCGACAAATTGAGATCGAACGGCACTGCCGTTCGACATGGAGCCGATAGCGGACATGATGGCCTCCCCGTTGGAACAGGACCTAACTCGAAGGCCATACTGGATGCATCGCGCGCGTTATGCCCGTTAGACGTTGCAAGATTCTGTTATGATCGGGGGCATCACGACTTGGCAGCGGAGGCTGTCGTCGCGACGGTCAAGCTTGCTGACGAATTGTCGCAGTCGCGTCGTAAACCGCTCGCGTTTAAGCAAAATCCGCGGCGGGATAGTCCGCCTGCGTTCGGCGATCGCCACGCGATTTCGCCACTTTCGGCCCGTTTACTGATAACCTCGCTCTGTTAGATCAAAGCGCAGACGCCAGCCCTTTCACTGGAATCATTGGCCCGTGCCGGACACTAACGACCAGGATTCGGCCATTGCCTTCGGTCCATTCCGGCTGCTTGCAAAGTCGCGGCTGCTGGAGAAGGACGGCGCCCCGCTTCACCTTGGCGGCCGCGCACTCGACATTCTCATTTTTCTCGCCGAGCGCGCCGGCGAGGTCGTTGACAAGAGGGAGTTGATCAAGCGGGTCTGGTCCGGCGTGACGGTCGACGAAGGCAGCCTGCGCTTCCACATCACGACGCTGCGCAAGGTCCTGGGCGAAGCCGGCGAAGGGGCCCGCTACGTCATCAACGTCCCCGGACGTGGCTATTGTTTCACCGCCCCGCTGCTTCGCCCTGCACCTTCGGAGAGCCGGACCAGCCTGCCTGTCTCTTCGCCTCACTCGCTGCCCTCGCCGCTTGCGAGGATGATCGGGCGGGACGAGGCCGTCGAGAAGATCCTGGCCGAGCTTGCCCTGCATCGCTTCGTCACAATCGTCGGCCCCGGCGGGATCGGCAAGACCTCGGTCGCACTCGCCGTCGCGCACGGCGAGCTCGAGGCCTTCGAGGGCCAGGTGAGCTTCGTCGATTTCGGAGCGCTGACGGATGCCCGGCTCGTTGCCGGAACGATTGCGGCCACCCTGGGCCTGACCGTCAATTCCGACGACCCGATGCCGGGCCTGCTGACATTCCTGCGCAGCCGGCGGACGCTGCTGGTGTTCGACAGTTGCGAGCACATCCTCGACGAGCTCGCACCCGTGGTCGAGCGCCTCGTCCAGGAGGCGCCGGCGCTGCATATTCTTGCCACCAGCCGCGAATCCTTTCGCTCCGAAGGTGAGCGCGTCCATCGGCTGTTTCCGCTGGATTGCCCGCCAGAGCGCGACGGGCTTGGCATCGCCGACATCCTTGCCTATCCCGCAAGCCAACTCTTCGTGGAACGCATTGCCGAGAGCTTGAGCGAATTCGAGCTCAGCGAGGAGGACGCGCCGCTCGTCGCCGAGATCTGCCGGCGGCTCGACGGCATTGCGCTCGCGATCGAGCTCGCGGCCGGACGTGTGAACGCCTATGGCATTGCCGGGACCGCCTCGTTGCTGGACAGCCGCTTCTCGCTGCTGTGGCGAGGACGGCGCAGCGCGATCCCGCGGCACCAGACCCTGAGCGCGGCGCTCGCCTGGAGCTACGATTTGCTGCCCGCAGCCGAAAGCGCGACGCTGCGTGGATTGTCGGTGTTTGTCGGGCCGTTCACCCTGGAAGCCGCGCTTGCCGTCACGTCCTGCCAGGGTATCGACGAATCCGAGGCGGTCGAAGCCATCTCGAACCTGCTCTCCAAGTCCCTGATCGCGACCTCGCCTACGGAGCGGCGGCTGCGCTATCGTCTGCTCGACACCACCCGCGCCTTCGTCGGCAGCAAGCTCGTCGAGAACGGGGAAGCGGCCCGCGTCGCGCGCGCCCATGCCGAATATTTCCGCGATTTCCTGCGCGACATCGCGCTCAAATCCACGGGCATGCAAAGCGCGGGCGGCTTCCTTCCCTATGCCGACCACCTGCCCAATGTGAGGGCCGCGCTGACCTGGAGCTTCTCGGATGCCGGCGACCGGACGATCGGCGTGGATCTGGCGGCCTCGGCGGCCCAGTTCTTCCTCGAGCTGACATTGCTGACGGAATGCTACCGCTGGACACAGCAGGCGCTGGTGCCTCTCGCTACGGGCGCGATGGACAGCCGCCAGGAGATGACGTTGCAGGCCGCGCTCGGCGTCTCCGTGATGTTCACGCAGGGCAATACGGAGGCGGTCCGCTCCGCGTTCACGCGCAGCCTCCAGTTGGCCAGAGAGCTCGAGGACCTGCACTGGCAGCTCTGGCTGCTGCGCGGCTTGCACATCTACCTGACCAGGGTCGGAGATTTTCACGGCGCGCTCGGGACCGGCGTGCAAGGCGAAGGCGTCGCGCGGAAGCTGAATGATCCAGCCGCCACACTGAACGTGGAATGGATGCTCGGCGTCGCGCATCACCTGATCGGCAACCAGGACAAGGCCGTGCAGTTCTGCGAGAGCGCGATGGTGCACAATCCCGGCTCGCAGCGGCTGAATATCGGCCATCTCGGTTATGACGACCGCATCGTTGCGCTGGTGGCGCTGGCGCGCGGGCTCTGGCTCACCGGCCGGCCCGATCGTGCGATCGAGGCGGCCAGATACACGGTGCGTGAGGCCGAGCTGCTCGAGCAGCCGCTCACGCTCGGCATTTCCCTGATCTGGACGATCTACGTGTTCCTCTGGGTCGGCGACTGGGCCAATGCCGAAACCATGATCGAGCGGCTGATCAACCATGCCGAGCGGCACTTTCTCGGCCCCTATCATGCGGTCGGCATCGGCCAGAAGGGCGAGCTGCTGCTGCGCCGCGGCGACATCGCTGGCGGGATCGAGCACCTTCGCCGCAGCCAGGCCACCCTGTACGCGACGCGGCACCGGATCATGACAACGGTGTTTGCGACCGCACTCGCGGAGGGTCTTGCCTCCCAAGACCAGCCCGACGAAGCCTTGCGCATGATCGATGAGGCGATCGCACAGATCCCCGATCACGGCGAATCCTTCGACATGCCGGAGATGCTCAGGGTCAGGGGCGACATCCTGGCCCAATCGGGAAATGCCGCGGAGGCCGAGAATTACTTCCGGAAATCGCTCGATCTATCGCGCCGGCAATGCGCGCTCGGCTGGGAGCTGCGGGGGGCGATCAGCCTCGGCCGCGTCTGGCGTCATACCGGAAAGGCCGGCGACGCACGCGATCTGCTCGCGCCGCTCGTCGCGCGATACCAGGAGGGCCTCCAAAGCCGTGATCTCGTCGCCGCCAGGGAGCTCCTGGGCGCGCTGAATTGAGAGTATCTTCAACGAGATACCGCCATACTGCCCGCTCGCAACTCCTAACAACTTCTAACACGCCAAGCCGCATGCACCCCGCCATGGTGGTGACGTTTCACGGTGGATATGGCGGGACATGGCTCTTCTCGACGATGTAATCGATGCCAGCGGCGGTTTGGGCCGCTGGAACAGCTTGAACCGTTTCACGCTCCACCTTTCCGTCGGCGGAACGCTGTTCTCCAGTGCCGGACATGCCAGAGAATTCAAGGATGTGACCGCGGAAGGCTCGACCCGGACGCAATCCGTCCGCTTCACCGGCATCACCGGGGGAGAACACTCAGGCTCCTTTCAACCCGATGCGATCACGATCGAAAGCCTGGATGGCGAGGTGCTGCGAACCTGGCGCAATCCGAGCCTTGCGTTTCCCGAGGCCAGTGCCCCCGCGCTCGCGGACGAACTGCATCTGGTCTTCTTCTGCGGTGTCGCGATCTGGAACTATCTGACGATCCCGTTCCTGCTGGCTCATCCCGATGTCGTGTTGGAGGAGCTGTCGCCCTGGTGTGAAGGCCCTGAGACCTGGCGGCGGCTGCGGGCGCAATTCCCCGCGCACCTGATCACGCTCGCGCCCGAGCAGATCTTCTATTTCGACCAGAGCGCTTTGCAACGGCGGACGGATCACGATCTCTTCGGGATGAAGGTCGCACATCATTCCTGGGCCCATGACAGTTTCGGCGGCATCGTGGTGCCGACGCTTCGACGTGTGCAGGCGCTACAGGCTGATGGAACCGTGATTGCCAAGCCGGTGCTGATGGACGTCGAGATCTTCGACGCCGTGTTCGAGTAGCGGCGGCGACGCGCGGCCCTCGCAATGTCTAACACCACATAACGAGCCAACGACCCAACTTGGGTGCAGATTACGTTTGCGAGCGGCGAACGAACGCAGCAGCTCGGCGAAGACTTGCACCGATGTGCTCCATCAGGAGGGAGCGCGTCATTCAGCAAACGCAATCAAGGGAATCCGTGTCATGAAGGTATTGATGGTCATCACCTCCCACGACCAGCTCGGCAACACCGGACGCAAGACCGGCTTCTGGCTCGAAGAGCTTGCAGCCCCCTACTACGTCTTCAAGGATTCCGGCGCGGAGATCACGCTCGCTTCGCCCAAGGGCGGCCGCCCGCCGCTCGATCCCAAGAGCAACGAGCCCGAGTTCCGCACCGAGCTCACGGTCCGTTTCGAGAACGATGCGGCAGCGGAGGCCCAGCTCGACAAGACCGTCCGCCTCGACAGCGTCCGGCAGGAAGACTTCGACACGCTGTTCTATCCGGGCGGCCATGGCCCGATGTGGGACCTCGCCGAAGACAAGAACTCGATCAAGCTGATCGAGTCCTTCCTCGCCGCCGGCAAGACCATCGCCGTCGTCTGTCATTCCACCGGAGCGCTGCGCCACGTCAAGACGCCCGATGGCAAGCCGCTGGTCCAGGGCAAGGAAGTAACAGGCTTTACCAACGGCGAGGAAGAGGATGTGGGCCTGACCAAGGTCGTTCCCTTCCTCGTCGAGGACGAGATGTTGAAGCTCGGTGCCGTCTTTTCGAAAACGGCAAACTGGGGCGCGCACGTCGTCAGCGCCGGCCAGCTGATCACGGGACAGAATCCGCATTCGTCGGGCCCGGCCGCGGAGACGCTGCTCGCCGCCCTCAAGGGCAGGCCGATGGCGAAGGCTTCTTAAATTCTGGATGCGGTCGCATCGGGAGGCGCCGGCGACGGCGCCTCCCAACGCCGCGATATCCCCGGAGAGGACACGATATGGACTTGCTTTTCTATGCGAAGACAATCGCAGAGCCCGTTGAAAAATTTGACAAAGTCGGCCGCTCTGCGACGGGCTGTCACACCATATTCGCGCACACAAAATCTAACACATCCTAATCATCACTAACGGGCTTCTTGTCCGGCCCACGCCTATCCTCCGAGCATGGAAAATCTTCTTGAAAGCCTTGTTGAAAGCGTTGGGCTTGAGAGTTTGCCGGTCGCCGCCAGCGGCCGTGATGCCAAGAGAGGACGAGCGATGTTTACCGACTTGCAGGCGGCGCCTGCCTGGATCGATCTTCAGGCCGACCCGCGCGATCACCAGGTCCGCCAGGCGGCACAGGCGATCCCCAGGGAACGCGGATGGCGCCGGATCGACCGCAGCCCGGAGGCGGCGATCGAGGACATCACGATTTCGCGATGGGAGGATTTCAGAGACAGCTCGTCGCACGACGCGACGACGCCGGAGGATCGCTACTTCGTCGGCATTGCCCTGAAGACCACGCGCGCGAAATTGACCCGTGACCGCCAGGTCATCTTCGACGGCACCATGCCCGCAGGGACACTCTATGTCAGCGCGCCGTCGAAGCCTCTCGCCGCACAATTCCAGGCGCCATGCGCCTTCCTGCACTTCCACATCTCCGCTGATCATTTCCCGGCGCAACTGCCTGCCGCGGAAGGACTTGGCGACCTCGTCCTGCTGCGCGACCCGCTCGCCGCCGAGCTCGCCAAGGCGCTGACCGAGCACAGCGATGCCGCGGATCAGCAGTTCGCACGCTGCATCGGCCGAACCCTTGCGATGCACCTCGTCCGGCTGGAGCCGCCGCGCGCCAGGGTCAACGCCTTACCGAAATGGCGGCTGCGGCGCGTCGAGCAATACATCGCGGACAATTTCGACCGCTGCATCAGCCTGTCCGAACTCGCCAATGTCGCCGGCCTGTCCAGAATGCACTTTGCAGCACAATTCCGCGCCGCGACCGGCTACCGTCCGCGCGAATATCTGCTCAATCACCGGATCGAGCACGCGAAGACGCTGCTCGCGACGACCGGGCGGCCACTGGCCGAGATCGCGCTTGCCGTCGGCTTCAGCACGCAGGCGCATTTTTCGACCGTCTTCAAGCGCATCAGCGGCCAGTCTCCGGCACGCTGGCGCCTCGCCAGCAAGGCCGAGCCTCTCGCAGCCGAAGCGCTGCCGCGGCGCCGTCCTGCTGCGGACAGGGATTGGATGGCCAGCGCGGCCGCGTAGCGCGTCCTTTCAACACGCCAGGCGACATGGAGTTGCGGAATACGCGTCTGGTTTGATCTGCAACGTTTTGAACGTAAGTGCCCTGCCACTTGCGCCGGCTCGCGCCCTCCCCCTCCCGGGCCTACGAGCCACTCGGGGCCGTCTCTGCTCCCTCACAGGACGGCCCCTTTTCTTTGTGTCGCTGCAACCGCCACCGCGGCGCGAGGCATCACGCATGCGGACCGGTGCGGCCGGACTCGTACAGGAACCAGACCCGGCGCTCGGCCTCATCGATCCAGTTCTCGATCAGGCTTGCGGTTGCGACATCGCCATATTCGTCGCAGAGCTCGTGCACGCGCCGCATCTCCCGCGTCAGCTGCTGGTTGTCGCTGCGCAATTCCGCCAGCATGTCCAGAGGGTCGACATAGTCCGCGTCGTTGTCGAGGATGCGCTGCTCGCGCGCGATGTGGCCGATCGAGCGCAGCGTCGTGCCGCCGATCTTGCGCGCGCGCTCGGCGATGTCGTCGGTCATGGCGAAGATCTGGTCGGCCTGCTCGTCCAGCAGCAGGTGATAGTCGCGAAAATGGCTGCCCGACATGTGCCAGTGGAAGTTCTTGGTCTTCAGATAGAGCGCGAAGACGTCGGCGAGCAGGGCACGCAGCGCGGCGGGAATGTCCCGGTTCGCGTTGGCGCCGAGATCGGTCGGGCTTTGGAGGTCTGCCTTGGTCATGTTCGTTGATCCTTGCCTGAAGTCACGAACCCTTAGCAGCACGGCGCGGGAGCTTTCTTTCGTCTGCGCGGGCCGATTTCGAATTCGCACGGGTGGGCTACGCCGCTCTCGTGTCCCGGACGCGCTGCAACGCCCCCTAGCGTTGCTGCGCAGAGCCGGGACCCGGATGGCGACACGGTAGGGCGCGGCGACATGGGCCCCGGCTCTGCAGCGCACCGCTGAAGGGCGCTGCGCTGCGTCCGGGGCACGAGAATGTTGTCACACAACGCAAGGATCTGTAGCCCGGATGGAGCGCAGCGCAATCCGGGAAAAGTGCTGCGCCGACCAAACGGTCCCGGATTACGCTTCGCTCCATCCGGGCTACGGGCGACAAAGCCCGCTACACCGGATCGAACGCCCGTATCGGCGGCAGATTGCCGGTGAATTTCTCCACCTCCACCGTGGTCAGCTGCCCGGTGCAGCCCTGCGCGAAGGACGAGGTGCCGATGTCGCGGGTGAGCACGTTCGGATTGCCGTGGACGCAGAGCGGCGCGTCGTCCTCGGGGTCCATCGGGTCGTACCAGGCGCCGGTCGGGAGCTGGACCACGCCGGGCGCGATGCCGTCGGTGACGTGGACCGCGGCGAGGCAGGCGCCGCGCTCGTTGAACAGGCGGATGATGTCGCCGTCCCTGATACCGCGCGCGTCGGCATCGCGCGGGTTCATGCGCGCGACCTCGCGTCCCCGATGTTTGCTTTGAAGCGAATGTCCGCCGAAGTCGAGCTGGCTGTGCAGGCGCGTCACCGGCTGATTGGCGACGAGGAAGCACGGCGCCCCTCGCTTGGGCATGTCGGTCTTCTCCAGCCAGACCGGATGTCCCGGACAATCCGCATCGCCATGGCCTTCGATCTTCGCAGAGAAAATCTCGATGCGGCCGCTCGGCGTCGGCAGGGCGTGAGCGACCGGATCCTCGCGGAAGCGGCGCAACCGGCCGCCATCGTCGGGCTGTTGCGGCACGACCAGGCTGCCGCGCTGCCAGAATTCGTCGAATCCTGGCGCCTCGAGGCCGCGCGCTTCGAGCGAGGCGCGGGTCGGCTCGTAGAGATGCTCCAGCCATTGCCGCGACGTGCGTCCCTCGGTGAAGGGTTCGCGCGCGCCGAGACGTTCGGCAAGATCGGCAAAGATCTCGTAGTCGTCGCGCGCGAGGCCAAACGGCTCGGCGATCCGGTGCATCGCGACCATGAGGGGATCGTTGGTGGAATAGCCGATGTCCTCACGCTCCAGCGTCATGGTCGATGGCAGCACGATGTCGGCGTGCCGCGCGGTGGCGGTCCAGGCCAGCTCGTGCACGACCAGCGTGTCGAGTTGCGCAAAGGCCCTGCGCAAGCGGTTGATGTCCTGATGGTGATGGAAGGGATTGCCGCCGGCCCAGTAGACGAGGCGGATGTCCGGATAGGTGCGCGTCTCGCCATTGTAGCGATAGGTGGTTCCGGGATTGAGCAGCATGTCGGCGATGCGCGCGACCGGGATGAAATCGCGGACGCCGTTGCGGCCCTGCCCGAGCGTCGGCCCCGGCACGTCGTTGACGCGGCGACCGTAATAGCCGATCGCCCCCAATGAATAGGCATAGCCGCCGCCGGGCAGGCCGATCTGGCCGAGGGCTGCCGCCAGCACCATGCCCATCCACACCGGCTGCTCGCCATGCTCGGCGCGCTGGAGCGAATGCGAGACGGTGATGAGTGCGCGCTTTCCGGCAAGGCGGCGGGCGAGCGTGCGGATCGTGTCCGCGCCGACGCCGGAGATCGCGGCGGCCCACTCGGCGCTCTTCGGCTGCCCATCGCTCTCCCCGGTGAGATAGCGCAGGAAGACGGGCCAGCCCTCGGTGTAGCGATCGAGGAAAGCCTGATCGTGCAGATTCTCGCTGACCAGCGTGTGGACGATGCCGAGCATCAGCGCGGTGTCGGTGCTGGGCACGCAGGTCATCCATTCGGCACCGGCCTCGACCGGCAGGTCTTCACGCAGCGGGCTGACCAGGATGAACTCGCAGCCGCGCCGATGCGCCGCCGCCATGGCGCCGCGCTCGACATGCTTGCTGATCGAGCCGCCGGCCACCATGGAATTTTTCAGCGCCATGCCGCCGAACGCCAGCACGATCTCGGTGTTATCAGCGATCTGCTCCCAGGTGACGTTGCGCTTGGTGATGTCCTCGTAGCCCGCCATGATCTGCGGCAGCAGCACCGAGGACGCGCCCGAGGAATAGGAATTCACCGAGCGCACATAGCCGCCCATCGCGATGTTGAGGAAGCGATGCACCTGGCTCTGCGCGTGGTGAAAACGGCCCGCGCTCGACCAGCCATAGGAGCCGCCGAACACGGCGCCGGGTCCGCGCGTGTCGCGGATGCGGCCGAGCTCGTCGCCGAGGAGGTCGAGCGCCTTCTCCCAGCTCACGGAGACGAATTCGTCGCGGCCGCGGCGATTGTCCGGACCGGGACCTCGTTCGAGCCAGCCGCGGCGAATCGCCGGCTGGGCGATGCGCGCCTGGTGCCGCAGCGCGCCGGGGAAATTGTCGATGATGCCGTTCGGATCAGGATCGCCCGCATAGGCCCTGACCTCAAGGCCGGCTGCGCCGTTGCGCGCCGAGAACACGCCCCAATGCGAGGTGTGCGGCTTGAAACCGTCGGACAGGTCGAGGCCGGGGTCGGGGAAGCCAATCGTATCGTCCATCGTCTGATCCTTGTTCCGGTACATGGTGGCAGTATACCGATCCACGTCCCGATGTCGTCGAGATCAGGGTTGACGGAAACGCTGGGCTCCCGCGCGCGGCGCAGGCAGGTGGGGATGTGTGGCGGAACGATCGGCGACGGATCACCGGATATGGTGGCCGCGACCGGCCTCGAGCCCGGGATTCGCCGATCCAAAGACATGCTCAAGCAATTGATTTTTCTTAATTTTCCCCAGGGAGCCAGAATACGATCGTCGCAGATCAACGGGTCATAGGCTGGAGCTACTCGCGCGACAACGCCGCCACGGGATCGAGCCGCGACGCGTTGCGTGCTGGCATGTAACCAAATGCCACGCCTATCACGGTCGAGAACGCCACCGCGATGACAATCGCCGTCGTCGAGTAGATTAGCCTGAAGCCAACATCGAAGGCGTTGAAGATGGCGCCGAAGCCCAGCGCAGAGCCGATCCCGAGCGCGCCACCGATCAAGCAGACCAGCACCGCCTCGATCAGGAATTGCTGGAGGATGTCGGACTGACGCGCGCCAACCGCCATGCGCACGCCGATCTCGGCGATGCGTTCGGAGACGGACACCAGCATGATGTTCATCACGCCGATGCCGCCGACGATCAGCGATATCACGGCGATGGCGGCGACCAGCAGCGTCAGGATCTGGGCGGTGCTCTGGATGGTCCGGCGGATCTCGTCGGTATTGAGAATGAAGAAGTCCTTGGTCCGGTGACGCTCCGTCAGGAGGCGAGTGACCGCCTGCTCGGCGACACTTGTCGACATCGTGTCGTTGATCCGGATGCTGATGCTGCGCAAGGACGGATCGCCGAGAAAACGCGCCTGCACCGTGGTGTAGGGCAGATAGACGGTGGGATTGGCGCTGGACCCAAATCCACTCTGCTGCTGGCGGGTGACGCCGACGATGCGGCACGGCACCTTTCCGACGAGAATGACCCTCCCGACCGGGCTCGCGGTGCGATCGGGAAACAGCGCCTTGCGCGCGTTGTCGTCGATCACCGCGTCCTGGGCATAGCTGCGCACGCTGTCCGCGTCGAAGAAGCTGCCCTCGGCCAGCTGCGTGCCCTTGACCTGAAAGTAATATTCTCCGACGCCGCTGACCTGTGCGCTGGCCTCGGTCGCGGCGAAGCGCAGCGTGGTCGACGTGGACACCGTCGGCGAGACCGCGGCGACATAGGATTCCTGCCCCAGCGCACGCGCATCCGCCAGCACCAGCGTCTTGATCTTGGCCGAACGGGTGTCGCCGAAGTCCTTGCCCGGAAATATCTCCAGCGTATTGGTGCCGAGGCTGTTGATGTTGGCGAGCACCCGCTCCTGCGAACCCGAACCGAGCGCCACGACGCAAACCACGGACGCCACGCCGATGATGATGCCCAGCATGGTCAGGAATGCCCTGAGCCGATGTGCATTCATGGACAACAGCGCCATGCGCATCGTTTCCTGGAAACGACCCAGCGTCGCCCGCCAGCCCGACGGCGACGCTGGCGCCGCCTCCTCCGTCGTCGGCGCATGAGCCGTGGCAACGGCGGCACGATCGCCCGGATTGGGCTGATCCGAGCACACCTTGCCATCGCGCAGCTCGATGATGCGCCGGGCGCGCCGGGCCACCGCCATGTCGTGGGTAACGATGATCACGGTGCGGCCTTCGGCGTGGATCTCGTCCAGGATGCGCAACACCTCTTCGCCGCTGCGGCTGTCGAGCGCGCCGGTCGGCTCGTCGGCGAGAATTACGTTGGCATCATTGATCAGAGCCCGCGCGATCGAGACGCGCTGCTGCTGGCCGCCCGAGAGCTGCCCCGGGGTGTGCTGGAGCCGGTTCACCATGCCGAGACGGCCGAGCAGGTCTGATGCCCGGTCCCGCCGGTCGGAGGCGCTGCGGCCGGCATAGATCGCCGGCATCTCCACATTGCCGACCGCGGTGAGCTCGGCAAGCAGATGATAGCGCTGGAAGATGAAGCCGAAATGCTCCCGCCGCAGCGCGGCGAGCTCGTCCATGTCGAGCGAGCCGACGTCGCGGCCGGCGATGCGGTAATGCCCGGAGGTCGGACGGTCGAGGCAGCCGAGGATGTTCATCAGCGTCGACTTGCCCGACCCGGACGCACCGACGATCGCGACCATCTCGCCAGCGGCGATCCGGATATCGACGCTGTCGAGCGCCACCACGGTGGATTCGCCCGAGACATAGGCGCGGCTGACCGCGTCGAGAACGATCAAGGGCTCGGCCATGTCACATCCCCGGCTGCGGCGGAAGAGCCGACTTGGCCTGCGACACATCGTTGCTGCCGATCACCACGCGCTCGCCGGCGGAAAGCCCACTGCGGATCTCGGTCAGGATCTTGTTGCTGAGGCCGACCTTCACCATGCGGGTGACGACGGTGCCCGACGGCTCGACCACCCTCACCCTGGCGGTGCCGTCCGCGGATGTCTCGCCAAGCGCGGCAACCGGAACGGTCAGGACGTTATGTGCTTCCCCGAGCAGGATATGCACCTCCGCGGTCATGTAGGTCCGCAGATCGCCTTCGGGGTTCGGCACCTTGAAGATGCCGTTGTAGTAGATCGCCGACGAGGTGGACGACGAGGACGAGCTGCTGCTCGAGGACGTCGTGGTCGTCGAGGTAAAGCTGCTGTCGGTCTTGATCGATTCCGGCGCAGGCTCGATGGATTCGAGCTGCGCCTCGTAGCGGCGTGCCGGATCACCGAGGATGGTGAAATAGACCTTCTGGCCGGGCCGGCACCGCACCACATCGGCTTCGGAGATCTCCGCGCGGACCGTCATGGTGTCGAGCCGGCCAAGCACGACGATGGTCGGTGCCGACTGCACCGAATTCACGGTCTGGCCTTCCTGGGTCACGATGGAGAGCACCGTACCGTCGATCGGCGCGACGATGCGGGTGTAGTCGAGATTGATCCGCGCGGTCTCGACCGCGACCTCGGCCTCGATGATCTGGGCGTCGAGCTGGGCGATCTGGGCCTTGGTGGTCTTGACGGTGGCTTCGGCGGAATCATAGTCGGCGCGCGAAGACGCCTTCTGGGCCAGCGTGGTCTGCTGGCGCGCGAAATTCGCTTCGGCAAGCGCCAGGCTCGCCTCCTTTTCCGCGCGCTGGGCGCGGGTGTTCTGAAGCGCCGCCTGGTTGGTCCGCAGCGTGTTCTGCTGGGTCAGGGAATCGATCTCGGCAATCAGATCTCCCGCCTTCACCGTCTGGCCGAGCACAACCTTCAGCGACACCAGACGGCCCGAGGCTTGCGCGCCGAGCGCCACCAGCTTGACCGGCTTCAGCGTGCCGGTCGCCAGCACGGTCTGCTCGACGTCGCCCAGCGTGACGGGCGCCGTCGTCAGGTCTGCGTTCGACGATGGAAGGATCACGACCTTTGCGCCCCAGCCCACCAACGCCAGCAGCAGGATGGCCGCCAGGATGCGCACGCGCCGCGAAAATGATCTCTGGCGCGGCGGTGCGCTCGGCTGCGGCGCATGGCTCGTCGGTCGCGGCGTTGCGTCCGTCCGCGGAATACGTTCCCGCCCCTTGATTTCCACCACATCGTTCATGATCGCTCCGATCGATGCCGTCGTGTCCGATTGCGCGTCTGCATCATTGTCCCGCGGCCAGATGTGGCCCCATTTCGGCGTCGACGACCTCCGGCTTGCTGCTGTCGATCGCGCCATCCCAGCCGCCGCCGAGCGCCTTGCCCAGCGCGACGTAGTCCCGCGCCAGATTGGCCCGGCTCTCCAGCAACGAGTCTTCTGCGGAGAATTGCGAACGCTCGGCGTCGAGCACGTCGAGGAAGCTGCTCGACCCGCTCTCGTAGAGCGAGCGCGACAACCGGGCGGCCTCGCCGTAGCGCGAGGCGGATTCGGACAGGCTGCGGATCCTGATCCGCTCCTGGGCGAGCGAGACGATGGCGTTCTCGACATCCTCCAGCGCCGTCATGACGGCGCTGCGCCAGGCGACGTGGTACTCGTCGCGCTGGGCCTGCGCCACCTCGACGGCGGCGCGCAGCTTGCCGCCGTCGAAGATCGGCACGCTCAGCGACGGGCCGACCGACCAGCCGATCGTCGAATTCTTGCCGAGATCTCCGAGCTTGAGCGCAGTCGTCGAGACCGATCCGTTCAGGCTCACATCGGGATAGAGGGCGGCTTCGGCCTGTCCGATCTTGGCGGTGTATTGCGCGAGCTGCCGTTCGGCCTTGCGCACGTCCGGCCGCAACGTCAGCAGGTCCGCCGGAATGCCCTTCGGCAACGGCAGGCGCGGCGCCGGTATCGGCACCACACGCGCCATGCGCGAAACCAGCGCCGTGGGATCGCGCCCGAGCAGCACGCCGAGCCGGTGCACCGCCTCCCTGTAGGAGGCCTCGTGGGTCGGAACATTGGCCTCGGTGCTGGCGGCCTGCGCGACGGCCTTGGCGTTGTCGACGGCGGACGCCGAGCCCGCGTCGAGCTTCTTCTGGGTCAACGCTGCCGTTGCGCGCTGCGAGGCCGCCGTGCGCCGTGCCAGCGCCGCACGGGCCTGATAGCCCCGGGCCTGGATGTAATTGGAGGCGACATCGCCGATCAGGGTCAGCAAGGTCGCGCGCAGGTCGTCTTCCGATGCCTGCACATTGTAGGTCGCGCTTTCCACGGCGCGGCGGTTCGCGCCGAACAGATCGAGCTCCCAGGATGAATCGAAGCCGGCCTGGAACTGATTGTAGGTGGTGGCGCCGGTGCCCTCCGTCGCAACGCCGGCGCTGGTGCGGTTCGCGGTCGCGGAGCCGGATCCCGATATCTGCGGAAACAGCGCACCGATCGACTGGCGCTGCAGTGCGCGCGCCTCGCGGATGCGCGCTTTTGCGGCTGCGACGTCCAGATTGCCCTGCACGGCCTCCTCGATCAGTTCGTTCAGTAGCGGATCTTTGAGACGCAGCCACCATTGTGCGAGCTGCACGGGGCTCTGTCGCGGCCGCTTGCCAGCATCGTCGCTCCAATGCGTCGGCAGCGCGATCGTCGGGCTCATATGATCCGGCCCCACGGCGCAACCGGCGAGCATCGACATGACAAGCGGAAGCGTCATCAAACCAGCCGTTCTGACAATGGCCTTCATCATGCCCCGATCGATCGATCGCTCATTGGCTGCTCGCCGGCGCGCCCTTGTCGGACCACTCCGGCGGCGCGCCCAGACCTCTCGCGACCATCCCGACCACGCCTGGGTCGCGGCCGAACGCCTCGCAGGCTTCGTATTTCGGCCTGCCGCCCAATGACGAGCCGATCCCGTCGAACGACGGCAGGCTCGGTGCCTTTCCGAACGGCGACTCTCCGGTGACCAGCAGCCGGCTGAAATCCCCGGCGAACGCACCGGCGAGGTCATAGGCGTCGCCGGCACTCGAGACGGTCGGCGAATTCGTGAAGGAGTTGGCGCCGCGCGCCCAGATCATTGCGGCCTGCTGCCGGCCGGTGCGGTCCTGCGCCTCGGCTTCCAAGGACAACGTGCCGAGCCCGATCGGCAGACGCGGTATCGGCGCCGGCACGCCCAGTGCGGCGGGCACCACCGACACCACCTTCGAGGCGCCGGCGGCTACCTCGTTCGTCGGCGCAGCCTGCGTCACCAGAACACGGGTCGTAAGGTCTGCCGGTTGGTCCGGACCGACCACCCGAAACCGTTCGCTGAGGCCGATACACAATGCGCGGTTCACGGCATTGGCCACCAGAGTGCGCTGCTCCTGCGACAGCGTCGGCGATGCCGCTTTCGAGAACGCCGCCGGCATGAGCCGCACGGTCCTGGCCGCCAGCACATCATCTTTGCTGACGCGCACCAGCGATTTCGCCAGCACGCCGTCAGACGGCGCCATATCGTCGTAAGACGACAGCGAGCCGCCCCTGGTCAGCGGTGCATTGGCGCAGCCCGATAGCGATACGGCTGCCAGAAGAACG
Source organism: Bradyrhizobium sp. CCBAU 11386 (assembly GCF_028128955.1). Classification (NCBI taxonomy): domain Bacteria; kingdom Pseudomonadati; phylum Pseudomonadota; class Alphaproteobacteria; order Hyphomicrobiales; family Nitrobacteraceae; genus Bradyrhizobium; species Bradyrhizobium sp. CCBAU 11386. The sequence continues at coordinate 82,967 of NZ_LBKA01000251.1, forward strand.
AGAACCGGGCGCGGGCGCGGCACGCGTCCATGCGATGCGCCAGCCGGGCGCAGACATTCGACATCCGCGATCATCAGCGCACCAGCCCTGCCGGAGCAACCAACAATCGCGCAGTCGGCATCGGCCGCAGCGCCGGCGCGTGATCGACCGGCTCGTAAAGCCGCCGCGGACGATTCACGCCCGCGACGGGCCGACTGAAGCTGAAAACCCACGCGACCGCCATAACATCCTCGGATATCCGAGCGGCACGATAGGATGGGGGCGAATGACCTTGGATTAAGAGATATTACAAAAGATTACGGCGGCGAAACGCGCATTGTGCGGGTTCGCCCCGTGGTTCACGGCTTTCGCGCGTCATTCATCAAATGAAACACTTCGCGCCCTGCTCATCTGCGATGAATCTCCTACGGTGTTGCGATGCCACCTCCTCTCGACACCGCACGCTCCCCCGCCCACAACATTCGCACAGATTCCCCGTCACGCCTCCCCGCGTCGAACGTCGGAAAGCGCCTGATGACGTTTGTCCAGCGGCTGCTGCCGCAAAACATCACGACCCAGATTACCGGCCTTGTCGCCGTCTCGGTGTCGCTGGGAATCACGCTTCTGGCGGCGATCCTCTGGTTCCTCTACGATCCGCCCGCGCGCGACGACAGCCCGATCTATGCTGCCGCGCGTATCACCGAGATCACGCGGATCGTGCGCGCCGCAAAAGGGGCGGCGGAGATCGACGCGATACTGAATGCGATCGGGCGCAGCGGCCTCCAGGTCAGGCGCATCAACCTCGCCGATCTCGCGCCGGGCAGGACCGACGCCTTGTCGGCCCGTCTCGCGACGCATCCGCTCGAGACGCGCCGCGACATCGAGATCCTGGACGGCGTGAGGGATCCTGCGGGTCCGCCGTCGCAGATCATCGCCCGGCTCGACGACAGTCATGGCCTGATGTTCAATCTCTCCGTCAGGACCTGGCCGATGTTCATCCCGCCCACCGCCCTGCTGTTGATCACGGTCGTGTTCTCCGCGCTCCTCATGTCCATCTATGCCGTGCGCTGGGTGGTCGCGCCGCTGGCTGCGGTCGCGAGCGCCGCGACCTCCTTCGGCCGCTCGCAACAATCCTATGACGCGTTGAGCCGGCGCGGTCCCCGCGAGATCACCCAGGTCACCGACGCCCTCAACGAGATGCGGACCCGCATCCGCTCGCTGCTGAACGACCGCACCCGCATGCTCGCGGCGATCAGCCACGACCTGCGGACGCCGCTGACGCGGCTCCGACTGCGCGCCGAGCAGATCCAGCAGGACAGTCTGCGCGCGCCGATGCTGCGCGATATCACCAAGATTGGCCGCATGCTCGACGACACGCTGGAGTATCTCCGGGACGACGCCAAGTCGGAACCGTTGACGCGTGTCGACCTCCCGAGCTTTCTACAAACGATCTGCTCGGACTTCTCCGACATGGGGCATGCGGTGACCTATGCCGGTCCGGAGCACCTCTCCTACGCCTGCCATCCCCGCGCCCTGTCGCGTGCCGTCACGAACATCGTCGAGAATGCGGTCAAGCATGCCAGCACGATCAACGTGTCGCTCGGCACCAACGCCGGCGATGCGATCGAGATCGACGTTTCAGACGACGGCCCGGGTATTCCCGTCCCTCTCCTCGACCAGGTGTTCCAGCCTTTCTTCAAGGTCGACGACGCCAGGGGCGAGAACAACAGCGGCTTCGGCCTCGGTCTCTCGATCGCACTCGAGATCACCAAGCGGCATGGCGGCCACATCGAAATGCGGCCACGGCTGCCCACGGGCCTGCAGGTGCTGATGCTGCTGCCGCCCGAGCGGTCTCGCCAAGCCACAGCAGGCGATGGACCGGCATCGCGGTGACTAGGCCGCGTCCTGACGCGCCGGACGGGCGATCAGCGCATAGGCTACGGGCACCACGAACAGCGTGAACAGCGTCCCGATCGAGAGCCCGGTCGCGATCACGAGCCCCATATTGTAGCGCGACACGGCGCCTGCGCCGCTCGCCGTGATCAGGGGCACGACTCCGAGCACCATCGCCGCCGTGGTCATCAGGATCGGCCGCAGCCGGATCGTCGCCGCCTCGATGATCGCCTCGGTGAGCTCCTTCCCGGCCGCGCGCAGCTCGTTCGCGACCTCGACCATCAGGATGCCGTGCTTGCTGACGAGCCCCATCAGGGTGAGAAGGCCGACCTGGGTGTAGATGTTGAGGCTCGCGCCTCCGACTCCGACGCTGATGAAGATCAGCGCGCCGGCGAGCGACATCGGCACCGGCACCAGGATGATGACGGGATCGAGAAAGCTGTTGAACAGCGCAGCGAGCGCCAGGAAGATGATGATCACGGCGAAAGCGAACGTGGTGACGAAGCCGCCCGATTCCTTCTCGAGCTGCCGCGATGCGCCGCCGAAATCGACCGAGTAGCCGACCGGCAACGTCTTCGCCAGCTCCTTCAGCGTCGCCAGCGCGCTTCCCATGGAGACGCCGGGCATCGCGACCCCCGAGATCGTCGCCGCATTGATCTGCTGGAAGTGGTTGCGCGACTGCGGAATGGTCTTGTTCTCGAGATGCGCCACGGTCGACAGCGGCACCATCGTATTGTCGCTGGCTCGAATGTAGTAGCCGAGCAGCTGGTCGGTGGTCAGCCTTTCGTTCTGCCGGGCCTGGGGGATCACCTTGTAGGACCGGCCGTCCAGGCTGAAATAGTCCAGATAGTTGCCGCCCAGCATGGTCGCGAGCGCACCGCCGAGATCGCTCATCTTCAGGCCGAGATCGCCGGCCTTGTCGCGGTCGAACATGACCATCGTCTGCGGCTTGTCGACTTTCAGGTCGGTGTCGAGGAAGATGAACTGGCCGCTCTTGAGCGCCTGCGCCATGAAATTCCGCGAGACCTCGTCGAGCTCGTTGAAGGATCCCGTCGTGCCGATGATGAACTGGATCGGAAGTCCGTTGCTCCCCGGGAGCGGCGAAGGCTGAAACGCGACCGACCGGGTGCCGGCGATGGTGTTGAGCAGGTTCTGGAAGTCCGGCTGGAGCGTCTTGGTGGTGAGACTGCGCTGCTCCCAGGGCTTGAGCACCCAGCCGCTGATCACCTGGGTCGAGGTGTCGATCTGGAAGACGGTAGCGGTCTCGGGCCGCTTGGCCACGAGGTCGTAGAGCTGCCGCCCGTAGAACTGCCGCTGCTGAAGGGTCGCCGAAGGAGCGGCCGTGGTCAGCGAGAGAATGACGCCCTGGTCTTCGTCCGGTGCCAGCTCGCTGGTCGAGGTCGCATAGAGCCAGGGGATGCCGGCGAGCAGCAGCAGCGCGAACACGGCCACCACGGGCTTCATGGCGAAGACCGCCTCGAGCCGGCGGCGATAGGCGCTGGAGAGCCACTCCAGCACATGATCGATCCCGCGCACCAGGCGCGCCTCCCAATTGGCCGCATCGCGTTCGGTCTTGCGCAGGAGCCAGGCGCAGTTCATCGGGGACAGCGTGAGCGCGATCACCGCCGACACCGTCACGGCGCCCGCAAGCGTGAAGGCGAACTCGGTGAACAGCGCGCCTGTCAGGCCGCCCTGGAATCCCACCGGCACGTAGACGGCGATCAAGACCACGGTCATGGCGATGATCGGGCTCGCCAGCGAACGGGCCGACTCGATGGCGGCCTCGACCGGAGGCATGCCCTCGTCGATCAGCCGATGCACGCTTTCGACCACGATGATGGCGTCGTCCACCACAAGTCCGATGGCGAGCACGAGCGCCAGCAGCGTCAGGAGATTGATGGAAAAGCCCATCAACAGCATCAGGCCGAACGTGCCGATCAGGGACAGCGGAATCGCGATGACCGGGATCAGCACCGAGCGCCAGGACCCCAGAAACAGGAAGACCACGACGATCACGATCAGCACCGCTTCCAGCAGCGAGTGGATGACCTCGTTGATCGAGGAGTTCACGAAATCCGTGGAGTCGTAGAGCACCTCACCGGAGAGGCCGTTCGGAAGCTGCGCCTTGATGTCCGGCAGCACCGCCTTCACGCCGTTGATGACGTCGAGGAGATTGGCCGTTGGCGCCGCCTGGATGCCGATATAGACGGCGGTCTTGCCGTTGAACCGCGTTTCGGTGTCGTAATCGTCATTGCCCAGCGTCACGTTCGCCACATCCCGCAACCGGATGATGGCGCCGTTGACGTTCTTGACCACCAGGTTCCGGTACTGCTCGAGCGAATGCAGGTTGGTCGATGCCGCCAGATCCACCTGCACGAGCCGGCCCTTGGTCGCGCCGAGCCCGGAGATGTAGTCGTTGCCGGAGAGCGCGGTCGAGACGTCGCTCGCCGTCAGGCCGTAGGCGGCGAGCTTGTCCGGATCGAGCCAGGCCCGCAGCGCGAACTTCTTTGCCCCCAGCAACTCGGCCGTCTGCACGCCGGAGACAGCCTGAAGACGCGGCTGCACCACGCGCGTGAGGTAGTCCGTGACCTGGTTCGGCGCCAGCACCTCGCTGGCAAAGCCGATATACATCGCGTCGATGGTCTGGCCGACCTTGAGCGTCAGGGTCGGCTGCTGCGTGCCGGTCGGAAACTGGTTGAGGACCGAATTGACCTTGGCATTGATCTCCGTCATGGCCTTGCCGGAGTCGTAGTTCAGCCGCAGATTGATCGTGATGGTGCTGGTGCCGGTGACGCTGCTCGACGTCATGTAGTCGATGCCGTTCGCCTGGGCGATGGCATTTTCCAGCGGCGTCGTGATGAAGCCGGCGATGATGTCGGAATCCGCGCCGGCATAGGCCGTCGTCACCGTGACGATGGCGTTCTGGGTCCGCGGATATTGCAGGATCGACAGCGTCGACATCGAACGCAGGCCGAGCACCAGGATCAGGGCGCTGACCACCAGCGCCAGGACCGGCCGGCGGATGAAGATATCGGTGAAACGCATCGCTAAGGCTGCCTGCTGGGACTCGTGGCCGGGTCTACTGATCGACGATATTGGGTGCGGCTTCGGCGACCGGCACATGGGAATTGTCGATCTTGACCGGGCTGCCATTGCGCAGCTTGAGCTGACCGGCAATCACCACCATCTCGCCCGGCTTGACCCCCTCGTTCACCGCGATGCGGTCGCCCTTCGGCGACCTGGCCTTGACGAACATCTGGCGTGCCGTGCCCTGCCCGTCATGGACATCATCGACGAGATAGACGAGATCACCGTAGGAATTGCTGACGATCGCGGTCAGCGGCACCGTGACGACCTGCTCGGGCTTGCCGACGGCGATCTCGACCTTGGCGAACATGCCCGGCAGCAGCCGGGCTTCGCCGTTTCGCAAGGTGGCGCGCACCTGGACGTTGCGGCTGCTCGAATCGATCTTGGCGTTGATGGCCGTGATCTGTCCGGTGAAGCGCTCGGCCGGAAACGCATCGACGGCGATCGTAACGTCCTGCCCGGTACTGATCGCCGCGAGCGCCTGCTGCGGCAGGTAGAAATCGACGTAGATCGGATCGAGGCTCTGCAGGGTGACGATGCTCGTGCCGGCGCTCAAATACTGGCCGAGATCGACGGCACGGATGCCGAGCCGGCCGGCGAACGGCGCCTTCAGCGTCTTCTGCTCGAGCAGCGCCTTCTGCTGCCCCACCAGGGCCTGGGCGTTCTTCAGATTGGCCTTGTCGCTGTCGACCGTCGCCTGGCTGACGGCGTTGAACTTGATCTGCTCCTCGTCGCGCTTCAGCACGATGGCGTAGTTCTCGGCGGTTGCTTGCAGCGAGTTCAGCTTGGCGATGTCGTCGGTTGCGACCAGCGATAGCAATGGCTGCCCGGCCGCGACGCTGTCACCGGAGGAGAACTGGATATTCTGGACGATGCCCGCGACCTGAAGCGCGAGATCGGCGCCGTTGACGGCTCGCAGCGAGCCGACGGCGCTGAAGGTCGACTGCCAGGGCGCGTTGGCGGCCACCACGGTGGACACGACCTGCGGCGGATTGGCCATGCCCCCGATCGCCTTCCTGATCATCATGTCCTTGAAGGTCTGAAAGCCGTAGAGGCCGCCGAACAGGACGGCCATCCCGCTCAGCATGATCGTCATGCGCTTGATCATCGCATCGCTTCCTGGTTTTTCTTGTCGGGACCGGCGAAGTAGCCGGGATTGGCGCGCGGCAGCGCGTCGGGGGTCTCATCCGTCCGATTCCACCAGCCGCCGCCGAGCGACTGAAACAGCGCGGCCGTATCGGTGAAGCGCGTCGCCTGCGCCTTGATGCGCGACACGCGCGCATTGAGATAGGACTGCTGGGCGTTGATGACGGTCACATAGGGGACCGCACCGGTCTTGAATTGCTCGACCGCCATCGCGAGACTGTCCGCAGTCGCCTTCTCCGCGGCCGCTTGCGCCTTCAGCGTCGCGGCGTCGTACTGGATGGCGCGCAGCGAATCCGCAACGTTCTGGAAGGCAGTCACGACCGCGCTCTTGTAGAGCGCCAGATCCTGCTCGAACGTCGCCACGTCGGCTTCCTTGGTGTGATACAGCGTCGCGCCATCGAAGATCTTCTGGCTGACGCTCGAGGCCGCGCTCCAGACGATGGTGTCGGGCGAGAACAGCCGTTCCGGACCGCTGGCTCCATAGCTGCCCGACAGCGTGAGCTGCGGCAGCAGATTCGCGATGCCGACGCCCACGGTCGCGGTCGCCTGATGCAGCGTCGCTTCGGCCTGGCGGATGTCGGGACGCTGCCGCACCAGCGTCGAGGGCAAGGACACCGGCAACCGGCCCGGCAGACGCAGATCGGCAAGCCTGACATGTTCGCCGCGGTCCTGGCTCGGCAGCCGCCCGAGATACGCCATCAACTGGTTGCGCTGCTGCGCCAGTTGCTTCTGGAGAGGCGCCAGCGTTGCTCGCGCCTGCGCCAGCGTCGCCTCCTGCGACAGCACATCCGATTTCGAGTTCGCGCCGATCTCGAACTGGTGCTGGATGCGCACGAGTTGGTCCGACTCGGCCTTGATGATCTCCTCGGTCGCGGTGATTTGATCGCGCAGCGAAGCGTCCGTGATCGCGGCGGTGACCACGTTGGCGGTCAGCGCCAGATAGGTCGCCTCGAGCTTGAACGCCTGGTAGTCCGCCTGCGCCTGAAGGGATTCGACCTGACGTCTCGTGCCGCCCCAGATGTCCAGGGCGTACGACACGCTGACCGAGGCGCCATAGAGCGTATAGTTCGAGGTCTGCCCCGGCCACTGCCCCTGCTGAGCCGTCGTCGCCTGCTCGCGCTGCGCCGATCCGTCCGCGGTCACCTGCGGAAACAGGCTCCCCTGCTGCGCCGGCGCGTTTTCCCGCGCATTGCGCAGCGCGAATTGCGCCGCCTGGACGTCGGGATGGTTGCGCACCGCCTCCTCGACGAAGGCGCTGAGCTGCTTCGATCGAAACAGCGTCCACCAGTACCCGGATATGTCGCCGCCGGAGGCGAAGCCCTGCGCGTTGCCGCCGGCAACCGGAGCGCTCGTCGTCGCCGCGAGGCGTTGCTCGCGCGTAAAACCATCGACCGCCGGGGCCGAGGGCGCGATGAAATCCGGCCCGACGGCGCAGGAAGCGAGCAAGAGACCGGGGAGAAGGATGCCGGTCCAGGCAAGCCCTCTGCCGCGCCGCTCGGCCGCAACGGAGGGCCTTCGCCGGCGTGGGTCGCGTTTGCGAGGCATAGTCGAACTAAACCGTTTAGTTTTGTTTCGTGGCCATGTATGCTGCCAGCCTCGGGGAAATGTCAAGCCGCGGAGGAACGGGTCATGGCAACTGCTGCGCAAAAGCCGCAAACACGACGGGCGCCGAATCGGATCGAGGCCAGCGAACGGCCGCGGGCAAAGGCGAAGTATCGCCAGATCCTCGACGGCACGCGCGGGCTGTTTCTCGATCTCGGCTTCGACGCGACGAGCATGGATGCGATCGCGCGCCATGCCGGCGTGTCGAAGGCGACGCTCTACGTTCATTTCGACGACAAGGACGACCTGCTGCTGGCGCTGGTGAGCGACGAGTGTCGCCGCTTCGGGCCGAAGACGTTGTGGCAGGACGACGGCGGACCGATCGACCTCAGGAAGGGGCTGCGCACGATCGCAAAGACCTTCCTCGAAGGCTTTCTCGACCACAGAGGCCTGGCGATGCACCGGCTGATCATGTCCTGCGCCTCGCGCCATCCGCGCGTGGCCGAAGTCTTCATGAAGGCCGGGCCCGAGCGCTGCGACGCCGAAGTGGCCGCATTCCTGCGCGCAGCGCAGGCGCAGCGGCTCGTCAACATCCCCGACATCAAGCTCGCAGCCACACAGTTTCTGAGCCTGATCCAGGGCAAGGTGATCCTGAAATGGGCTCTCTCCATGAATGTGCCGAGCGAAGCCGAGTGTCGCTCCCTGATCGAGGGAGGTATCGGCGTCTTCCTTGCCGCCTACCAACGCAATCCCGCCGCAGCGAAAACCACCGCCAAGCGGACCCATCAAAGTTCGGTGAAGGCGCGAACTCGGCGTTAACATCGGCGTGTGGCCGCCTGGCTCGGGAACGTGACGAAGAGCACGGCGGCGTTGCTACCGCCTGAGCCGCAGCTCCACCGCGCTGTCCGTGTAAGCGTCCAAGCCTCCGGCGACCTTCGCGAAGCGATGGCATTTGACGCCAATAATGGTCATCGTGATGCAGATGTCTTCGCCCTTGATCCCCATGTCGCCGACACCGTCATAGGTCCCTCGAATGTCCCCGTGCCGTCCGGATTGAAGGTTATCCTCGCCTGGCGACCGCCCTCCCCCGTCGCAGCCCAAGGCCTGGAATCGGCGAGGATCTTTGCGGCCTGGGCCGGACGCAGGAACTCGCGCTCCGCCTGAGCCCGCACGATGCCGCCGGACGGCCCGAGCGCCGTCACGATCGCCGCCCCCGTGCGGATCACTCGCACTAATTTGATGATTGTCGGCCGCATGTCCGGTATTCCTTGCTCAGCTTCCTGCAAGCAGTTGATCGTCACTCCTGCGCGACGATCTTTACTGCCTCGATGCGTCGGCAGGATGAGCCGCAAGTTTCGGATTATTTCATTCTGTAACGTCCGGTCGGTTGCGTTGAGGACGGCTCCTGCAAGGAGCGCGGTCAAACGGGCGGCTGTTACACATTGTTACGAGAAAACGCTTGAGACGATCGAAAAACCGAAGGATGCCTCGATCATGTCGGCTCCCCACATCCTCATCGTCGACGACGATCCGAAAATTCGCTCCGGCCTGGCCAAATTTCTCGGGCAGCAAGGCTTGCGCGTGTCGGTTGCGAGCGACGGAAGGCAGTTCCGGGAAAAGCTTGCGACCTCCAAGCTCGATCTGATCGTGCTCGACGTCATGCTGCCCGACGAGAACGGACTGTCCCTGCTGCGCCAGACACAGGCCGAGAACCCGGTGCCCGTGATACTCTTGACCGCGGTTGCCGAGGAGACCGACCGGGTGATCGGCCTGGAGCTCGGTGCGGAGGACTACATCTGCAAGCCGTTCGGTCTCCGCGAGCTCCTGGCCCGCATTCGCGTGGTCCTGAGGCGTCAATCCACCGTCGATGTCAACAAGTCCGCCAAGCAACAGACGGTGTTGGTGTTCGCCCGATGGACTCTGGACATCCGGGCGCGAACGCTGAAATCCCCGTCGGGCGCGCTGGTCGAGCTCACCTCCGGCGAATATGACCTGCTTCAGGCCTTCGTCGAGCACCCCAACCGCGTGCTCAATCGCGACCAGCTTCTGGACTTGGCGCGCGGCCGCACCTCGACGTCGGTCGATCGCACCATTGATGTCCAAGTCATGCGCCTGCGGCGCAAGCTGGAAGAGAACCCCGAGAATCCGACGCTGATCAAGACGGTGCGGAATGGCGGCTACATCTTCACACCGGTCGTCGAAAACAATGCTGCCTAAGGAACATGCCCTGAGCTGGATTCGGCGACCAGGGATTGGCCGCCGAATTGCCGCCGCCATGGTTCTCAGCCTGGTGGCCGTCCAGTCCCAAGCGATCTTCCAGGTCTGGCTGTTCTCGGAGCCGCAAATACGGATGACCGGAGCGCGATGGCTCGCAGAGCAGACAAGCAGCCTCGCCGCCGAGGTCTTCGCGCAACCGGCGCTGGATCGGGCCGCCAAGGCAACGCAATCCAGCTCGCTCCTGTCCGTGACGTGGTCGAGGGAAAAGCCGATCGACAAGTCCGACAACGGCCAGAACCCGACCTATGCCAGGCTGGGCGCGACGATCAAGGCTGCACTTGGTGACGGGATTCGGACGGTCGAGGTCTACGATGCCGGGTTTGCCGTCGCACCCGTGGTTCAAACGATCAAGACGCAGGTCGTACCGGCCTCGGTCGGCGCCTCGTTGGGCGCCTCGCCCATGGCGCCGAGCGAGCCCGAAGCGCTCGTGCCGGCCAGCCTGAGGATCGCCGTTCAGGGGAGCGATAGTTCCTGGGTCAGTGTGTCATTCGCGGAATCGGTCGGTGGTTTGAACCATGCCCTGCCCCTGCTTCCCCTGATCGGCGGCCTCCTGATCATCGCGATCATCTCTACGCTGCTGACCCGCCGGATCGTCGCGCCGCTGGACAGGCTGGTCGAGGCCGCGGACCGGATCGGCAAGACGCGCGATTTCGTCTCGGTCTCCGATCAGGGCCTGTACGAGTTCGGTGTCGTCGCCAGGGCGTTCGAGGACATGCAACGGCGCCTGTTGTCCTTCGTCAAGGAGCGCACGCAAATGCTTGCGGCGATCTCTCACGATTTCAGATCGTCGTTGATGCGAATGCGAATTGCCGCCGAACAGCTCGACGCGGAGGATGATTGCAACGCCATGATGTCCGAGATTTCGGACATGACGGCGATGGTCGACACCACCCTCGCCTTCGCAAGCGGAGAGACGACCGAGGCGACGACCCAGCCGATGGATCTGGCCGCGCTGCTGATCAGCCTGGTCGACGAAGCCACCGACAATCGCCACGATTGCAGCTATGACGGCCCCGATCATCTCGAAATCGTCGGACGCCTGATTTCGCTCAAGCGGGCTTTTCGAAACCTGATCGACAACGCCGTGAAGTACGGCGCGGTCGCGCGGGTGAAACTGACGGCAGGCGGCCAGCACATCGAGGTCGGCATCAGCGACGACGGGCCCGGCATACCCGACGACAGGACCGACGAGGCGATGGCACCTTTTCGACGGCTGGATCAGGCCAGAAGCGCCAAGATTCCCGGCACCGGATTGGGCCTCGCGATCGTGCGCGACGTCGTCCTGAGCCATGGCGGATCCATCGGGTTCAAGACCGACCGTAGCACAGGATTTACCGTGACGATTCTGCTGCCCAAACCGAACTCGCGGCCATCGGCCGTTCGCCGGTGCTGACCCGCAGACATCGTCAGGCGCCGGCGTTGGCGCCACGGATGGAGTTGACGTCGGACGTGAACTGATACCCTCCGTTGCGGATCGTGCTGATGAGGCCGCCATCGGTCTCTGCAAGCAGCTTCCGGCGCAACCGGCTGACCAGCACGTCGATTGATCTCGCCGCGTCGTCTGTCGTTCGCCGATCCATGAGATCGAGCAATTGCGATCGCGACAACTTCCGGCCGGCCCGCGCAACGAACGCAGCCAGCAAATCGAACTCGGCCGACGTAAGCCGGAGTGATGAGCCGTTGGGTCTCGTCACACGTCTTTCCTTGACGTTCAGCCGCAGTCCTGCAAACGAATAGGTATCAGCAGCTTGATGACCGCGGTCGATGATCCGCAACCTCGCCCTGATGCGGGCCACGAGCTCCTTCTCGTCTACCGGTTTTTCGATGCAATCATCCGCGCCGAGCTCGAGCCCGATGACGCGATCGATGGGATCGCCACTGCCTGTGAAAAGGATGATAGGGACAAGGACGCCCTTCTCCCGCAATCTGCGGCAGGCTTCGAGCCCACTCCCGTCGTCATTGGCAACGTCCAGAACGACCGCGTCGACCGTATTCGTCTCGAGTTCGTGGAGCGCGTTGCGTCCCCGGCCGATGGCCGTCGTTGCGAACTGATGAGCCGCAAGACAGGCGCTGATCGTCCGTCGATCCGCTGGAGAACCGGAAACGAAAAGAATATGAGGCAGTCGTCTCGACATCACATCGATTGCTGAATTGGTCGAGCAGCAACATAACGCCTCACAGGTTCCGGCTGATGAGCGGCGTGTTCACTTGTGTAACAAACGATTGCAGCCATGCCGTCTCGCTGCCGAACGCAGCATGGACCGCCTTTCGTGTCATTGCCCGGCAACTGACCGTCTGCCCGTCACTTCATGTCCTTGTTCAGCTCGATGGCGACTTGCGAGACCCAGGCGCCGGGGGCATCCATGACGAAGGACTGACGATTGCCCTTGGTCCGGATCGTCACCAGGGCCGCGACGGTGTTGCCTTCGATTCTGGCTTCGATCAGCCCGTCCTCCGCGCTGGTTCCGTGAATCTTGCCGCCCTGGCGGTATTCGCTCTCGAACCAGTTGCCCGAGAAATCCGTTCCGTTCTGCTCGATGTTGGCGGACAGGATCATCCTGTAGGCCTCGCTTGCGCACCGCAGCTCCAGCGTCAGCGAGCGGCCGGGCTTCGTGACATTGTAGGCAACCTTGCAGCGTACCCTCTCGCGCGGACCGTCGGCGGGCTTCATCGAGCCCATGCCGGACCACGAGCCGGCCAGGGCGTCCAGAGTCGCTCCCGCAGGGGATGAGATCACGGCCGCCAGCACGAGGCAGGCGGCACCAAGGCCCCTTTGCGTCACGGATAATTTTAGGGACATCGCGGCGGTCTCCGATTCCAGCGTTTGAATCGATCCTACCCGAGGTCCGCTGGTCAAACTTTGGCGAAGATATTGAGATATGTTGCAGAACGTGGCCGAACTGCGCGGCGGTCGCTGCAGGCGGCGGCTTGAACCACGACGTCGTGATCCAAACCGCGCGCCCTGGCTCGGAGAAATGACCGCCAAACGTCTGTTTCGAGATCGCACCGATGCATCGCTACCAGCAGACGGGGCCGACGCCTCGCCATTGACTTTACAAGGCGCGTTTCATGCTCTCCGGGGCCAGCAGAATGCCGATGAAGGCGCAGACCGCAATCACCTCAAAATACAGAATGACAGACGTGAAGCTGCCGCCGGCTCCCATCAAGGCGGTGCCGACCAGCGGCGCGATGCCGCCGCCCAGGATGATGCCGAGCTGCTTGCCGAGCGATGAGCCGCTGACCCGGATCCCGGTCGGAAACAGCTCTGCGGTGAAGGCGGCTTCGGGCGCGAACATCAGCGCGTGGATGATCCCGATCGAGACGACGAGGCCCAGGATCAGCAGCGTCGGATCCTTGGTCGCGACGAGCTGGAAGTAGATCGGGTACCAGGCTGCGGCAAGGAGGATGCCAAGGGCGATGAACGGGCGCCGGCCGAAGCGATCCGAATAGCTCGCGATCAGCGGTACCATGCACATCTCCAGCACGTTGGCCACCATGGTGCCGAAGGTGACGGTGGACTGCGCCATGCCCAGCGTCTTCACGGCATAGCCGAGCACGAATACCGTGCTCATGTACTGGAAGGTGCTGTGCACCATGTTGGCGAGGCAGCCGAACAACACCGATGTCTTCCACGAGCGCAGCACGTCGAGCAGCGGCGCCTTTGGCCGCGCGGCGGAGGCCTGCACCGCCTTGAACAGCATGGATTCATCGACCTGGAGGCGGATGTAGGTGCCGAGCACCACCAGCACGAGGCTGAGGACGAAGGGCACGCGCCAGATCCATTGCGCAAAATCCTGCGGCGTCGAGACGAAGCCGAGAAGAGCGATGAAGCCCGAGGCCAGGATCACGCCGATCGGACCGGAGGCGTTGACGAAGGAGGCGAAGAAGCCGCGCCTTGCCGAGGGCGCGTTTTCCAGCGTCAGCGATACCGCGTTCATGTATTCGCCGCCGAAGGCAAAGCCCTGGGCGAAGCGCAGCGCCACCAGCGCGATCGGCGCAAGCAGCCCGATCGCGTCATAGCTCGGCAGACAGCCGATCAGGAAGCTCGCGATGCCCATCAGCATGAAAGTGATCGTCAGCATCGCCTTGCGGCCGAGCCGGTCGCCGTAATGGCCGAACACCATGCCGCCGAGCGGGCGGGCGACGAAGCCGACGGCGAAGGTCGCGTAGACCGCCAGCATGCTCGCCGTCGAATCCATCCTGGGGAAGAAGAAGCGGTCGAATACCACGGGCGCGGTGAAGGCATAGATGAAGAAGTCGTAGTGCTCGATCACCGAGCCCAGCGAGGAGGCAATCACGAGCTTGCGGAACGCGGGCGTAATTGGAGCCGCCGCTGCGGCTCCGTTCGCGCCGACCATGACATCTGCACTGTTGCTCATGACGTTTCCCCTCGCTGGTCTTGTTTGTATTGTCTTCAATCAGCGGCATGCCGGCGTGCGGACGAAGCCGGATGAGCTTCGCCGCCGCCGTTGCCGGCAGCTTCCGTCGGATGGACCGTTCACCGCGCCTCGTCCACGATCGGATTGCGCAGCACGCCAAGCCGCTCGACCTCGACCTCGACGACGTCGCCCGGCTTCATCCACAGCGGCGGATTGCGCCTCGAGCCGACGCCGCCCGGCGTGCCGCTGACGATGACGTCGCCGGGTTCGAGCCGCGTGAAGGTCGAGCAATATTCGATCTGGCGCGGGATATCGAAGATCATCTGTTTGATCCGCGCTTCCTGCACGACCTCTGCGTTGAGGCGGGTCGTGAGCTTCAGCTCGGCGAGTTCGCCGAGCTCGTCCGGCGTCATCATCCACGGGCCGAACGCGCCGGTGTCCGGAAAATTCTTGCCGGGCGTGAACTGATGGGTGTGACGCTGGAAGTCGCGGACGCTGCCGTCGTTGTAGCAGGCATAGCCGGCAACATGGCCCATCGCCTCGCTGCGGGAGATGTAGCGTCCGGCCTTGCCGATGATGACGGCGAGCTCGCCTTCGAAGTCGAGATCGGTCGAGACGCGCGGCCGGATGATCGGCTTGAGATGCCCGGTCTGGCTGTTGGCATAACGTGCGAAAATCGTGGGGTGCTCGACCTCGGTGCGGCCGGTCTCCTTGCGGTGCGTCTCGTAGTTCAGCCCGACGCAGAGGATCTTGTCGGGGTTCGGAACGACCGGCAGCCAGGTGAGCTTCGCAAGCGGCGTGGCCGCAGCCTTCGACCTGGCCTCCGCAACGTCCGCGAGGGCGCCCGCGATGGCCGCCCGGAGATCGGCATAGCGTGACGCGAGAACGGTCCCGACATCGAAAAAGTTGTCGCCCTCGACGAGGCCCCAGGTCGTCCGTCCGTCGATCGCAACGGTTGCGAGCTTCATGCTGTCTTCTCCATTTTCAGATCGGGTTGTGGTTGCCGCGCAGGCGTGAGCTGATGTCGTGCAAGAGCCGGCTGAGTTCGGACGCACTGCGCGCCGTCCCGAACACGTAGTGATCCGGGCGCACGATCGCGGCGACGACGCCGTGACGGTCGAACCAGCCGGCCAGCACGCCGTCGATTTCTTCCAGAGTGCCGGGCTTGTCGGCGCCGGCGGGTGCGACGGCCGTCGCGGGCAGGTCCGGGTGCGCGGCGCAGAGCGCGGCGAGCGACGATGCGTCGCTGCGCCGGCCGTCGATGAAGACGCGCAGGCCCGGGTCGGTCATCTGATCGAGCAGCCGAGGCCCGCCGTCACTGGCGATGCGCGGCTGCGGAAACAGGCTGCCGCGTGCCGCGCCGTCCTGCTCCGAAAGAAAGCCTGCGCGCAGCGGCGGGATGATCTCCTGCCGCGTCAGCACAAGCGGCTTACCGCCGCCCTCGGAGAGAATCTGCGCATCGCGCCGTCGAGCGGCGGCCGGGTCGCGCTCGCAGATCGACTGGCCGATCGCCTTGATCTTGCCGGTCAGCTCGATGACATGCTGCTTGCGCTCGGCGGTGTAGCTGTCGAGCAGGCCGTCGGGCGAAGTGCCCTTCAGCACGCGATCGAGCTTCCAGACGAGATTGGTCGCATCGCGCAGGCCCTGGCACATGCCCTGGCCGATGAAGGGCGGCTGCTGATGCGCGGCATCGCCGGCGATGAGGACGCGGCCATTGCGCCAGTCGGCAGCGACCAGGGCGTGGAAGCGATAGGATGCCGCGCGCCACAGCTCGCCATCCGCAGGCGCGAGCCACGGCGCCAGCAACGACCACACGTTCTCGGGCCGCTCCATCGCCCGCGGGTCTTCGCCCGGCAGCAGCATGATCTCCCAGCGGCGATGGTTGTTCGGGCCGATCAGAAAGCTCACGGGCCGCGCCGGGTTGCAGAACTGCGCCGAGCTTTGGGGCAGCCTTGCGATCGCGCCGGGATTGACGCGCACGTCGACCACGAGCCACGGCTCGTCGAAGATCAGGTCTTCCAGCGCGATGCCGGCGATCTGCCGCACCGTGCTGGACGCGCCGTCACAGCCGAGCACATAGCGCGCCGTCACCGATCGCAACTGTCCGTCGGCATCCCGCAGCGTCGCCTCGACGTGCTCGGGCCGCTGCACGAGATCGACCAGTTCGACGCCGAGCGCGGCACGCACGCAATCAAAGCTCAAAGCGTGACGGCGCAGCTCGGCCTCGACCGGCGGCTGGCTGAACACCATGCTCGGCGTGTAGCCGAGCGGGTAGGGTTTTGCGACCATGTCGATGCGACGGATCAACTGGCCGTCAGCGCCAAAATGTTCGGAAGCCGTGAAAGGCTCGACGTGAGGCGAGATTGCCTCGGCCACACCCATGTTGTCGAAGTGGCGAAAGATCTCGTGATCGAGCGCGATCGCGCGCGGCTTGTCGTAGATACCGGCGAGCCGGTCGACGACCAGCGTGCGATGGCCAAGCCGGCCGAGCAGGCCGCTCGCGACCGCGCCGGTCGGTCCGAAGCCGACGACGAGCACGTCATGGCCGGTGACTGCTGAAGACATCGTCATGCGTGCCCGCCTGCGTCGAACAGCACGGCGAGCTGTGCCGCCTTGCAGGCCTCGCTCTTGGGCGGCGCGATGCCCCATTGATCGGTGCGTCCCGGCGGCCAGACCCATTCGGCCGGTCCCTTCGCGCGATAGCTGTCATCAACCTGCAAGACTTCGGCGGTGTATTCGATGACGACACCGGTCGGATCGACGAAGTAGGCGAACACATTGTCGCCGGGCCCATGCCGGCCGACGCCCCAGCCGATCGGGAAGCCGTGATCGATCATGCGGCCGGAGCCGCGCATCACCGACTCCAGGTCCGGCATCAGGAAGGCGACATGGTTGAGGCCGTTGACCTTCGCCTCCGCGAGAACGGCAGCGTGGTGGTCGCTGTTGCAGCACAGAAACGCCATCAGCTTCGAGCGGTCAGTCTGGCGGAAGCCGAGAACCTGCTGATAGAAGCTCGAGAGCTGTTCGATGTCGGCGCTGTTGATGTTGACATGCGCGAGCCGCTCGGGGCGGTCGGCCGCGACGCGCGCCGTCTTGGTGCGATCGCCATGGACGAACTCCATGCAGCAGCCCTGCGGCTCCCGGATCACGAAATGCACGCCGCCTGACGGTGTCTGCGACGGGCCGGGCGGCGTGATGACTTCGCAGGCCGCTTCGCGCGCGCGGGCAAACAGGCGGTCGAGATCCTCGCGCGAACGCACGCGAAAGCTCACCTTGCGCAGCGCCGCCCGCTCGCCTTGCGTGAGCTCGAGAACGTGGAAGTCGGATCCCGTCGCCGCGAGATAGATCGTGCCATCGGCGTTCGCGACGAAATCGAGTCCCCAGACCTTTGCGTAGAAATCGGCCGAGGCACCGAGCTGCGGCGTCGTGAGCTCGACACTGCGCAGAGAGGCCACCGGGAAATTGGACATCGGGCTTCCTCGTCAGTGGCCGCGGACTGGAGCTGCCTGGTCGCGACCGAACCTGTTGTTGTTGGCGAAGGAGTAATATATATAAAATCGACCGTAAAGCATAAATTTATAAATTATCGGTCGACGGCCGGCTGATGTACAAAAAATGCCGATGAATCAGTGGGACTCTCATGAGCTCTGACCTGTCGAGCCCGAAGATGGAGGCGCCGGCAACGCTGGCGACGACCATCTATGCCCGCCTCAAGGCCGACATCCTGACCACGCGCCTCGCGCCCGGGCGCAAGCTCCAGTCGCGCTTCCTGATGGAGCACTACAATGTCGGGCAGACGCCGCTGCGCGAGGCGCTCAACCGTCTGACCACGGAGGAGTTCGTCATCGGCATGGAGCAGCGCGGCTTCTACGTGAAGCCGGTCAGCAAGGACGAACTCCAGGAGCTGACCAAGACGCGCTGCTGGGTCGAGGGCCTCGCGCTGCGCGAGTCCATGCAGAACGCGACGCAAGACTGGGAGGAAGCCCTCCTGGTCACGCATCACAGGCTCGACCGCACCCCGCGCTCGCTCGACCCCGAAAAGTTCGAGGACAATCCGGACTGGGAGAAAGCGCACCGCGCCTTCCATGCGACGCTGATCGGGCTATGCGGCTCGCGCCCGCTGCTTGGCTTCTGCGAGCAGCTCGCCGACCGGCTCTATCGCTATCGCATGATGTCGATCGCAAAGGCCTATCCGATCCGGAAGGTCGGCGCCGAGCACGCGCAGATCCTTCAGGCGGTGCTGGACCGCAAGACCGACGACGCCGTCGCGCTGCTCCAGCAGCACTATCAGCGCACGGCCGACGTCATCTATTCCGATCTCGAGACGGTACTCACCTAGCACCGTCAGGCCGTCAACGTTCGCCTCTAGCGAGGTTCTTCCACTACGCGCTCCAGTTTCTGCAAACAGCGCGTTGTGCGGACCACGGCCGGCATGTCCTCGTCCGGAAAATTCGTCTTCCAGTCGGTGACGCCGACCTCACCGACATACATGTCGCCCCTGGAATCCAGCGCGATGCCATGCGGCGCGAGGAATTTGCCGCTCGCAAGACCGGGACCATCCTCGCCGCCGAGCCGCGCGATGCGCTTGCCCTTGGCGTCCACGATCGACAGCCGCGGGCCGAGATTGGGCACCTTGCGGTTGACCGGCATGGCGGGGCCGAGCTCGCCGATCACGAAGGTCGGGTTCTTAGCCCCACCGCAGCAGCACAGCGCGCACGGCCGGTGCAGATTGTTCCACTGCGTCTCATATTTGCCGTTGCCGTCGAACACCTGCACGCGATGGTTCTCGCGGTCGGCGACATAGACCCAGCCGTCGGCGTCGGTGACGATGTTGTGCACGGTGTTGAACTGGCCGGGGTCGGTGCCGGGCGCGCCCCAGCTCCTGATCAGCCTGCCATCCGGTGTGAACTTGTGGATGCGGGCGTTGCCGTAGCCGTCGGAGACGTAGATCTCGCCCTTCGGTGACAGCGCGGTGTGGGTGCAGCGATGGAAGGGATCGCCGCTCATGAACGGCGATGGCTTTTCGGGGACGCCGATCGTCAGCAGCACCTTGCCGTCGGTCGTGCACTTGCGCACGGTGTGGTCGCCGTCGTCGGTGCAAAAGAGATTGTCATCGGCATCGATGGAAAGGCCGTGGGCGCGGGAGAACACCCCCTCGCCCCAGCTGCGCAGGAAATTGCCGTCGCGGTCGAGCACCACCATCGGATGGGCGCCGCGGTTGAAGACGTAGATGCGGTCGCGGCTGTCGACCGCGACCGAGGCAACGTCGGTGAGCTGCCAGCCATCCGGCAGCTTCGCCCAATTGTCGACGAAGCGGTAGCGATGCTCGCCCGAGCCGAGAATGGCTGCCACTGGTTTTCCTGTTATTGCTCGCTTGCTGCGCCTGCCGCTCAGGCGAAGGTGCAGCCCTTGGATTCCAGCACCTTGCCGATACCGGAGAGCTCGAGGATGTCCCCGCCGGCCTTGAGCGCCTTCATCACGCCGGCTTCCTTGTCCTCGCGCGCCGCGGACTTCACGCAGACGTCGGCGATGTTCTCCTTCGGCACGATCACGACGCCGTCGTCATCGGCGCTCACGATGTCGCCGGGACGGACGGCGATGCCGCCAATGACGATCGGCTGGTTGATGGTGCCGAGGGTCTCCTTGACGGTGCCCTTCATGCAGAGGCCGTAGGAGAAGACGTTGAAGCCGGTGGCGCGCACAGCCAGTCCGTCGCGAACGCCGGCATCCGTGACCAGGCCGACGATACCCTTGGCGACGCAGGCCGTCGCCAGCACCTCGCCGAAACCGCCCTGCTCGGGGTGATCGCCCGCGCTCACCACGAGCACGTCGCCCGGCTTGGCCAGCGAAATCGCCGTGATCAGCATCATGTTGTCGGCCGGATGGCAGCTCACCGTCAGCGCCGGTCCGCAGGCGCGCATCCCGGAATAGATCGGCTTGATGCGGGAGGTCAGCGCACCCGATCGCCCCTGCGCCTCGTGCAGGGTGGACGGAGGAAACTGCTTGATGCGTTCGATGAGGTCTGCACCAGGCCGATCGAATGTTCTGACGACGTGAACCATGGTCCCTCCGAGGGTCCGCAATCTGCGCTTCACCTCAGATAGTCGACCGTCTCACATCGGAGAATTTCAGATTTTAGGATTGCCACATCGCGTTTCGTTATGGCTCGTTCTTCTGACCCTCCAGAGGCGATGTTGGGGGCCCCTCTGCGATGGTAACCGCGCCGGGAGGGATATCGAACTGCCCCCAGGTCTTGACGATGATCTCGAGCAATATCTTGTAGACAGCGAATGCGGCGTCGGACAAGGCAGCGTTATCGGAAATGCAGAGCGACATCTGCTGCGAGGCCGACGGCGCATTGATCCGCCGAATGCAGAGTTCATCCAGGTTCGGTAATGCCTTTGCGATGGAGATGGGGAGCACGGCAGCACCCACTCCGGCCGCAATCGCCGAAGACAGGGTCGATTGGGAATGGATCTCGGCGACGATGCGCGGGCGCAGTCCCACCTCGGCGCAGACCCGCTCGACCGTCTGTCGCAGGAAGGATTCCCGATATGGAAGAAGCAGGTCGAATCGTGCGACCTCCTCCGCCGAAACCTCCTCCGGAGGCGTCTGCTCCGAATACATGCTGCGGGGTGCGACAAGATAGAAATACTCGCGCATCAGCGGCTTGTAATCGAGACCGGTCACCGGGCGATCGCCGTAGAGGACGGCCATATCCATGCTCCCCTTCAGCATCATTTCGCTGAGCATGACCCCGGAGCTGTCGTAAATGTGCGGCACGATGCCGGGATAGCGTTCACGCACCTGCATCAACAGCGGGGTCGCGAGCAATGCCGCCGAGCTCAGCGGGGCCAGGCCGATCGTGACGTTGCCGGTCAACTCCGGCTTGTTGTCCAGAATGGTGCGCCTCGCCTCTTCGATCTGCCGCTGGATCGACTTGGCATAGCGATAGAGGATTCGTCCGGCCTCGGTGGGCTTGACCCCGCGGGCGCTGCGATCGAGCAGCTTGCACTTGAATTCCGCCTCCAGGCTCGCAATGTGCTGGCTCAGGGCCGGCTGCGCGACATTCAGCACCTTCGCCGCGCTCGTCATGCTGCCGAGATCCACGACCTTGATGAAGGCCTCCAAACGTTTCGTATCCAATACGGCGCCTCCGGATATCCAGACAGGGAGCGATGCAGCAGCAATAGGCTGAAGCTATGGGATCAGAAGGAATTGTTCTTACCACCTGGAACCTGAGGGGCCTATAGGTAGTGCTGCACTCGTCCGCCGCTCGCGTTACAGCCGACGCCATTCGGGGTTGGACGGTAGCAGAGGAGCCCTCACGGATGGGATTTTCGGACTATCGAACGGCCCTGGTGACGGGCGCATCCTCGGGGATCGGGGCTGCGACGGTTCGCCGCCTGAGTGCGGAAGGGCTCGAAGTTTACGCCGTGGCCCGCGATGCCACTCGCCTGAGCGCCTTGTCCGCGGAGACCGGCTGTCGACCATGCGCCGTCGACATCAGCGACCTCGACGCGCTTGCCGCCCTGGCGACATCGGCCGAGTTCGACGTCCTGGTCAACAACGCCGGCCAGTCCCGGCGCGGCAATATCCTGGACACGACGCCGGAGGATGTCGATGCGCTCATCGACGTCAATCTGCGCGCGGTCCTGCATCTGACCCGGCTCGTCGTGCCGGGCATGGCCCGCCGCGACCGCGGCCATGTCGTCAACATCTCCTCCATCGCCGGCCATTACGCATTCGGTGGCGGAAACACCGTGTATCATGCCACCAAAGCGGGCATTCACTCGCTGTCGCAGCAATTGCGCGTTGACCTCTACGGAACCAGGGTTCGCGTCACCGAGATATCGCCGGCCCGGGTCGAGACGGAAGTGTTCGGACGGCTGCTGGGTGATCTGGCCGAAGCCAAGCGCCGCTTCTTCGACGATTACGATGCACTCCAGCCCGAGGACATCGCCAATTCGATCGCCTTCGCGGTTGGATCGCCGGCGCGCATGAATGTCGCCTTCATGGAAGTGCTGCCGACCCAGCAGGTCGTCGGCGGCCTCAATTTCGCACAGAAGAGCCGGCCGCCGGCAGAGTGAGGCATGAACGCCCCGAACTCGACAGGCCGTCAACGCGGAGCGTGACTGTGGACCTCCCCAAAATCGAACAACTCGTGGATCTGGTTGCACGCTCCTCCATCGCGGAGCTGGACCTCACGCAGGACGGGACCCGCATTCGCATCCTCAAGCGCGCCTCTGCGGGAGCCTCACCGGTCCCGGCACACCCCGCAAGCGAGAGCAGCGTTGAGGCTCCCGCTCTTGATCGCCAAGAGAGCCCTCGTCCCGACGCGACCGCCGACATTGTCGTGCCGGCGCCGATGCACGGCGTGTTCTACCGGGCCGCGGCGCCGGACGAGCCGCCGCTGGTCGAGGTCGGCGCACGGATCGAGGCGGGGCAGAAGATCTGCATCATCGAGGCGATGAAGACCTTCATCGACATCGCCGCCGAGGCACCCGGTGTCGTGCTTGCGATCCTCGCGGAGAACGGTGACGAGATCGAAGCAGGGCAGCCCCTGTTCCGAATCGATCCTGCAGGTTCATCCTGATGTTCGACAAGGTCCTGATCGCCAATCGCGGCGAGATCGCGCTTCGCATCCAGCGCGCCTGTCGGGCGATGGGTCTCAAGACGGTCGTCATTCACTCGGAGGCGGACCGCGACGCGCGCTACGTTGCGCTCGCAGATCAGGCGCTCTGCATCGGACCGGCGCCGGCGAGCAGCACTTATCTCAACGTGGCAGCGATCCTGCTCGCGGCCGAGGTCAGCGGCGCCCAGGCAATTCACCCTGGTTACGGATTCCTCTCGGAGAGCGCGGAGTTCGCCGAACGGGTCGCGCGCGCCGGTCTCACCTTCATCGGCCCGCCCGCCGACTGCATCCGGACCATGGGCGACAAGGTCGCCGCCAAGCGCGCGATGCGGATGGCGGGCGTCCCTTGCGTACCCGGACCGGACAGTGCCCTGCCGGATGATCCGGCCGAGGTGCGCGCGATTGCGCGGGACATCGGATATCCTGTCATCATCAAGGCCGCCGGTGGCGGCGGCGGGCGCGGCATGCGGATCGTCCGCAACGAGCACGCGCTGGACGAGGCGCTGGCGCTGACCCGCGCCGAAGCCAGCAAGGCCTTTGGGAACGCTGCGGTCTATATCGAGAAATTCCTCGAAAAGCCGCGCCATATCGAGATTCAGGTGCTGTCCGATCAGCACGACAATCACCTCTGGCTCGGCGACCGCGACTGCTCGCTCCAGCGCAGGAACCAGAAGGTCGTCGAGGAAGCTCCCGCGCCCGGCATCGATCGCGCGCTGATCGAACGGGTGGGCGCAAGCTGCGTCGAAGCCTGCCGCCGGATCGGCTATCGCGGCGCCGGCACTTTCGAATTCCTCTACGAGGACGGGCAGTTCTTCTTCATCGAGATGAACACGCGCGTCCAGGTCGAGCATCCCGTCACCGAGATGACGACGGGGATCGACATCGTCAAGGAGCAGATCCGCATCGCGCGGGGCGAGCCGCTGGGGATCGCGCAAGGCGACATCGCGCGTGTCGGCCATGCGGTCGAATTCCGCATCAACGCCGAAGATCCCACCACCTTCGCGCCCTCGCCGGGCACGGTGACGCGCTGGGACGTGCCAGGCGGCATCGGCATCCGCGTCGATTCGCACATCACTGCCGGCGCCTCCGTTCCCCGTCACTACGACTCGCTGATCGGCAAGCTGATCGCCCATGGCGGCACCCGTGACGAGGCCCTGGCACGCGCGCGCGTCGCCTTGTCCGAGTTGCGCGCCGAAGGCGTCCGAACCAACGTGCCGCTGCATCAGGCGATCCTCGCCGATCCTGCGTTCTGCCGTGGCGGCTACGACATCCATCATCTCGAGCACTGGATGAATGCGCGGGTGGCCGCGCAATGACGAAGCCGGACCGGCCGCGGATCAGCCTGCTCGGGACATCAGCCCTCCTGTTCGAGGCGCCCGGAGCGTTCGACCTGCCGCATCAGCGGCGCATCTGGTCGCTGGCGGCCACCGCGTCGAAATGGCCAGGAATCCGCGAGGCCATTCCCGGCATCACCAACCTGATGCTGACCTTCGAGACCCCTCCCCGCGAGCTGGACGACCTGATCGCCGCCCTCAACGACGGCTGGGACGCGGCGGAAGGCCTCGCGATTGGCGGTCGCGAGATCAGGCTGCCGGTCACCTACGGCGGAGAGATCGGATCGTCGCTCCAGTCCGTTGCCGATCACTGCGGCCTGTCCGTCGACGACGTCGTTTCGATCCATGCCGCGCCGCTGTACACGGTGTTCGCACTCGGCAGCCATCCCGGCTACTGCTACCTCGGCGGCATGGACGCGCGCATCACCATGCCGCGGCGGCAGACGCCGCTACAGCGTTCCGCAGGCGGCTCGGTCTCCATCGGCGGATCGCAGACCGGCGTCTCCGCATCGCCCGGGCCGAGCGGCTGGCACGCCATCGGGCATACGAGCTGGACGTTCTTCGATCCGACCTGGCCGACGCCGGCCGCGCTCGCGCCGGGCGATACGATCCGCTTCGAGATCAAGCAGGTGATCCGGTGATCGAGATCCTGTCAGTCACGGGACCCGCCAGCGTCCAGGATCTCGGCCGTTTCGACCAGTATCGCTTCGGGGTCGGCACATCGGGTGCAATGGACGACGTTGCCTTGCGCGCCGGCAACATCCTTCTCGGCAACGAAGAGAACGCTGCCGGCATCGAAATCCCGATGATGCCGTTCCGCCTTCGTTTCGGCCGGGACATGGCCTTTGCGCTCACCGGCGCCGGTGTCGAGGCCGAGATCGCAGGACGCGCAATCCCGCCATGGTGGCGGTCGCACGCCCATGCCGGAGATATTCTGAACATCAAGGCGATGCCCCGCGGCGCACGACTCTATCTGACCGTCGGCGGTGGCATCGAGGTGCCGATGGTGCTGGGCTCGCGCAGCACGCAGTTTCGCGGCGAGTTCGGCGGCTGGCACGGACGGCCGCTCCAGCCCGGCGACATTCTGCCCTGTGCCACCCCCACCGCGACCATCGGCGAGCTCGGGGTCGAACCGGCCGAGATCACGCTGGCGCAGCCGAACGCTGCCGCGGACGAGACCGTCGTCAGGGTCGTGATCGCCGGGGAATATGACGGGTTCGATGCCGCCACGCAGGAGCGCTTCTGGTCCAGCAGCTGGAAGATCACGCCCCAAAGCAACCGCTACGGCTACCGCCTGCAAGGACCTGCCGTGAAGCCGACAGCGCCGATCGAGAAACGCTCGCACGGCATCGTCCCCGGCGTCATCCAGATTCCGCCCAACGGACAGCCCATCATCCAGATGCGCGATGCGCAGACATCTGGCGGCTATCCGAAGATCGCGACCGTGATCCGGGCCGACCTGTGGCGCGTCGGACAGGCGCGGCTCGGCGGAATGCTGCGGTTCGAGCAGACCGCTTACGCCGATGCACTTGCAGCCGAGGCCGAGATGTCCGCCTATCTGGATCGGCTCAGGACCAGCGTGCGCCTTGTCGAGGAGAGCAGAACATGCCGATCAAGCTGACCGATATCGAGCGTCTGGCGCAGATCCTCGAAAGGGCCGGCGTCGACACGATCGAGATCGAGGAGCCCGGCCAGTCCCTGAAGCTCGTCGTGGACACCGGCGCCCGGATGGCTGCATCTGCGACGCTTGCCGCGGCAGCCGCCTCTGCCACAGACCATTCCGTCATCGCGAAAGCGGATGTCGCAGGACATTTCCTTGCGGCCCATCCCTGGCGGGACAAGCCGTTCGTCGCGCCCGGCCAGCGCATCGAGGCCGGCGCGATCGTCGGCCTGGTCAAAATCGGGTTGCTGTACGCGCCCATCGTTGCACCGGCCGCCGGCACCGTCGATGCCGTGATCGCGGAGCCCGGCGCGACCGTCGGCTATGGCACACCGATCGTGCGCATCTGCCCGCGCGCCGGGAGCGGCCCGATCAATTGAGCAAGACGGTCGCGGGCGTGACTTCGCCGCCGCCCTGCTCGATCACGCGGCGCACCGTGCCGGCGAGATTGACCGATCCAGGCGTGTCGCTGTGGATCAGGATCGAGCGCGCCTCGACCTTGATCGACTTGCCTTCGATGGTCTGCACCGTTCCGCTGTCGAGAAAGCGCTTGACCCGCTCGGCCACGGCTTCAGTCGAGGTGATGACCGAGTTGGGAAGCTTGCGGGACACCAGATGGCCGTTCTCGTCATAGGCGCGATCAGCCAGGAACAGAGTCAGGATGCGCAGGCCTACCTTGCGCGCGGCGCGCACGATCTCGGCATCAGGCTGCGAGAACACGATGAAATCGCGATTGATGGTCGCAATCGCGCGGGCGACGACATCGGCCATGTCGGGGTCCGCATTGACCATGTTGCCCATCGCAGCATGGAAGCTGACATGGGTCACGCGGTGGCCGGCATTGGCCGCGATCGCCTGCAACGCGCCGATCTGATAGACCATGTGCTTCTCGAGCTCGGCGGCGTCCATCTGGATCACGCGGCGGCCAAATCCGAGCAGATCCGGCAGACCCGGGTGGGCGCCGACCTCGACCCCCTTCTGCTTTGCCAGCCGGACCATGCGATCCATGATGATGGGATCGCCGGCGTGGAAGCCGCATGCCACGTTGGCGGACGAGATGATGCCCATCAGCGCCTCGTCGTCGCAGATGCGATAATTGCCGAAACCTTCGCCCATGTCCGAATTGATGCCGATTTTCATGTTCGCACCCTGCTCTTGTTCTTGTTGACGTTCACTCAAAGCGCTCGATAGAGATCCGCAGTCGCACGCAACTTCGCGAGGTAGTCGTTGACGGGAGCCATGGCCGCAACGGCCTCCTGGTAGCTGACCTCGCTGAAGGCAATGAGCGTTCCCGGCGCCGCCTGGCCCAGACGCCAGAGATCGGCCTGAATCACGGCCGCCATCTTCGGATAGCCGCCTGCCGTATTGGCGTCGCTCATCTGGATGATCGGCTCGCCGGCCGGCGGCACCTGCACGACACCAGCCACCACGCCATGCGAGCGCATCTCGACGGGCGCGTCCAATGTCAGCTTGTCTCCGGTGAGGCGGTATCCACCCCGGTCGCTCCGGGCGCTGATCTTCCATGTCGTGGACCAGAACGTCGCCTGCATCGCCTCCGAAAACAGATCATACTCGCCGGCCCGCATGACGCGTATCCGCAGCACACGATCATCCGCCGGGCCGGAACGCGTGATCGCCACATCCGGCGGCACGACGCCGAAATCGAAGCGGCCGTCAGCATTGCGCGGCGAACTCCCGATCGGCACGACGTCGCCCGCCTCCAAGGTGCGCCCCTCGAACCCGCCGAACCCGGCGCGCAGATGCGTGCTGCGCGAGCCCAGCACGCGCGGAACATCGATGCCACCGCCGAACGTCGCGTAGACGCGCGCCCCGCGCCTCGGCACGGCGATCGCGAGAATGTCGCCCGCCTTCGCCCGCGTGCACCACCACGGCCGCACGGCTGATCCGGCCAGCGTGGACTCGTGATCGGCGCCGGTGAGCGCAAACGCGGTGTCGGCCGAAAAGCGCAGGCGGAACGGAAAGGTCTGGATCTCGATGCCGGCCGCACCGTCGTCATTGCCGAGCAGCGCATTGCCGGCCGCGAGCGCGACGGGATCCATGGCGCCCGATGTGCTCACGCCGAAACGGCGCGCGCCGCGGCGGCCAAGATCCTGGATGGTGTTGAAGGCGGGACTGGTCAGTATCTCGATCACAGCTCGATCCGATCGATCCTGAATCTGACACGGTCACCCGGAAGCATGAGCGAGGGCTGCTCGGACTGCGGGTCGAACATCGCGACCGAGGCCCATCCGATGGCATTCCACCCATTCGGACTTGTCAGCACCGCGACGCCGGTCTGCATCCCGCCGATGGTCACCGAACCCGCCCGCATGTTGAGCGACGGCACGGATTTGCGCGGCATGTGGATGCGCGGATCGAGACCGTGGAGGTAGCCGAACCCCGGGGAGCTCGCGATGGCGCAGACGGTGTAGTCGCCCTCGCTGTGGATCCTGATGACCTCGCGCTCGGACAGTCCGGCGCGGTTCGCCACCGCCGGCAGGTCAAAGCCGAGCTCCCCGCCATAGACCACGGGAATTTCGATGATCTTGCCGTCGG
The DNA here is from genome assembly GCF_028128955.1 of Bradyrhizobium sp. CCBAU 11386. Classification (NCBI taxonomy): domain Bacteria; kingdom Pseudomonadati; phylum Pseudomonadota; class Alphaproteobacteria; order Hyphomicrobiales; family Nitrobacteraceae; genus Bradyrhizobium; species Bradyrhizobium sp. CCBAU 11386. The sequence continues at coordinate 111,455 of NZ_LBKA01000251.1, forward strand.
CCTTGCGGCTCGGCATACGATGCCACAGTTCGACGATCGAAGCGCTGAGCATGCCAATATCCGCGGGCGGCCGCTCGAATACGAGCATCACATTGGTAACGCCAATGACGGCTTCCTGGACGTTGGGCCAGGCTGATACAGCATCCGCCAGCGCCCAGATGCGTCCCTGCTGAACCAGGTCAAAGTCACCCGGCGCCTCGACCAGCATCGCAAGCGTGCCGATCAGGCTGATCTTCGGGCTTTTCTCGATCGTGCCGACGAAGGGGGCGCTGGGCTGATTAATCGACAAAAGGGCCTCGCTGATCCAACGCCCGTGGCGCCGCCACCCTCAAATCTAGCCAGGCAGCGGAAGCCGATCCAAGACGATGTTCGTCTGCGGGTATAAGGGATGTCGATTGCCCGCGAGACGCCGCGCTCGTCCCGAGCTTCAGTGACGGGCAATGACGTGATTGCTCGGAGACTCCCACCGCGCGACAACCTCCTCGCCCACGGCGTATCGAAGTCCCGCTTGCTGCGATTGATTCTGCTCGAACACGATGATCTGCCCGCCGCTCGGCGTCTTGAGGTAGTAGTGACTGACGAATCCGCGATAAATGGCCTGGTCGACACGCGCCGTCACGCTATTGGCACGTTGCTCCGTCGGACTCCGGCCAACGCGCTCGACGAGGATCGCTTCCGGCCTGATCGAGACCATCACGTCGCTCGCCGATGGCGGTATCTGATCGACCTGAAGGCTCAATTCGGGCGATACACGAATGACCGCTCCGCTTCCGTTTCGCTGCTCGATGGGGCCCTCAAACAGATTTGACGCGCCGATGAACTGCGCGACGAATTTCGAGGCCGGGCGCTGGTAGATTTCGGTCGCCGAGCCGACCTGCTCGAGCTTGCCATCGCGCATCACCACGATCTTGTCGGCCATCGTCAGGGCTTCGTCCTGGTCGTGGGTCACCATGACTGTCGTCAGGCCGAGCCTGCGCTGAAGGGCACGCAGCTCGACCTGCATGCTCTCGCGAAGTCCCTTGTCGAGCGCCCCGAGCGGCTCGTCCAGCAGCAGCATCGCCGGCTCGATCACCAGAGCGCGCCCCAATGCGACGCGCTGCTGCTGACCGCCGGAGAGCTGCGCCGGATAGCGTTTCCCGAAGCTCGACAGCTGGACGAGATTGAGGGCCTCACCCACCTTCCTTGCGGCGTCGGCCTTGGATATCCCGCGCATCTCGAGACCGAATACGATGTTCTCCTCGACGGTCAGATGAGGAAACAGCGCGTAATTCTGGAACAACATCCCGACGTTGCGGCGATGCACCGGAACGTCCGTCATCCTCTTGTCGTTCACGAAGACGTCGCCGGATGTCGGGCGAATCAGCCCCGCGATCATGCGCAGGCAGGTCGTCTTGCCGCATCCGCTCGGACCGAGCAGCGCAACCATGTGGCCCGGCTCGATCGTGAGCGAGACGTCGTCGACCGCGACGGTGCGGTTGTATTCCTTGCTGAGGCGGTCAAGCCTGACTTCGGAAGACCTCATGGCACCCTGCCTTAGCTCGTGAACACCTGATTGTAGCGTTCCAGCCACGGACCGCGGCGCGGAACGATGAACTTCCAGTCCGGCGTGAACAACCCGAGATCGGTTGCCTTGGTGTCGGGATAGGCAAGGAACTTGGCCGTCTCCGGCTTGAAGTCGATACCGCCCACCGAGGGCGCGCTGAGAGTCTGCTCGGACAGCATCTTGGCCACCGAGGGCTCCAGAATGCGGTTGATCAGGGCACAAGCGAGCTCCGGCTCAGGCGCATTCTTGACCAGAGTCATGCTGTTGATGCCGGTGAACGCGCCTTCCTTGGGGAACGTCATGTCGATCGGCATGCCCTTCGCCGTGTGCGGATAGATCGCCTTCGAATATTCGATGCCGCCGATGGTCGCCTGGCCCTGCGCCACCTGCAGCACCTGCGCCTCGCTGTCGTAGATCGTCAGGACATTGGGCTTGAGAGCAGCGAGCTTATCCCAGCCGCTATCGACCAGGTATTGCGCCTCCTTCAGCGGCTTGCCCGTCGTGAGCGCCGTCGCCACGATGAGCATCAGCACGCTCTGGGTGTTCTTGGGCGTATTCAGCAGGATCTGCTTGCGATACTTGGCGTCGAAGATCTGCTCGTAGCTCTCGAGCGGCTTGGTCACCTGCGGATTGATGAACATGGCCGCACTGGAGATCGAGAAGCCGACGCCATAACCCTCCTCGAACAGATAGCGCGGATAGACCTTCGCAAGATTGGGAATCTTGCTCGCGTCGAGCTTGTCGATCAGCCCTTCCTGCTTGGCCTGGGGAATGCCGACGTCGTCCATCATCATCATGCTGAAGCGCGGCGTGTCGCGGGTCGCGCGAAGGGCGGCGATGTTGGAGAGCGTCGCGCCTTCGATCGTGAAGACGCGGCACTTGAACTCCGCCTCGAACTTGGGAATGACCTCTTTCTGGACAAGCTTGCCGAGCGCCGAATTGTAGACGCCGACATGCAGTTGCTTGGCATCCTGCGCCGACGCCCGGCTGATGATCGTCGGGAAGGCGATCGCAGATGCACCGGCTTTAATGAGAGTCCTACGTGTCAGCTTCATGGGTCCAATCTCCATCTACCAATGCACATCAGGCGGCCAGCGCGCGGCGAAGGCCAACCAGCTTTTCAAGTAACAGGACGCCGACCATCGCCATGAGGATGATGATCGTCGACATTGCAGGCACGGAAGGGTCAAAGACGTTGACCAATTGCCGCATCAGAACGAGCGGCACGGGCGAGTATTCGGAGTTCGCCAGCCACATTGTGACCGGGTAGTTGTCGAAGGACACCATGAAGGCGAACAGCCCGCCGGCGGCGACGCCGGAGGCGATCTGCGGCAACGTCACCCGCCAGAAGGTCGTCAGCCGGTTTGCGCCGAGGGTGCGCGCGGCATCCTCCAGGTTCTCATCCACCAGCTGAAGGCTGGTGACGACGGTGCGGATGACATAGGGCGACGTCACGACCACGTGCCCGATCAGGAGATTGAGCCGCGCATCCTGCGAGCCAAGCTTGGTCAGGACCTGAAGCAGCGCCAGGCCCGTGACCAGCGCCGGAAAAATCAGCGGCGACAGCAAGAAGCCCTTGATTGCCGCCAGGCCGAAGAACCTGCCCCGCACCAGCGCAAAGGCCGCGGGCACGCCGAACAGGAGCGAGCCCGCCGTCGTGCCGAGGGCAAGCAGAATGCTCAGCCTCATCGCCTCGAGGAAGTCGCGGTCCTGGAGAACCTTGGCGTACCATTTCAGCGTGAAGCCTTGCGGGGGGAAGGTCACGAAATAGGAATCGGAGACGGACACCGCCATGACGAGGAGCAGCGGCGCCAGGATGAACAGCATCATGCCGGCGGTGATGGTGTAGAGGATGAAGGCGCCGAAGCCTGAAAACCGCTCGTCCATCAGTCGGGCCTCCTGAGACGCCGGCCTTCCAGAAGCCACATCGAGACGCCATTCACCGCGAGGACGAGGCCGACGAGAACGACGGCGATCGCAGCGCCGAACGGCCAGTCGTAGACGACGAAGATCTGCTGCTCGATCAGATTTCCGAGCATCACCGCCGAGGCACCGCCCAGGATCGCGGGGATGACGAAGGAGCCGGCCGTGAGCGAGAATACGAGGGTAAAGCCCGCCACGAAGCCGGGCATGCTCAGCGGCAGCGTCACCCGGAGGAACACCCTCCACCACGGAGCGCCAAGCATGCGGGCGGCATCTTCGAGATTGGGATCGATCTTGCCGAGCGCCGACGCCAACGGCAGCACCATCATCGGGAAGAACACGTGCAGCGATCCGATGACGACGGCCACTTCGGTGTAGAGAACCGATATCGGTGCATCGACGATGTGCAGCGTCATCAGGATCCAGTTCAGCATGCCCTTCGGGCCGTTCTGGAGCACCAGCTGCCAGCCGTATCCACGAACGACGACGCTGACGATCAAGGGCGCTATGACGATCAGCGTGATGATCCGCGTGACCATCGGGCGGCTCTTGACCATCACCAGCGCTACCGGATAGGCGAGCACCGTCGCGAGCGCCGAGGTGATGATGCTGATCCGCAGCGTCGTCCAAAGCACGCGCGCATAGAGCTCGACGTTGATCAGACGCGCGTAGTGCGCGAGCGTGAACGGACGCCCGATGATGCCGCGGCTGTCCTGGGTCTGGATGCTCGAGAGCAGCAGCCCCAGCGCCGGATAGAAGAAGAAGTATGTGAGAAATGCCAACATCGGGACGGCGAGGAGCCCGACCGGCAAAGCCAGGCGCCACCCCGGTCGCCGCCGGGCTGCCGGAGGAGCTTCAACGCCCAAAATCGCCACCGCATCGTCGCTGGTGGTCATCGCTGGCCGTCCTCGACTGCGCGATACCAAGGCAATACCCCTCTTTGCACAAAGCTTATGCGTCGACATCCTACAGGACCAAGAACATCTTCGTTTAGGGGCATCAGGAAGGATTATGACAATTGGTTCGGCATACTGCTCCGATCTTGGTCGACGAATGCCGCTGGCTGCATCTTTGGTTCTCCGCCGAGGGCCAAGCCCCCTGACATATCGACGCGTCAGCGCAGGCTTTCGCAGAAGTTCGCGATACGCCGGCAGCCTTCCTTGAGCGATTCGGTATCGGTCGCGTAGGAAATGCGGAAGTACGGGCTCATGCCATAGGCGCCGCCGGGCACGGCCGCGACATGCTGCTCTTCCAGCAAAGCCGAGATGAAGTCGGAATCGGTTTCCAACCGCCGCCCGGCCTTGGTGGTCTTGCCGATACAGCCGGCGATGTTCGGGAACACGTAGAAGGCCCCCTGGGGCTTGTGGCAGGTGATGCCGGGGATCTGATTGAGCAGCTTGACCACCAGATCGCGCCGGTCGCGATAGATGTCCGCGCGCTCCTTCAGGAACTCCTGCGGCCCATCCAGGACCGCAACCGCCGCCGCCTGGCTCAGGGTGCAGATTCCACCGGTCGCCTGACCGTGGACATTGTTCATCGCCGCGATCAGGTCCTTGGGGCCGCCGCAATAGCCGACCCGCCAGCCGGTCATGGCGTAGGCCTTTGACGCGCCGTTCACGGTCACGACACGGTTCTTCAGTCTCGGTTCAACCTCCGCGATGGTGCAGAATTCGAAACCATCATAAGTGAGGTGCTCGTAGATATCGTCGGTGAGAATCCAGACGTCGGGATATTTCAGCATGACGTCGGCGATCGCGCGCATCTCGTCGCGCGTGCACGCCGCGCCGGTCGGATTGTTGGGAAAATTCAGGATCAGCCACTTTGTCTTCGGCGTGATCGCCGCATCCAGGTCCGCCGGGCGGAGCTTGAACTGGTTGTTCTCCGGGCACGGCACGGCGACGGGTGTCGCCTCTGCAAGGAGAACGATGTCCGCATAGGTGATCCAACCCGGCGCCGGAATGACGACCTCGTCGCCGGGATTGCAGGTGGCGAACAGCGCGTTGAAAATGATCTGCTTGCCGCCATTGGCGATCAGGATCTCGTCCAGAGCGTAGTCGAGATTGTTCTCGCGCTTGAACTTGCGCTGGACGGCGGCCCGCAGCGCGACGGTCCCGGGCTGCGCGGGATATTTGGTATCGCCCGCCAGCGCGGCCCGATGCGCGGCCTCGATCGCATGCGGCGGCGTCGGAAAGTCGGGCTCGCCGGACGACAGGCCGACGATCTTGACGCCTGCGTCCCGGAGCTCGCGCGCCTTGTCCGTCATCGCCGCCGAGGCCGACACCTTTACGGTCTTGAGGCGGTTTGCGAGTTCAGGCATTGTCGGCTCCACTTCTCATTTCTCTCAATCGCGCGGCCTCGGATCGGCTCGCGAATCGCAATTCGCCGACGACCTGGAACGTTGGTACGATTTCGATCGTCGCGACGTTCATCCGCGTCGGCGCGCCCACCGCGAATGCGATCGCGTCCGCGACGTCCTCGGACTGGAGCGTCTCGAACCCACCCACGAAGCGGGCATCCGGATTGTCGGCAGCGTTCTGGTTCTGGAAGATGCTCGTCGCCACACGTCCGGGCGAGACTTCGGTGACGCGAACACAGGTTCCGTAGAGATCGACGCGCAATTGCTGCGACAGCGAATGAATTCCCGCCTTTGTCGCGTGATAGGCCACGGATGAATTGAATGTCGTCGCGTTCTCGCCGAAGGCATAATGGCCGGCGATCGACGAGATGTTGACGACGTGGCCGCGGTTGCGCCTCGCCATATCAGGTACGATCAGCCGCGTCAGGTGCAGGACCGCGCGCAGATTGACGTCGACCAGCGTGTCGACATCATCAGGTGCGGTATCCAGGATATTGCCGCGCCGTGACTGGCCGGCATTGTTGATGAGGACGTCGAACTCGGCCGAAGCCGCAAGCCGCGTCAAGGCGCCGAGATCGTTGACATCGACGGCACATGCGCGGCATCCGGTCTCGGCCGACAGGCTTGCCAGCCGGCGAGCATCGCGCCCCAGCGCGTGAACCTCGATCCCCTCCGCGCGGAGACGCCGAACCGTCGCGGCCCCGATACCCGAGGACGCGCCCGTCACCAACGCCGTTCGATAGTCCGAAAATCCCATCCGCAGGGTTCTTTTGCAGTCAGGCAGAGCTGCGGAAGGCTACGTGCGGAGGCCGAGGCGCGCATAGAGCGGATTTGTTCTGCCCTCATAAGGACATCCAATATCCTGGCCGAAGTCGTCGGCTCGCGAGCCATAAGCACGCCCAATGCCGGCAGAGTGAATTTCTCTTACTCGCCGTCACGCGTATCCTCGTACATTTCGCGATGCTCTTGGCTCACCCGTAGGAGACGGACTCGGATGTTGGAAGTCGGCAATCGGATCGTCATGGTCTCCGGGGCTTCGCGCGGCATCGGACGCGCCGTCGTCGACCGGCTCCTGGCGTCGGGCTTCCGCGTATCGGCGGGGCTTCGCGACCCGAGCCGCCTCGCGGAGAGCGAGAGACTCATGACGCATCGTTATGACGCCGAAGACGCCAAGAGCCCGACCGCGTGGGTCAACGCGACGGTCGCACGGTGGGGTGGTGTCGATGCCATCGTCAACGCCGCCGGAATCAATCCGAAGGTTCGCGTCTCCGACGAGGGCGAGAACGAGCTGGATGAGATGTGGCGCGTGAACGTCAAGGGCCCTCTGCGCCTCGTCAGGGCCAGCCTGCCTCATCTGGCCGTCTGCGGTCATGGGCGGGTCATCAATCTGGGGTCGCTTTCCGGAAAGCGCGTGGGAAGCAATGTCGGCTACGCCATGACCAAGTTCGCCGTGGTCGCCCTCACCCACGGCATTCGCCGCGAGGGGCGCGCGGCGGGAATTCGGGCGACGGTGATCTGCCCGGGCTATGTTGCCACCGACATGACGCTGAAGGACGACGAAATCCCTCGCCACGAGATGAGCCAGCCGGGCGACATCGCCCGCCTGGTCGAGACCGCGCTCATGCTGCCGAACAATGCCTCGGTCTCCGAGATGCTCGTGCACTGCCAGTTCGAGCCGATGCTCTAGAGCCCGCATGAGACGACTGCGTTCGTAGCAGCAACCTGGCCGTGCGGCGTGTGACCACGAAAACCGTGGCACGAGATGCGGCTTGTTCGTCCGCCAGAAACGACAAAGCCCTGCATCAGCAGAGCCCTGGAATGGTGGGCGCACCAGCGCTCGCACCTGGGGCCCGCTGATTAAGAGTAAGCTACGGGTTAAGGACCATCAATGGCTTGCCGCGGTCGCCCCCCAGGACTTATCCGGCCGAAAATGGGCATCCGTCGCGCGTTCCTGAAATTCTCGCTCCACAGCACGCAGGTATCCATACTAACATGACAGCCAAGTCGCTGGTTTCCGGCCGCGGCTTGATATTTGTGGATGTACCACTCTCGAGGTCCCGTCGTTGCATGCAAAAGAGCAACATCAAAGAACTTGAAAAGACGGCGCGTGCTTTGGCCGAGGGAGCTTCCGTCGAAACTCGAAATGCCATTGAAACCGTCATTCGAGAAGCCAGGAAGTACGAAACGGTAAGAGAATCGAACCCCGCCCGCTTACCGCTCTACATGAAGCTATCGCTATGTCTCGCTGCGTTGATTATAACGTTGCTGTTGATAGTGATGCGGTGACGCGGGCCTAGCGTATGCTATCATGGCGGATCGTTCATCATTCGCGCAGTACGCAGTCCTCCTATCGCGGCCGAGAATAATCATCGAGTTCACAGGAGGCCGAGCTCGGCACGCTCGACCATGATCTCGATCAGCAGAATGCTGGTGGAGCAGCATCACCTCCAGACGAAATGCAGCAGACCTTTCCGAGGATGAAGACTGGCGTCGGATCACAAAATAGACCTTCGCGCTTCGCTTAACCGATGCAAAGGATCGACGGCTCTTTGTCCGCGAACATCAGAGGCGGGAACGCCACTCGCAGATGGCGTTCAGGCGCTTAGTTCGCTTTTTGAGAAATCGAGCCGCGTTGTAATTCCGCGAACGCTTCCATGGGGCTCGACGAAAACGAACCCGGCACAGAATTGCCAAATGCGGGGCAACATGAATTTCCAAACGCGTTGCAGCTTCCAATTCGAGTAACGAAATTTACTTAGTCGAATCAGCGCGTTGGCTGTGGCTGGGGCGGGAGGGATCGAACCTCCGAATGGCGGAATCAAAATCCGCTGCCTTACCGCTTGGCTACGCCCCAACAGGCGACCCGGGTCGGCGGAAGAACTGGCTACCGCAGATTCCCTTCGGTCGCAGCCGGTCTATAGGGTGCGGCGCGGCATTTCAACCGCCTGGAGGCGCAAAATACCACAGCTCCCGGGATCGGTCGCGCCACACCTATTGCGCGCCACACTCTAATATAAGCGCGGGCGGAGGCCCCGTTCCGGGCTGGAGCTGTCCCGGCGTCCGGGCAGTTGAGACCTCCGGCGTTTCATGGGAAGACGGCGCCAATATCTGTCCACGGGAGTGAGCCATGACCTACCGCGCGCCAATCTCTGACATGCTGCTGTCGCTCAATCATGGCGCCGGCCTGAAGGCCGCCGTGGAAGCCGGCCATTACGGCGATTTCGACACCGACATCGTGGCCGCCGTGCTGGAGGAAGCGGGCAAGTTCGCAACCGACGTGCTGGCGCCGCTCAACCGTGTCGGCGACGAGCACGGCATCAAGCTCGACGCGGGGAAAGTCACGACTGCGCCGGGCTGGCCCGATGCCTACAAGCGCTGGACCGAGGGCGGCTGGAACGCCGTGTCCGGGCCTGAAGCGTTCGGCGGCCAGGGCCTGCCCGTTGCGATCAACGCGGCCTGCACCGAGATCTGGAGCGCCGCCAACGTCGCCTTCGGCCTGTGCCCGCTGCTGACGGCCTCGGCGATCGAGGCGCTGGATGCACACGGCAGCGACGAATTGAAGACGATCTATCTCGAAAAGCTCGTCTCCGGCGAATGGACCGGCACCATGCAGCTGACCGAGCCGCAGGCCGGCTCCGACGTCGGCGCGCTGCGCACCCGCGCCGAGAAGCAAGCCGACGGCACCTATCGCATCAAGGGGACGAAGATCTTCATCACCTATGGCGAGCACGACATGACCGACAACATCGTGCATTTCGTGCTCGCGCGTCTTCCGGACGCTCCTGCCGGCACCAAGGGGATTTCTCTCTTTCTTGTACCCAAGTTCATGGTCAACGCCGACGGCTCGCTCGGTGCACGCAACGATATTTTTGCAAGTGGCGTCGAGCACAAGCTCGGCATGCATGCTTCGCCGACCTGCACCATGACCATGGGCGATCATGGCGGCGCGATCGGTTTCCTGATCGGCGAAGAGAACCAGGGCATGCGCTGCATGTTCACGATGATGAACCAGGCCCGGCTCGGCGTCGGCCTCGAAGGCGTCGGCGTTGCCGATCGCGCCTATCAGCAGGCGTTGTCCTACGCGCAGGAGCGCAAGCAGGGCCGCGCCGTCGGCAAGAAGGGCGACGGTTCGGACGCGATCTTCGTCCACCCCGACGTCAAGCGCATGCTGATGCGGATGCGGGCGCAGACCGCGGCGGCGCGCACCATCTGCTACGCGACCGCCGTCGCAATCGACGTTTCGACCCGCGCCAAGGACCCAAAGGTCCGCGCTGACGCAGCCGCGCGCGCGGCGCTGCTGACGCCGATGGCCAAGGGCTATTCCACCGATATCGGCAACGAGGTCGCCTATCTCGGCGTGCAGGTGCATGGCGGCATGGGCTTCATCGAGGAGACCGGCGCCGCGCAGCACTATCGCGACGCCCGCATCACCGCGATCTACGAGGGCACCAACGGCATCCAGGCGATCGACCTGGTCACGCGAAAGCTCGCGGCCAATGGCGGCGCCGCGGTGTGGGCGCTGCTCGACGAGCTCTCGGCCATCGTCAAGCAGGTCGAAGCCTCCAACGACCCCGCTTTCGGCACCACGGGCGCAAAGTTGCGCGAAGCGCTGGAAGCGCTGACGCGCACCAGCAAATGGCTGCTGGAGCGCGTTACGTCCGCGCCGAACGAGGCGCTTGCCGGCGCAACGCCGTATTTGCAGCAGTTCGGCGCCACGCTCGGCGGCTGCATGCTGGCGTCCGAGGCGCTCGCCGCGAAGGGCGACGGCCTTGCCGATGCGCCGCGCTATGTCTCGCTCGCGCGCTTCTTCGCCGAGAACATCACGGTGCAGGCGGGCGCGCTGGAGCGCACCGTGACGGAAAGCGCGGAGTCGGTCGCGGCCGCGGATGCAGTGTTGCTGGGGTAAGGGAGTCTACCCTCCTCCCGGCTGTCATTCCCCGCGAAGGCGGGGAATCCAGTACGCCGCAGCCTCTCGGTAGATTACGGACGTCTCGGAGTACTGGATCGCCCGACCAAGTCGGGCGATGACACCGAATGTTGGGGACGCAGTTAGCCCACAGTCGGTCATCCCGGATTGCGCTTCGCTCCATCGTGGCTACGAGGCTGCGAGCTTCGCCCGTCGCCCCGGCCGCCACAGCACGATTCCCGCGGCCACGAGATCGAGCACCACGCACATCGCAAACGCCGTCGTGTAGTCGCCGGTCAGGCTGCGCACGAGGCCGACGATGCCCGGGCCGAAGGCGCTGACGACGCCGCTGATCGACGTGCCCAAGCCCATCGCGGCGGCAAAGGAGCTGGCGCCGATCTCGCGCTGGATGATCAGGGGCGGGAACGTGATCATGTTGCCGATCGAGAAGCCGTAGATGGCACAGCACACCAGCAGCGCCGTCGGGCTCGTGCTCTGCACGAGCACGAACAGCGCCGCCGCCTGGCTCGTCATCGACGCCGCGCAGGCGAGTCGCGGATCGAGCCGGTCGACGAATAGGCCGAGCGACAAGCGCCCGACCACCGCCATCGCGGCCATGATGGTGACGGCAAGGCCGGCACTGGCGCGCCCGATCAGCGGTTCGAGGAACGTCACCTGGTGGATGATGAATCCCATCTGCGCCAGCAGCGCGATCGCGATCGGCAGCACCATGGTCCAGAACGCCGCGTTGGCGAGCAGCGCCTTGCGGGAGTGAGCCGGCTCGGGCGTGTCACCATCGGCGGGGCGTTCACCCGATGCCAGCGGCAGCCCGGCCGGCCAGCGGATGAAGCCGACGACCACCGGCAGCACCAGCAGCACCATCACCATCGTGGCCGCGAGCATCGCCGAACGGAAGCCGATGCTGCCGGTCAGCGACAGCAATAGCGGAACGAGGACGATGCCGCCGCAGGTCGCGCCGTTGAAGGCAAGGCTGAGCGCAAGGCCGCGGCGCCGATCGAACCAGGAGTTCAGCACCGTCGCGATCACCACGGTGCCCATGCCGGTCCAGCCGACCGACATCAGCGCATAGGCGAGATAGAGCTGCCAGGGCGTCTGCATCAGCGCCAGCAGCACGGTCGATGCGCCGAGCGCCGACAGGCCGCACAGGATCAGTGAACGCAGCCCGATACGGGCGAGCAGATCGTCGGTGAAGATGACGAGCACGGAGGTCAGGAGAAACGAGAAGGTGCTGGCCGCGGAGACCAGCGTGCCCGGCCAGCCATGGGCGCGCTGAAGCTCGGCGAGATAGACGCCCTGACCATACAGGCCGAAGCCGAACATGAAGAAGGCCATCAGGAAACAGGCCAGCACGACCCGCCAGCCGCGATAATGCAGCGAGGATTCGTCGACACGAGTTGCGGCAATCATCAATCGAGCAATCGGCCAAATGGAACGGCGCGATCGTGCACCACAACCACCGGTTTTTCAAATGAAACATTGTAGCCATTTGTTGCAATGCGCAACAGCCCATGACGCGAGATGCGGCGGTGCGATCCAACCGATCACGGTTCCTCGGACGGAATACCGCCGCGACGGGCGGCGCATGCGCCGGGATCAAGGGAATCGTCGTCGAAAAGGCCGAGCGGGCGGATTGGCACATCTGAAAGATGATGTAGGCTGATGCTTGCGAGACTCGCCGGCGGCAAGCGTCGCGGCGACCGCGGGGGGTCATCATGCCGAATGGCAATATCGTCGTCGCCGAAGAGCGTGGAACGCGCGTGATCACCCTGCGCCGCCCGGGCAAGAAGAACGCGATCACGCAGGACATGTATCGGGAGATGAGCCACGCGATCGACACCGCGCAGAACAACCCTGACATCCGCTGCATGATCATCACCGGCGGCTCCGGCGTGTTCACCGCCGGCGACGACATCGACGATTTTCTGAAGGCCGACACGGCACGCCCGGAGACGCTGTCGAACGGTGCCAGGTTTCTCTATTCGCTCGCCCTCAACGTCAAGCCGATCATCGCGGCCGTCGACGGCGCGTCGATCGGCATGGGCACCGTGATGCTGTTCCATTGCGACTACGTGCTCGCTTCGAACGCGGCGACCTTCTCCGCGCCCTATATCCATCTCGGGCTGGTGCCGGTCGGCGCCGCCAGCCTCCTGATGCCGAACACGATGGGTTACCAGCGTGCCTTCGCGATGCTGGTGATGGGACGGACCTTCACCGCCGCGGAGGCGCACGCCGCCGGCTTCGTCAACACCGTGGTCTCGCCGGGGCACACCGAGGTCGAGGCGCGCAAGGTGGCGCGCGAAATCTGCCGGCTGCCTGCCGAGGCGGTCGCGACCTCGCGCAGACTGCTGCGCGCCCCGCCGGAGGAGCTGACCCGCCGCATCGACCAGGAGGCCCATCTGTTCGGCGAACGTTTGAAGTCGGACGACGCCGTGGCTGCGTTCAACGCATTCGCGAACAGGAAGAAGCGGTGACGGCGAGCGCTGGTCGATTACCCCCGGTCGTCATTCCGGGGCGCGCGAAGCGCGAACCCGGAATCCATCGGGCCACAGAGCCCGTGGATGAATGGATTCCGGGTTCGCGACTTCGTCGCGCCCCGGAATGACGACGAGAACCTTCGTGAAATCTTCGCGCTGAACGACTAATCTGGTTCCATGCGACATCTTCTCCGCCTGATCACTTTCGCCCTCGCACTCGCCGCCCTGCCCGCCTCTGCCCAGACCGCCGCACCGGTCGAGCTGCGCGTCCTTGCGATCAACGATTTCCACGGCAATCTGCGGCCGCCGCCCGGCGGCATCCGCATCAACGATCCCGAGGATAGAACCAAGAAGGTCATGGTGGCGGCCGGCGGCGCCGAGTACATGGCGACGCTGGTGAAGCAATTGCGCGAAGGGCACAAGAACACGATCTTCGTGGCCGCCGGCGACCTGATCGGCGCGAGCCCGTTCCTGTCGGCGATGTTCCACGACGAGCCTTCGGTCGAAGCGCTCTCGATGATGGGGCTCGCGATCACTTCGGTCGGCAATCACGAGTTCGACGAGGGCAAGGCCGAACTGCTCAGGATGCAGAACGGCGGTTGCCATCCGGTCGACGGCTGCCAGGGACCGCATCCCTTCACGGGCGCCAAATTCCACTACCTCGCCGCCTCCACTGTGGAGACAGCGACCGGTCAAAGCGTGCTGCCGCCATTTGAGATCCGTGAGTTCGACGGCATTCCCGTCGCCTTCATCGGGCTGACCTTGAAGGGCACCGCCGGCATCGTGTCGCCCTCGGGCATCGCCGGCCTCGAATTCCGCGACGAGGCCGAAACGGTGAACGCGCTCGTGCCGCAACTGAAGGCGCGCGGAGTGGAAGCGATCGTCGTGCTGATCCACGAAGGCGGCGAGCCCGCCGGCGACTACAATGAATGCCCGGGCATTTCGGGGCCGATCGTCGAGATCGTGAAGAAATTCGATCGCGCCGTCGACGTCGTCGTCAGCGGCCACACCCATCGCGCCTATGTCTGCGATATCGACGGACGGCTGGTGACGAGCGGCGACAAGTACGGCACGCTGGTCACGGCGATCGATCTCAAGCTCGATCCGGCAACGCGCGACATCGTCGGCGCCAAGGCCGAGAACGTCATCGTCGCCAATGCCTCGCTGGCGAAGGACACAGAGCAGACCGTGCTGATCGAGGCCTATGACAAGCTCGCCGCGCCGATCGCCAACCGGCCGGCCGGATCGGTGACGCAGACGCTGTCGCGCATTCCGAACGAAGCCGGTGAAAGCCCGCTCGGCGACATTATCGCGGACGCGCAGCTCGCCGCGACGAAGGAGGCCAGGAATGGCAGCGCTGTCATCGCGCTCACCAATCCCGGCGGCATCCGCACCGATATCGTTCCGAAGGAGAACGGCGCGGTGTCCTTCGGCGAGCTGTTCGCGAGCCAGCCGTTCCGCAACCGCCTCGTCACCATGACGCTGACAGGCAGCCAGCTCAAGGAGATGCTGGAGCAGCAATGGCTCGATCCGAAGCGGCCGCGAATCCTTCAGGTGTCGAACGGGTTCAGCTACGCCTGGGATGCGTCGAAGCCGTTCGGCGAACGCGTGATGGCCGAGAGGATGACGCTCAACGGCAGGCCGATCGAGCCTGGAAGCGGCTACCGCGTCACCCTCAACGATTACCTCGCCGTCGGCGGCGACGGCTTCACGGTCGCCAGGCAGGGCACGGCCCCGCAATATGGCGGCTACGACGCGGACGCGTTGTTCGCGTTTTTCCGGGCGCACGGGCCGATCGGCCCGCTACCACTGAGCCGCATCCTGCGGGTGAATTGATCCGGATCAAACGGGCCGGAACGGGACAACCCTTTGCCATTCCCGGTGGAGCGCATAGATTGGGTTTTGCATTGCGTTTTGGCGCCGGATGCGCCAAGCGACGTCAAGAGCCCGTTCCCCAGTGAGCCCGACCTGATGAGCACGCTTCTCCTCTCCCACAAGGCCTGTCTCGACCACGTCACGCCGCCGGGACATCCTGAAAGGCCCGACCGCCTGCGCGCAGTGGAGGAGGCGCTGTCGCATGAGCGCTTCCAGTTCCTGGTCCGCGACCAGGCGCCGGAGGGCGATCTCGATCTCGTGGCGCTGTGCCACAACGAGCACTACGTCACCGAGCTGCGCCACATCGCGCCGACCAGCGGCCTCGTCTATATCGACGGCGACACCTCGATGTCGCCGGGCACCTGGGAAGCGGTGATGCGCGGCGTCGGCGGCGCGGTCGCGGCGACCGAAGCGGTGATGGCGGGCGAGCACCGCAACGCCTTCGTCGCGGTGCGCCCGCCCGGCCATCACGCCGAGATCGGCAAGCCGATGGGCTTCTGCTTCTTCGACAATGTTGCGATCGCCGCACGTCACGCGCAGCGCAAATACGGCATCAAGCGCGCCGCCATCGTCGATTTCGACGTGCATCACGGCAACGGCACGCAGGACATCTTCTGGTCGGACCCCACGGTGATGTACTGCTCGACGCACCAGATGCCGCTGTTTCCGGGCACCGGCGCGAAGGGCGAACGCGGCGACCACGACACCATCGTCAACGCGCCGCTGGCGTCCGAAGACGGTGGCCCGGAATTCCGCAGCGCTTTCGGGAACCTGATTCTGCCGCAGCTCGAAAAATTCAGCCCCGAGCTCCTCATCATCTCTGCGGGCTTCGATGCACATTATCGCGACCCACTGGCCTCGCTGAATTTGCGCGCGGAGGATTATGCCTGGGTGACGCGCAAGCTGATGGACCTTGCCGACAAGACCGCCGGGGGCCGCGTTGTTTCGGTGCTCGAGGGCGGTTACGACCTGCAAGGACTGAAAGAATCTGTTACGGCGCATGTCGGCGCCCTGATGGGCGCCTGACGACGCCCGCCACATTAAGCCCGCAAAACCCTGCTTCTTCTGCATGTGAAGCGAATCGGGCAATCGGAAACGGATATGGCCGAAAATACCCAAGTCGACGTCTCCAGGCTCACCTTCGAGCGCGCGATCGAGGAACTCGAGACGATCGTGAAGCGGCTCGAGGACGGCAAGGTGCCGCTCGAGGAATCCGTGACGATCTACGAGCGCGGCGAAGCGCTGAAGCGCCGTTGCGAGGAACTGCTGCGCCAGGCCGAAGCGCGCGTCGACAAGATCACCACCGATGCGAGCGGCCAGGCCACCGGCACCGCGCCGCTCGACGTCCAGTAAGGGACGGCGACCAAAGCCTCTTCCGGGCATCGGACGCCGGCATTTTTTCATGATCGCACGCTGCCGGGTGTGCTCATGGGGCGGACGGCCAGGCCTGAGATCGAAGAGTTCCCGCGCTGGAGTCGTTCGGCCCCGCGAATCGAGCGGAAATAGCCTTCCTCTCGCCCAAAATCCTGCCGGAGAACCGGGCAAGGCAGGAACCTCCCCGTTGACGCCGCGGTTAACCAACCTGGCCCGCCGGTTGCACCTGCATGCCCGCAATCGGCCCAGCGGGTTGGCTTTGGCCCAAGCTTTGGTGTAAAGCTGCGCGGAGTGTGGCTTTTTGTTAGCCTTGCGTGGGCACCGATTACCGACGACAAGTGCTTCAAATTGCTAATGAAATTGGCTGGGACGGACGAAGCCGATCTAAGTGACAGGGATCACAGAGACTGAACCGGAGCGCACTTAAGCTCACCTAAGCTTGAAGACGGGGCCTTGCCCCATGCAGGTGGCTCCGACGGTTTAAGGACTCGCGCTGCGCCGATATTGTGCAAACCCATCGCGCACCGGAACGACCTTCCGGCGCTGACAAATTGGAAATCGCCGTGAACGCATACAGTAAAACGCCGCTTCTCGACACCATCCAGACACCGGAAGACCTGCGCAAGCTCAAGATCGAGCAGGTTCGCCAGGTCGCCGACGAGTTGCGGCAGGAGACCATCGATGCCGTCTCGGTGACCGGCGGTCACTTCGGCGCTGGTCTCGGCGTGGTCGAGCTCACCACCGCGATCCATTACGTCTTCGACACGCCGCGCGACCGGCTGATCTGGGACGTCGGCCACCAGGCCTATCCGCACAAGATCCTCACCGGGCGGCGCGACCGCATCCGCACCCTGCGCACCGGCGGCGGCCTGTCCGGCTTCACCAAGCGCAGCGAGAGCGATTACGATCCGTTCGGCGCGGCGCATTCCTCCACCTCGATCTCCGCCGGCCTCGGCATGGCCGTGGCGCGCGACCTCTCCGGCGGCAAGAACAACGTTATCGCCGTCATCGGTGACGGCGCGATGTCGGCGGGCATGGCCTATGAAGCCATGAACAATGCCGGTGCGATGAACTCGCGCCTGATCGTCATCCTCAACGACAACGACATGTCGATCGCGCCGCCGGTCGGCGCCATGAGCGCCTATCTGTCGCGCCTGTATTCCGGCAAGACCTATCGCACGCTGCGCGAGGCGGCCAAGCAGATCAACAAGCGCCTGCCCAAGATCATCGCCAACCGCGCCAACCGCGTCGAGGAATATTCGCGCGGCTTCATGATGGACGGCGGCACGCTGTTCGAAGAGCTCGGCTTCTATTACGTCGGCCCGATCGACGGCCATAACCTCGACCACCTCCTGCCCGTGCTGAAGAACGTCCGCGACATGGAGGAAGGCCCGATCCTGGTCCACGTCGTGACGCAGAAGGGCAAGGGTTACGGCCCGGCGGAAGCCTCCGCCGACAAGTACCATGCCGTCGTCAAGTTCGACGTCGCGACCGGCACGCAAGCCAAGGCCAAGCCGAACGCGCCCGCCTACCAGAACGTGTTCGGCCAGAGCCTCGTCAAGGAAGCGCAGAAGGACGAGAAGATCGTCGCCATCACCGCGGCGATGCCGTCCGGCACCGGCGTCGACATCTTCAACAAGGCGTTCCCGGATCGCACCTTCGACGTCGGCATCGCCGAGCAGCACGCGGTGACCTTTGCCGCGGGTCTTGCGAGCGAAGGCTACAAGCCGTTCTGCGCGATCTACTCGACCTTCCTCCAGCGCGGCTACGACCAGATCGTGCATGACGTCGCGATCCAGAACCTGCCCGTCCGCTTCGCGATCGACCGCGCCGGCCTCGTCGGCGCCGACGGCGCGACGCATGCCGGCTCGTTTGACAACGCCTATCTCGGCTGTCTGCCGAACATGGTGATCATGGCGGCGGCCGACGAAGCCGAGCTCGTGCACATGGTGGCAACCCAGGTCGCAATCGACGACCGTCCGAGCTCGCTGCGCTATCCGCGCGGCGAAGGCCGCGGCATCGAGATGCCCGAGATCGGCATTCCGCTCGAGATCGGCAAGGGCCGCATGATCCGCCAGGGCAGCAAGATCGCCCTGCTCTCGTTCGGCACCCGGCTCGCCGAATGCGAGAAGGCGGCCGACGAGCTCGCCGCGCACGGCCTTTCGACCACGATTGCGGATGCGCGCTTCATGAAGCCGCTGGACACCGAGCTGGTGCTCAAGCTCGCCCGCGACCACGAGATCCTGATCACGATCGAGGAGGGTTCGGTCGGCGGCTTCGGCTCGCATGTCGCGCAGTTCCTGACCGATCAGGGCGCGCTCGACAGCGGCATGGTCAAGTTCCGCACGATGGTTCTGCCCGACGTGTTCCAGGACCACGACACGCCGGCCGCGATGTACGCCCGCGCCGGTCTCGACGCCAAGGGCATCGTCGCCAAGGTGTTCGAAGCGCTCGGCAAGGACGTGAAGACCGAGACGGTCAAGCTCGCCTGAGGGCGAGTTCACCTCCCCTGCTTGCGGGGGAGGTCGGATCGCGAAAGCGATCCGGGTGAGGGCTTTTTCCTCTTGGGGGCTCTCGATTGTCGAGAACACCCTCTCCCCAACCCTCCCCCGAGGCGGGGGAGGGAGCAGAGCACGCGCTGTGGCTCGCACCTTGATCCAAATCTTCTCGGTTCTATTCCCATGAAAATCTATCTGGCAGGCCCCGACGTGTTCCTGCCGGATGCGGTCGAGATCGGCCGGCGCAAGGCAGAGATCTGCGCTCGCTTCGGGCTCACCGGCCTCTATCCTCTCGACAACGAGATCGACCTCACCGCGCCCGACGCCTCGCGGCAGATCTTTTGCGGCAACGAGGCGATGATGGATGCGGCTGACGCCATCATCGCCAACCTGACGCCGTTCCGCGGTGCCGGCGCCGATCCCGGGACCGTCTACGAGCTCGGCTATATGGCCGGGCGCGGCAAGTTTTGTCTGGCCTATTCCAACGATGGCGCCGCCTATGCCGACCGCGTCGGCCGTTTCATGGACCTCACGTCCGAAAACGGGCGGCTGGTCGATGCGCAGGGCCTGACGGTCGAGGATTTTGGCCTCGTCGACAACCTCATGATGATCCATGCGCTGGAACTGCGCGGCTGCCCGCTGGTGACGCCGGCCACGATGCCGATCGACGTCTGGCACGATCTCGCCGCGTTCGAGGCTTGCGTCCGGATGGCGGCCGCGCGATTGATTGCACCATAAGCGCATCAATCGTCCCAAGAATCGTCTCAAGAATCGTCTCATGAGAGCATGATGCCCCCTCCCCGCAAGCGCGCGGATATTCTGCTGGTCGAGCGCGGCCTGTTCGAGAGCCGGGCACGGGCGCGTGCGGCCATCGAGGCCGGCCTCGTCATGGCCGACGACAAGCAGGTGACAAAACCGTCGGAGACCATCGCCGAAGACGCGGTGATCCAGGCCGAGCCCGCGCACCCCTACGTGTCGCGCGGCGGCGTCAAGCTCGCGGGCGCACTGGAACGCTACCCGATCGAGATCGAGGACCATGTCTGCCTCGACGTCGGCGCCTCCACCGGCGGTTTCACCGAGGTGCTGCTGGCCAATGGCGCAAGCCTGGTGTTCGCCATCGATGTCGGCACCAACCAGTTGCATCCCTCGCTGCGCGGTCATCCAAAAATCGTGTCGATGGAGGAGACCGACATCCGCGCCTATGAAGGCAAACGCCTGCCGGCGCGGCCCGATATCGTCGTCATCGACGTCAGCTTCATCTCGCTGAAGACCGTGCTGCCCGTGGCGCTGTCGCTGGCGGCTGCACCGATGAGCCTGCTGGCGCTGATCAAGCCGCAATTCGAGGCCGAGCGGAAGCACAACAAGAAGGGCATCATCCGCGACGCCGCCGTGCATCAGGAGATCTGCGACGACATCGCGGCCTTCGCCGCCTCGCTCGGCTGCACCGATATCGAGGTGTTCCCCTCTCCGATCACCGGCGGCGACGGCAACGTCGAATTCTTCCTGGGTGCGCGCCGTGGTTGAGCGCCTGAGGATCGATCACGTCGGCCATCGCGGCGACGGCGTCGCGCTCGACGCCGGCGAAGCGATCTATGTGCCATATGCGCTCGGCGGCGAGACCGTCGAGGTCGACCATGTCGCGGGCAATCATCCCGACCGCCGCAAGCTGCTCGCGGTCGATGTCGTAAGCCCCGAGCGCATCGCGCCGTTCTGCCCGCATTTCGGCGTCTGCGGCGGCTGCGCGATCCAGCACTGGGCGGCCGAGCCGTATCACGCCTGGAAACGCGGCATCGTGGTCGAGACGCTGGCGCAGGCCGGCATCGATTGCGAGGTCGCACCGCTGGTCGATGCCCATGGCGTGGGGCGCAGGCGCGTCACGCTGCACGGCCGGTTCGGCACGCACGACATCCTCAAGGTCGGCTTCTCGGCAGCGAGCTCGCACGACGTCATCCCGATCCATCGCTGCCCGATCCTCGATCCCGCGCTCGACGGCGCGCTCGATGCCGCCTGGGCACTGGCCGAACCGCTGACGTCCAAAATGCCGGTGACGAAGCCGCTCGACATCCAGGTCACGGCGACCGCCAACGGCCTCGACGTCGATGTGCGCGGCTCCGGCCCGCTGCCGACGCCGCTGGTCACGGCGCTGTCGCGCGTTGCCGAGCAGCATCGCCTCGCACGGCTGACGCGGCATGGCGAGCTGGTGCTGCAACGCCTGCCGCCGACGGTGAAGATGGGCCGCACTGAGGTGACGCTGCCGCCGGGTTCGTTCCTGCAGGCGACCGTCGCCGGCGAAGAGACGCTGGCGTCTCTCGTCGCCGAACGCATCGGCAAGGCCAAGGAGGTTCTCGACCTCTTCTGCGGCGTTGGGCCGTTCGCGCTGCGGCTCGCCGAGAAGGCCCGCGTCACCGCCTATGACAACGACGCCGGCGCAATCGCCGCACTCGCGAAAGCCGCGCGCACGCCTGGGCTCAAGCCGGTCAAGGCCGAGCCGCGCGACCTGTTCCGCCGTCCCCTGGTGCCGCAGGAGCTGCGCGACTTCGACGCCGTCGTGTTCGATCCCCCGCGGCAGGGCGCACAGGCGCAGGCACTGAAGCTCGCCGCAAGCAAGGTGCCCGTCATCGTCGCGGTGTCCTGCAACGTCGCAACCTTTGCCCGCGACGCACGGCTGCTGATCGATGGCGGTTACAGGATCGACGGCGTCGTTCCGGTCGACCAATTCCGCCACACGCCGCATGTCGAGCTGGTGGCGCGGTTTGCGCGGTAGCTGCAAGCCTCGTGGGACGGCCCGCAGCGGGCTCCTCGCCAAATTGATCCGGTGCCGATCCGAACCTTGATACCGGTCAACCGCCCGAGCTTCCGGTGGCGCTAGAAGCGTCGTGCGAAAGGACCGTGGAGCGGATGATGGCGATCGACCGGCGACAACTCATGGCCACCGCGCTCGGACTTTCCGCGGCTGCAATCACCGCCCGCCCCTCGGCTGCGGCGACGACGACCTATGAGGAAACGGTGCGAGCGTCGCGAGCACCGCTGCAACCGGTGCCGCGGGACCGCGAGCTCGTACGTTTCGCCACGCTCGCCGCCAACAGCCACAATACCCAGCCCTGGATCTTTTCCGCCCGCGGCAATGAAATCGTGATCGCGCCCGACTTCGCGCGCCGCTGTCCGGCGGTCGATCCGGACGATCACCACCTTTTCGTCAGCCTCGGCTGCGCCGCCGAGAACCTCGTCCTGGCGGCATCAGCGCTCGGCTGGCGCGCCAACCCGATCGTCGACGGCGACAGGATCGTGATCGCGCTGGAGCAAGCGCGCCCCGAAACGTCGGCGCTGGTCGACGCGATTCCCCTCAGGCAATGCACCCGTGCAGCCTTCGACGGCAAGCCGGTAGCACCCGACATGCTGCGCCAGCTCGACAACGCCTGCCGGGAGCCGAACGTCTCGGCAATCCTGATGACCGAACGCGCCGCCATCGCTGATGTCACCGATTACGTTCTCGAGGGCAATTCCGCGCAAATGCGCGACAAGGCCTTCATGAGCGAGCTCGTGAGCTGGATGCGCTTCAACGAGACGGATGCCGTCGCGACCATGGACGGGTTGTTCTCGCGGGTCTCGGGAAACCCATCCCTGCCGGCGTGGATCGCGCGGCCGCTACTCAGGTTCTTCTTCACCGAAAGCGGCGAGAACGGGAAATACCGCGCCGGGCTCGACAGCTCCGCGGGTGTCGTCGTGCTTGCCGCCGATCGCAGCGACACGTCGCACTGGATTTCAGTCGGCCGTGCCTGTCAGCGGTTCGGCCTGCAGGCGACCGCGCTAGGGCTCAAATATTCCTTCATCAACCAGCCGGTCGAGGTGCCGGCACTAAGGCGGCAGTTCGCGGCCTCGCTCGGACTCGGCGAGCGGCGTCCCGATATCGTGATGCGTTTCGGAACCGGGCCGAATCTGCCGAAATCGCTCCGCCGCGCCCCGGAACTGGTGATGCGGTCTACGCAATAGTCTCCTAGCGCCGAAGACCGCCGAGCGCCGGTGACTCGCCGGGCAGCATGTTCGATCTGATATCGCTGTCCATGCGGCCCGAGTCCTGCTGGGTGAACCCGGCCCCGAACGACAGGCTGAGGTTGGAGGTCGGCTTGAACTCGACACCCGCAAACGCGCCATAGCCGGGCGCGGCGCCGGAGGTGAGCGGCGCAAGCGAACTGCCAATGCCGTTGCCATATTTCAGCGTGTCGAAACCGGCAAAGAACGTGACGGGCAACCCGCCCGCAGTCTTGGTGTTGTAACCGAACTGTGAGCTGTCATAGGAGAGCGCGCTGAAATTGCCGGCCTGTCCAGTCTGGCCGAGACCGTTCCAATTGAGGTTGCCACGCTGGCTGCCGACGAAGAAGCCGTTCGCAAAATTGGCGCGCCCGCCTGCGTCGCTGGCATTGAAGCTTGGAAAATTGCCGTAACTTTCGGAGCTCTGGCCATCGCTGCCGCCAAAGCCGAAAGGTCCGCCCGGTATCCAATACCTCAAGGGTGCAACTTGCGCATGAGCGGGCGCTCCGCCGAGGCAAAGCGCGGCGAAGAGAGCTGCGAGGCCGCAAGAACCTGCAAGGCTGGACATTCGGGCTACCGTCAAAATGCTCACAAACTATACCCTCCGGATATCGCGATTGCCAGCGAACCAACGCCGGCCCTCGCGTCCCCGGTTCCGGGGCAGGGTCTTCCTGACACGTTGAACCCCTCATCCGCCGGATTGACCCACATAGAGGACGCGCAAGCTCGAGCCGTTATCGCGAGACCGCGCGAAAGGCGGCGAACGAGGCGAGGCTGGGCGACCGTGTCAGCTTCGCGGTTCATTCGGCCAAGACCTATCCGGCCGAAGGCTACGATCTCGTCTGCTTCTTCGATTGCCTGAACGACATGGGCGACCCCGTCGGCGCTATCAGCCACGTGCGCGAATCCATG
Organism: Bradyrhizobium sp. CCBAU 11386; assembly: GCF_028128955.1. NCBI lineage: Bacteria > Pseudomonadati > Pseudomonadota > Alphaproteobacteria > Hyphomicrobiales > Nitrobacteraceae > Bradyrhizobium > Bradyrhizobium sp. CCBAU 11386. The sequence continues at coordinate 135,366 of NZ_LBKA01000251.1, forward strand.
GCCAAGGATGGCACCTGCATGCTGGTCGAGCCGTTCGCGGGCGACCGCCTCGAAGACAACCTCAATCCGGTCGGCCGCGTCTACTATGCGGCGTCGACCATGATCTGCACACCGGCCTCGCTCGATCAGGAGGTGGGACTCGCCCTTGGCGCGCAGGCCGGCGAGGCAAGGCTGCGCAAGGTCGCCAGTGAAGGCGGCCTGTCGCGCTTCCGCCGCGCCGCCGAAACGCCCTTCAACCTGATCCTGGAGGCGCGGATCTGATCTCGATCACACCGGGCGCACGGAGGCGGCATGCGGCCATGCCTGTACCGCAGCCTCGCCCGGTGCCGACATCCTTGCCTCACTCGCGCCGCAACGTAAGCTGGCGTCGAACAGGCGGCGCGAGTCCGCCGGAATGGGAGGATGACGATGCGAAATCTGGGTCTGGCGCTGGTTCTGCTGTTCACCGTGGCGACCTCGGGAGGCAGCCGCGCGACCGAGCCAACCCGCTTCGTGCCGCTCAAACCCGACGAACTTTCGTCGTCGCAGAAAGAATGGGCGGACGCGATCGCAGTGCCGCCGCGCAACGCGAAGTTCACCAACCCACCCTACCGCGCCTATATCCGCAACCCGGAGCTGGCGCCAAAGCTCTCGGCGATGTCGGACTATCTGCGCTGGAATTCGTCGCTGCCGGCGCGCCTCAGCGAATTCGCGATCCTGATCACTGCACGGCAATGGACGGCGCAGTACGAATGGTTCGCGCATTATCCGCTCGCGATGAAGGCCGGGCTTGATCCCGAGGTCGCCAAGGACGTCGCCAACGGCGTGCGGCCGAAGGCGATGAAGGACGACGAGACCGCGCTCTACGACCTCGCGATGGCGCTCTATCGCGACAAGAAGGTGTCCGACGATATCTACCGCGCGGCAAAGCAAAAATTCGGCGAGCGCTTCATGGATATTATCGGCCTGATCGGCTATTACGACCTGGTCTCGATGACGCTGATCACGATGCAGGCGGAGGCGCCGAACGACAGCATGCCGCCCCTGCCTCCGCTGGCCGCGAAATAGCTGCATCGCAAGCCGCCAGTCCATGCCGAACGATCCGCTGCTCACGCGCCTGACATCCGCCTTTGCCGGAGTACCGGGCGTCGAGGCTGTCGTTCTCGGCGGCTCGCGTGCGCGGGGCAGCAAGCACGCTGCGTCGGACTACGATATCGGCCTCTATTTCAAGACGGCAATTGCGCTGGATACCGAACGGCTGCTGGCCGCCGCAAAGGAGATCGCCGACGATCCCGCCGCCACGGCCGTGACGCCGGTCGGCGAATGGGGCCCGTGGATCGTCGGCGGCGCCTGGCTGTCGGTGGAAGGCCGCAAGGTCGATCTGCTCTACCGCAACGCCGACCTCGTCGAGGCGGTGATGGAATCCTGCCGCGCCGGCGTCGTCACCATGGACTACCAGCCTGGTCATCCGCACGGCTTCTGCTCGGCGATCTGGATGGGCGAGATCGCCTATTGCCGGCCACTGCACGATCCGCAGGCGCTAGTCGCCCGGCTGAAATCGATTGCGCTGCGCTATCCGCCGCCGCTGCGTGCGGCGTTGATCCGGCGCTTTCAGTGGGAAATCTCGTTTGGTATCGAGAATGCGGAGCTTGCGGTGGCGCGCGGCGAGCAGACCCATGTCGCCGGATGCCTCTACAGGTCGCTCGCCTGCATCGCGCAGGTCCTGTTCGCGCTGAACGAACGGTATCTCGTCAACGAAAAGGGCGCGCTCCAGGAGGCGGCCGGCCTCCCGCTGACGATCCCGCATCTGGTGCAGCAGGCAAACGAGGTCTGGCGGCTGATCGGCGCCGGCGCCTTGGCGCCAGCTTGCGAAGCTTTGCGCGGGATCGACCGACAGCTGAAGGTGCTGACATCTTGAAAGCATGGAGAACCCGGTGACATCCGACAATCCCGTCACTTACGAACGCGCAGGCAACATCGCCCGCATCACGCTGCGCCGCCCGCCCGTCAACGCGCTGAGCCTCGAGGTCATCCGGGCGGTGGTCGCGGCGCTCCGCCGCGCCGCCGACGATCAGGATGCGCGCGTGGTCGTGCTGGCGAGCGCGATTTCTGCAACGTCGCGACGTCGGACGAGGCGCAGGAGGGCCTGAGGGCGTTCGTGGAGAAGCGGGCACCGAAATGGTGAGGACGGCCGGCCGCCGTGCGGGTCGGGAACGCGATGCGTTCAGGCGGTCTTGTCGACCGAAGACGATGAATCGGCCGGTGGATATTTCGTCACCGGCACCATGAAGGACTTGGTGCCGACCTGGTAGATGACCTTGCCGTTCTTCCCGTCATCGGTCGCAATCTGCGCCTGCCCAAACATGATGACGTTCTTGTAGACGATGCCGGTGCCCTGGCGGGTGATGCCGTCGGTGGTGACGCTGACCTGCGCTTCGTTGCCATTGACGGCGAGCACCTTGAAGCTCGCGCTCTTGCCGTTGTCGCTGGAATAGCCGCCCCAGCTTCCCATGAGACGGCTGTCGGAGGCCGGCGGCGCCTGCTTCTCGAGATTGGCGGTCTGCTTGCCGCTGCCACCCGCGGAGAACAGGAGCACCATGTTCTTGCCGTCCTTGGTGCCGACCGTGACCCCGCCGAAGGTGATAAGCGAGCCACTGACCTCGCCAAAGCCGCGCTCGGTATGCCCGTTATGGGTATATTCGACCTGCGCCCGGGCACCGCGGATGTTCACGACCTTGAAGCCGACCGGCTGGTTGTTGCCCACCCAATTGCCCTTCCAGTCGCCGACCAGAGCGCTCTGGTGAAAGATGCGCTCGTTCGCGGGCGAAATCTGGCTGGTGCTCGATGTGACGATGGCCATTGGATTGCCCGGCGGACAGGTCTTGCGAATCCGCTGCCGTATGCGCCGGACAGCAATGTCGGAACAGACCTAGAAGCAAACAGAAACAATCCGATTAGGGCCATGCGGCGGTTAACGGTCGGTTAAATTCAACCGCAAGGCGCGATGGGGCAAATGGCCTCATCCCAGGCAGGCTCCGCCTATCCCGCCCGGCGACGCAAGGCATCGTCCGGAGACGCGCGTTCCGCGCTCATCGCCATGAGGGTCTCATGACGCAGCAAGACTAGAAGGCGAGCCTGAGCCCGCCGCGCCCGCCATACACCACGCTCGAGTCCGACGCCTTCAGGTAGTCGCCGGAGACGAAGAAGCTGGCGCCGCCGCGGCTGAGCTCGAGGCCGCCCCCGCCCAGGACGCCCCAGATCGTGCTGGCGCCCGGTGTTGCGAACGGAATGGCCTGGCCGAGCAGCGTGGCGTTCACCGTCGCATCGCCGATCCGCTGCGCGCCGAGCACGCCGACGCGGAGGTTGCCGGTGATCACCGCAAAATCGGCGCTGCGGATCGTTCCCGATAATTTCAGCTCAGCGCGCTCCTCGAGCTCCGACAGCCGACGTCCGCCCACTGTCAGGTCCGCCGTCGAACCGCTCTCGCTGTAGCCGGCGAGGTTGCCGGCGAGATAGCGGACGCGTCCCACCGGGGTCAGCCGCCACGTCGTGTCGCCCATCTCGCCCAGCTCGATGTGACGCCCGAGACCCAGTTCGGGGATCGCGTAGAAGCCGGCGTAGTCACCCAGGGAAGTCTCGATCCCGGTCGGCGCCAGATTGTTGCTGACCACGCGGGAGCTATGTCCGGACAAATGGCCGAGCTGGATCATCATGTCGAGGAAGGTTTCGCCGAACGTGCCGCGGACGAAGGCGCCGCCGAACGCGACATCCGAGCTGACGCCGCTGAGATTGAGATCCTCCGTGCTCCGCATGGCGCCGGCGCCGACGAAGGCACCGAGACGAAAGAACGGATTGGCCTGCCAGTCCCCGCCGATGAAACCGCCCTGGAAGCGATTGACCGTATGGAGCAGCGGGCCTGTCGCCGATTGATCTCGCTCGCCGGCGAAGCCTCGCGCCCACAGGCTCACTCCGACGCCATAGACGGCGGTCGGCCCCTGCGGCGTCATCACCGCCGCGAAGGCTTCGCGCGCGGCCTGCGCAGGTCTGTCCGCCGTGGCATAGCCCATCGCCGGTCTTGCAGCGGGCGGAGGCGGCTCCGCCAGCGGCAGCGCCGATGTCACCGCCGCGGAGAACGCCAGGATGTTGCGGTCGGTCGCCGCGAAGGGCGTGGGATCGACCGTAACGATCCGCGATCCCTGCACGATGTAAGGCGTCGCCGAGGTGACGGTCACGCCTGCGAGCGAGTTGAACGTGTAGTTGAAGTTGCCGCCGCGGAAATCCACCCGATCCGCGCCGCCGCCGAGATCGATGCGGCCGATGATCCGGGAGCCGGCGAACGACGTGAGCGTATCGGCCGCAGGGCTCAGGGAAATCGCCAGGCTGCCGGTATCCGCGCCCGCGATCAGGCCGGCATTGCTGATATCGGCTCTTAACGCATAGATCGCTGAAGCGCCGGGATTGCTGACCGACACCGTGCCGGTGTTGAAGAGCGTGAGATCGACGGTCGTGATCGCGATGTACTTTCCCGTGATCGTTCCGGAATTATTGATCGCGGCGGTCCCGGCATCGATCGCAACCGAGTTGGAGAGGATCGAGCCGGAATTGTCGATGGTCGCCGAGTTCACCGAAATGGCGGAGACGCTTCCGGAGACGGTGCCGCTATTGATGAGCTTGACGCTGGAAAACGAGGCGATGCCATAGAAGCCGCCGGAAATGCTGCCGCTGTTGGTGATGTCGCCGGCGCCGGTCAGGTTGATGGCCCGCAAATTCCCGATGATCGAGCCGGAGTTGACGATGGTCGCGCTCGCGGCACTGAGGCCGTCGGAGCTGCCGCGCACCAAGCCTGAATTCGTCAGCGTCAGGCTGCCGCCGAGATCGATACCGGGGCCACCGTTGGCGCTGATGGAGCCGGAGTTGGCGATGGTGGCCATGGCACCGTGAACACCTGACGTCACGCCGTTGACGGATCCGGAATTGGTCAGGGTGAGGGCCGTGACATCGATCGCCGCCGCCGTGGCTGCGGTGATCGAGCCCGAGTTGGTGATGGCGGCGGTCGGTGCGACGATCGCCGTCGTCTGCCCGCTGATCGCGCCCGAATTGACGAGCGCGAGATTGACGAATGCATCGATGGCGGTGCCGCCGGTGCCGCTGATCGTGCCCGAATTGGCGATATTGCCAACGCTGGTGAAAATGCCGAACTGGCCCGAAACGCTGCCGGAATTATCGAGGTTCAAGGTGAAGCCGGAGGTCGCGATGCCGATGCCGGCGCCACTGATCGTGCCGCGATTGGAGATCGTTGCGCCCGCGGAATCGACGGCGGTGCCACCGGACAGGATCGTGCCGCTATTGTCGATCGTCACGCCGTTCGCCGACAAGGCGGCATTGTTGCCGTACACCATGCCGCTGTTGGTGAGCTTGACGGTGGAAAACGATAGAATGCCGTAGTTGCCGGAAATGTTGCCGCTGTTGGTGATGTCGCCAAAGCCGCTCAGGCTGATCGCCCGGTTGGACGTGCCGACAATCGAGCCGGAGTTGGCGATGGTCGCAGTCGTCGCGCTGACGCCGTTCTGGCTGCCATGCACGGATCCGGAATTGGTCAACGTCAGGCTTCCGCTAAGATCGATGGCGGTGCCTCCGCTCGCGAAGATCAGGGCGGAATTGGTGATCGTGGCCGTGGCGCCGAGAACGCCCGACGTGACGCCGCTGACGGTGCCGCGGTTCAGCAGGCCGCCCGTATTGAAGGTGATGCTCGCAGCGCCTGCCGTGACAGTGGCGCCGGTTTCCACGGTGACGTTCAAGTTGGTGAAGCCGGCACCGCCGTAGCCACCCGCCGTCACTCCAGTGCAGACGGCCGACACGTCGTTTCCGGCAACGGGCGTGCATGCGGCGTCGGCCCGTGCCGTCAGCAGCATCGAGACGGAAGCGCAGGCGGCGGCAATCGCCACACAGCGTGTTGCTACGGCGCCAATTTTCGAAGCCATGTGTGCTGGGAATGATGCGGCAATAGCGTGTGCGGGATGGGAAACGAAAAGCAACCAACGCTCAACGTTTATGTTGCTTTGCAACGGCCGGCAATCGAGTTGGAACCTGCTCGAACGCGGCTCGTCCGTGCTGTGGCTAATCTGCCACAAAGCCGACCGCGACATTGCGCGTCATCGCGCGATCGACGCCACGAGAAACGGCAGCGACCATTGGTGACGTTCCAGGCCGCTTAGCGTCCCCAGCGGTCCGACCAGATCTTCTCGCCGATCATGCAGCTGACGCGCGGCTCCTTGTCCGCAACGCGCATCACGGGACGCTCCGGCGTGCGGCCTGCGACCTCCATCAGGAGCTTGGTGCGGATCGCTTCCTTGAACTTCTCGCGGTCCTTGATCGTGATGACGAAGGAGCCGGGACCGCCGATGACGCAATCCTCGTAGTAGTAGTCGAGATTGTCGATATCCATGGTCGAATAGGACGGCTCCTTGACCATGATCGGCAGGCCGTTGATGACGATGCCTTTCTCGAGCGCGGCGTCGCGCGCCACCGTGACGGGGCCGCCATTGTTGTTGGGACCGTCGCCGGAGATGTCGATGACGCGGCGCAAGCCCCGATAAGGATCCTCGTCGAACAGCGGCATCGCGAACGTGATCGCGCCGGAGATCGAGGTGCGCGAGGCGCGCCGGATCGGCGTCTTCAGGATTTCGGCGGCGACCGCATCCGCGGTCTCCGGTCCGTCGATCAGCCGCCAGGGAATGATGATCTTCTGGTCGCTGGAAGCAGCCCACTCGAAATAGGTCACCGAGATCCGGCCGTTCGGACCGAGCTTCAGCGCCTGCAAGAACTCCTTCGACTGGATCGCCTGCGCATAGCCTTCGCGCTGGATCGCGAGCTCGTCCATGTCCATGGAGTAGGAGACATCGACCGCAAGGATCAATTCGACATCGACCGTCTGCGCGTCCCTGTCGGCCGCCAGCCGCTGCGGTCGATCTTTGGACTGCTCAAATTTAGGTCCTGGTGCAGCGAAGCCCGCAACATCCCCCCCGGCGAGCACGCCGGCCACCAGCACAGCCCCGATCGAGAACAGCAAGCGCATCGCGGCCTCCCGTCGTATGACGCGATGGTGACATGCAATCGCCTTGCCGCAAAGTGCGAAGATCGCTTGCGCTTCACATTCAAGTTAGGAATTTGCGTCGTTGCGGCGACTTGCCGTCGTTTGGCCGTAGCGATGACGTCGGAACGCGCGCTCACCAGCCCCGTCATTCCGGAGCTCGCGAAGCTCCAGCGCGCCCTTCCGTCCGGGAATCTCGAGATTCCGGGTTCGATACTGCGCATCGCCCCGGAATGACGACTCGTGGGACGGAACGTCCCGCCCACTTGTCCGGCGCGATTTCCATGCTAGGCTGGCCGCACAGATGGGGATGGAGTCCCCCGACAACCGCCCGGCGGTCGGTGACCGTGATGGGCTGATGACTCCTGCTTGAGGTGGGGCAATTTTTTGAGCCTCTGCCTTTGGCGGGAGCATGGATAAACCCGCCAATGGCGGGTTTTTTGTTGCCTGAAGACGAAGACCGGGAGAGGGCCAGGACGTGAAGTCCAAGGGGAAGTCGAAGGGGAAATCCAAGGCGTGACGACGACGACACCGAATGCTGCGCGTGCCGGGCTGCCCAGAGGAATCTGGGTGCTGGGCTTCGTCTCGATGCTGATGGACGTCTCCTCCGAGATGATCCACGCGCTGCTGCCGGTCTATCTCGTCACCGTGCTCGGCGCCTCGACGCTCACGGTCGGCTTCATCGAGGGAATTGCGGAGGCGACGGCCTCGATCACCAAGATCTTCTCCGGCGCGCTGTCGGACTGGCTCGGCCGCCGCAAGCTGCTTGCCGCGCTCGGCTATGGGCTGGCCGCCTTCACCAAACCGCTGTTCCCGCTCGCGCCGAGCGTCGAATGGCTGGTGGCCGCGCGCTTCATCGACCGGGTCGGCAAGGGCATCCGCGGCGCGCCGCGCGATGCGCTGATCGCCGATATCGCCCCCATCGGCCTGCGCGGCGCGAGCTTTGGCCTGCGCCAGTCGCTCGACACCATCGGTGCCTTCGTCGGACCGCTCGCGGCGATCGGCCTGATGTGGTGGACGACAGACAATTTTGCCGCCGTGTTCTGGGTCGCCGTGCTGCCGGCCTTCTTGTCCTTGGGACTGATCGCCTTTGCCGTGAGCGAGCCGGAGCCGGACCAGAGTCGGGAGCCTGCGAAAAATCCGCTCAATCTCGCCGCGATGCGGCAGCTTGGAGCGGTCTACTGGCGCGTCGTGGCGGTCGGCGTCGTCTTCACGCTCGCGCGCTTCAGCGAAGCCTTCCTGATCCTGCGCGCGCAGAACATCGGCCTCAATGCGATGTGGGTGCCGGCGGTGCTGGTGCTGATGAACATCGTCTACGCGCTGTCGGCCTATCCGGCCGGCATGTTGTCGGACCGCATCAACCGGACCGGCCTGCTTGCGCTCGGCCTCCTCTTCCTCTGCGGCGCCGACCTCGCACTCGCGCTGCTGCCGAACCTCGGCGGCCTGGCGCTCGGCGTCGTGTTGTGGGGGCTGCATATGGGATTGACGCAAGGCCTGCTCTCGGCCCTCGTCGCCGACGCCGCGCCGCCAAGCCTGCGCGGCACCGCATTCGGCTATTTCAACCTGTTCACGGGCCTGGCACTGCTGGCCGCGAGCGTGATCGCAGGTGCGCTGTGGGACGCCTATGGTCCGGCCGGCACGTTCCTGGCAGGGCTCGGCTTCGCACTGGTGTCGCTCGTGGGGCTGCTCGCCGTCGGCAACGGGCTGGCAGCGGAGGGCAAATGATGACGGGGAGCTGTTCGTCGTGTTGAGCGGGGTGCTTGCCATTATGATCGGCAGCGTGCTGGGCGGCTGTGCGCGCTATTTCATCTCCGGCGCGATCGCGCGGCGGCTGGGCGAGACGTTTCCGTGGGGCACCATGACCATCAACGTCACCGGCGCCTTCCTGATCGGCATTTTTGGCGCGCTGGCAACCCATCCCGGCTCGATGCTCGCCTCGCCCAATCCATGGCTGTTCGCAGTGACCGGTTTCCTCGGCTGCTACACCACGGTGTCCTCGTTCAGCCTGCAAACGCTGACGCTCGCCCGCAACGGCGAGCCCATGCATGCGCTCGGCAACGTCGCCCTCTCGGTCGGACTGTGCCTCGCCGCCGTCAGCTGCGGCTTCCTCCTCGCTGACGGTCTTGGAGGGTAAAGGCCGATGAACGCTCCCTCCTCCGCCGAGCGCTGGCGCAGCGCGATGCTCTATGCCTGGGTTTCCGCCGGCAGCGTCGTCGGTGGCCTGACGCGCTATCTGGTCGGACTCGCGCTCGATACCGGACCAGGCTTTCCCTTCGCGACACTGTTCATCAATGCCACCGGCTCGCTGATCATCGGCTTCTATGCGACGCTGACCGGCCCGGACGGCCGCATGCTGGCACGGCCCGAGCACCGGCAGTTCGTCATGACCGGGTTCTGCGGCGGTTACACCACCTTCTCGGCCTTCAGCCTGGAAACCTTCCGCCTGGTCCATGGCGGCATGAAATACACCGCGCTGGCCTATGTCGCGTCCTCCGTCGTCTGCTGGCTGGTGTCGGTCTGGCTCGGCCATATGATGGCGAGCCGCTACAACCGCTTGAAAAGGAGCTGACCATGCAAATTCCCAGTCAGGCTGTTTCGCTCCGCATCTTCATCGGCGAGAGCGACCATTTCGACGGCAAGCCGCTCTATGAAGCGATCGTGATGAAGGCGCGCGAGCTGCACCTCGCCGGCGCCACCGTGCTGCGCGGTCCGATGGGGTTCGGCAAGTCGAGCCGGCTGCACACCTCGAAAATCCTGCGGCTCTCGGAAGACCTGCCGCTGCTGATCGAGATCGTCGACAGCGAGGACAACATCAACGCATTCCTGCCCATCCTGGATGGCATGATGTCGAGCGGGCTGATCACCTTGGAGAAGGTGCGGGTCCTGCAATATGGTGCGAAAGCCGCGAGCTGATCGCTCCGGCAGGGAACCCGAGCCCGCCGTGTCCAGGAGGCGGAATGAACGACGCCGTCACCAAGCCGAAAACCAGGACCAAGACCAAGGTCGAGCGGCCGAAGCTGCACAAAGTCATCCTGATCAACGATGACTATACGCCGCGTGAATTCGTCACGATGATCCTCAAGGCCGAGTTCCGCATGACGGAGGATCAGGCCTACAAGGTGATGATCACGGCGCACAAGCTGGGCGCCTGCGTGGTTGCCGTGTTCACCAAGGACGTCGCCGAGACCAAGGCTACGCGCGCCACCGACGCCGGCCGCGCCAAGGGCTATCCGCTGCTGTTCACGACCGAGCCGGAGGAATAACGGCGCCGTCTGTTCGCTTCGGGTCAATTTTACCGATCCGCACTACCGCAGGTTCAATCTCCTGTGTCACCACGGTGCGATGACAGTCGCACTGCGCAAACAGCTCGAACTCAAGCCGGCCCGCCACGAGACCTCGTTCGGTCCGTTCAAGCTCCTGCATGCCCTGCCCTGGCTGATCCTGGCGGCGGCGATGCGGGTAATCGCCTTCGGCGGCGGCGCTGTGGCGCTGCCAGCAATCATCATTTCCAACGTTTCGGTGCTGCTTGCCTTCTTCGCGACGGCGCAACAGTCGATCGAGGCAGCCAGCGGCCAGTCCTCGCTCGGTACGCTGACGTTCGGCGAGCAGTTCAAGCTCTCCTTCTCGATCCTGTGGCGGATCGCCCTCGTGATGATCGTAGCCGCGCTCAGCACCGCGGCGACCGGCCATGAGGCTTTCGCGCCTCATCTGATGGCGGGCCTTGACGGCATGGCGTTCGACCAGTTCACCCATCCGGGGCGATTCTGGAGCGCATGGATTGCCGCCCTCGTGCTGCTCATGATCGTCCGCGCCGAGCGCGATGACGGCAAGATCGCATTGTTTGCCGCGATGGGCGAATTCGCGCGGCGCGGGTTGTGGCTCGGCGGCGCCGTAGTCGTGCTCGGCATCTTCGACGTCGCCCTCGCCTATGGACAGGAAGCCGTGCGCAGCGCGATCTGGAATTTCTGGCAGACCTCATCGGCGACGCAGTTCACCAAGAATCTGATCTATTTCGTCTTCATCTTCAGCTTCGCCATGCTGCGGCTGTGGATCACCTTGAGGGTCCTGACCTTCGGCCTGAAGCGGTCCTATGTGCGCGAAAGCTAACGCCGACGGCACCATCCGCTAGGCCATCACCACCGGCGTTTCTTCGGCCAGTCCATACACGCGCTGTGCCTTGGAAAATCCCGCGATCGGAAATTCGCCGAGCTCATGCCAGTCGTGGCGGCAGACATTGGCAAAGCCTTCCGAGGCCACGACGGTCCGTCCCAGCCGACCCGTGATCTTCTCAAGCCTCGCGGCAAGGTTGACGGCAGGACCGATGCAGGTGAAATCGAGGCGGTTGCCACCGCCGATATTGCCGTAGAGGATGTTACCGACGTGGAGGGCGACGCCGAAGCGGAAGCGTTCGACGATATCGCCGACCGGAAAGGCGAGCGCCTCGACGCTGGCGCGGGATTCGCGCGCGGCCTCCAGCACGCGCGCGCAGACATGCGCGGCATCGCCGACATACTCGTCGATCGGGAACACCGCGAGCAGCCCGTCGCCCATGAACTTCAGTACCTCGCCGCCATGGCCCCGGATCGCGGTGACCTGGCAGTCGAAATATTGGTTGAGGATCTCGACCACAGTCTCGGCCGGCAGCCGGTCCGACAACGCAGTGAAGCCGCGCAGATCCGAGAGCCAGATCGCGGCCTGCATGGTGTCGTTGTGGCCGCGGCGGATCTGGCCGCCGAGGATGCGCGCGCCGGCGCGGTTGCCGACATAGGTGTCGAGCAGCATTTCGGCGGTACGGCGCAGGCTGATGATCTCGCTGACGCGCGCGAGCGGCGTCACGATGGTCCGGATTGCCGCAATGTCGTCGTCGCTGAAGCCGCCTGGACGGCGCGTGACCCAGCTCGTCGCGTGGATCGAGCCGTCGAGATACGGCATCGGCATCGCGAGGTAGTCGGTCACGCCTTCGGCGCGCATGTCGTCGAGGAACGGAAACCGCTTGCTGTCCGGATCGTCCATCCGTCCCCGGACCTCCAACCCCTTCTCGAACACGATGCGAAGCGGGCTGCGAGCGAATTCGGGCGTGTCCAATATTTCGAAATCGACGGTGCCGATTTCGACCTCCTGGCCCTCCCGCCAGATGAAGTTGCGGCCGAAGATTTCGGGATGCAGCGTGCGGATGAAGATGCCGAACCGCCACAGCGGCAGGCCAGCCTCGACCAGATGTTCGCAGACGTCGGCGATCATCTCGGCCGGAGTTCCCGACGACCTCGCGCCGTCGATCAGCCAGTTGGTGATGCGCTGGAGCTCGGAACTTTCCATGAGCGCATTTGCCGACGAAGTTGTAGCGCCGTCAAGCTGCGCGGTGGGCTAGTACCGCGACACGAACGCCTCACCCTGCTCTAGCGTCCCACCTGCCCGCGGTCTCGGATGAAGTGATCCGCCAGCACGCAGGCCATCATGGCTTCGCCGACGGGGACGGCGCGGATGCCGACGCAGGGGTCGTGGCGGCCCTTGGTGAAGATCTCGGTATCAGTGCCCTTGCGATCCACGGTGAGACGCGGCTGGAGGATCGAGGAGGTCGGCTTCACGGCAAAACGCACCACCACCGGCTGCCCCGTGGAGATGCCGCCCAGCACGCCGCCGGCATGGTTGGACAGGAAGCGCGTGCCGTCATTGCCGGTACGCATCTCGTCGGCGTTCTCTTCGCCGGTGAGCTCGGCCGCGCCAAAGCCGGCGCCGATCTCGACGCCCTTCACGGCATTGATGGTCATCATCGCACCCGCCAGATCGGAATCGAGCTTGGCGTAGATCGGCGCGCCGAGACCCGCCGGCACGCCTTCGGCGACGATCTCGAGCACCGCGCCGATCGAGGAGCCGCTCTTGCGGATGCCATCGAGATAGGTTTCGAAGAACGCGGCCTTGTCCTTGTCCGGACAGAAGAACGGATTCCTGGCGACCTCGTCCCAGTCCCACTTCTCGCGATCGATCTTGTGCGGGCCGATCTGCACCAGCGCGCCGCGCACCTTGATGTCGGGCAGCACCTTTCGCGCGATCGCACCGGCGGCAACCCGCGTCGCGGTCTCGCGCGCCGAGGAGCGCCCGCCGCCGCGATAGTCGCGCAGGCCGTATTTGGCCTCATAGGTGAAGTCGGCGTGACCGGGCCGAAACTTGTCCTTGATCTCGGAATAGTCCTTGGAGCGCTGATCGGTGTTCTCGATCAGGAGCCCGATCGGCGTGCCCGTCGTCACCTGCACGCCGGTCTCCGGATGCGCCATCACCCCGGACAGGATCTTCACCTGATCCGGCTCCTGGCGCTGGGTGGTGAAGCGTGACTGGCCGGGCCGGCGGCGATCGAGATCGCCCTGGATGTCGGCCTCGGTGAGCGGGATCATCGGCGGGCAGCCGTCGACCACGCAGCCGATCGCCACCCCATGGCTCTCGCCGAAGGTGGTGACGCGGAACATGTGGCCGAAGGTGTTGAAGGACATGCCGAACTGCCGCCTAACGTTGACAAGCAACGTCTATGATGAATGTCAACGTGACGTAACGCGATCTGAATGGGGGGTCAAATGGTCCCCGCAATCGTCATGGCCGGGCTTGTCCCGGCCATCCACGTTCTCGGGCGCCGCAAGCAAGAAAGTCCGTGGATGCCCGGGACAAGCCCGGGCATGACGGCAGAGAGCGTGGCGCTGGCCCTAACTATACTTCTCCAGCCGCCCGTCCCGGAACACGTAAACGGCGCCCTGCTCGATATAGAGCTCGGCGGAGCTGGCCGGCGTCTCGATACCGAGCGAAACCATCAGGGCCCGGCAGGTCCCGCCATGGGCAACCGCGACCGTGTCGGTCCGGAGCTGATCGTACCAGGCCCGCACGCGGACCTGCACATCGGCGTAGGTCTCCCCGCCTGCGGGGCCCACCGTCCATTTGTCGGCGAGGCGCCTGGCGTAGATTTCGGGATCGGCGGCCTCGCTCTCGGCCAGCGTCAGTCCCTCCCAGACGCCGTAGCCGATCTCGCGCAGGCGATCGTCGAGCGAATAGTCGGCCACGGGCAATTCGAGCTTGCCGCGCGCAAGTTCCATGGTCATGCGCGCGCGGCCGAGCGGACTCGACACATAGGGCAGCGCCGCCTTGTCGCGGCCGTCGCGCTTGAACAGATCGGCGAGAATGCCGCCGGCCTGCATGGCCTGGCTGCGCCCGCGCGCGTTCAGCGGAACGTCCTTGGCCCCCTGAAGCCGCCCGAGCGCATTCCACTCGGTCTCGCCGTGGCGAAGATAGTAGATCGTGGGCACGGGCATTGCCGGTAAGCGTTAGTCCTTCCCGCCGAGCGAAATGTCCGGCGCGTCCGGGCGCTTCATGCCCAGCACGTGGTAACCGGAATCGACGTGATGCACCTCGCCGGTGACGCCGCGCGAGAGGTCGGAGAGGAAATACAGCGCGCTGCCGCCGACGTCCTCGGTGGAGACGTTGCGCCGCAACGGCGCGTTGTGCTCGTTCCACTTCAGGATATAGCGGAAGTCGCCGATTCCGGAGGCCGCGAGCGTCTTGATCGGCCCGGCCGAGATCGCGTTGACGCGGATGTTCTTCTCGCCGAGGTCGGCGGCGAGATAGCGCACGCTTGCCTCCAGCGCCGCCTTCGCCACGCCCATCACGTTGTAATGCGGCATCCACTTCTCGGCGCCGTAATAGGAGAGCGTGATGAGCGAACCGCCGTCGGTCATCAGCTTCTCGGCGCGCTGTGCGACGGCGGTGAACGAGTAGCAGGAGATCAGCATCGACTTGGAAAAATTCTCCTGCGTGGTGTCGACGTAGCGGCCATCGAGCTGCTCGCCATAGGCGATCGCGTGCACCAGGAAGTCGATCTTGCCCCACTTCTCCTTCAGCACCGCGAAGGCGGCGTCGATGGTCGCAGCGTCCGTGACGTCGCAATGGCCGAGCACGAGTCCACCGATCTCGGCGGCGAGCGGCTCGACGCGCTTCTTGAGTGCATCGCCCTGGTAGGTGAAGGCGAGCTCGGCGCCGGCGGCGTGGCATGCCTTGGCGATGCCCCAGGCGATCGAGCGGTTGTTGGCAACGCCGAGGACCACCCCGCGCTTGCCTTGCATCAGACCTGAATTCTGCGCCATTTTTGAACGTCCCGTCGAGCTCTCGTTGAGGTCTGGAGGTACACCAGCCCTCCTTCGCGGTACAGTCCTAATACGCGGCGTTAACGCTGTTTCGAGCGCCGGAATAGCCGTTCCGTTCGGGTGTTATGATGGGTAAGGCGCTCGCGCCGAACACCAGGACGTCAAGACGGCAATGAGTGCGTTTCGCCAGAGTGTGGAAGCCATGATCCCGGCGTTGCGCCGCTACGCCCGCGCGCTCACGCGCGATGCGGATGCGGCCGACGATCTGGTGCAGGATACGTTGGTGCGCGCACTGCGTTCGGAGCGCCTGTTTCTCGGAGGCGACGTCAGGAGCTGGCTGTATACGATCCTGACCAACCTCAACAAGAACCGGCGGCGCTCGCTGGCAAGGCGGCCGCAATTCATGCAGCTGACGGAGAACAACCCGGATGCCAGCGGGACCGAAGCCGAGGGACGCGACATCGAGAAGGCGCTGGCAACGCTGGTCGAGGAGCAGCGCTCGGTGCTGCTCCTGGTGATGCTGGAGGGCATGAGCTACCGCGAGGTCGCCGACATCCAGGGCGTGCCGATCGGCACCGTGATGTCGCGCCTGGCACGTGCTCGCGCCCACGTTAAAGCCTCGCTGGAGGGTGAGCGCCCGGCGCTCAGGCGGGTGAAGTGATGGCAGAATTGATGCATCGCGTTGTGCCCGCCCGCAGTCTGCCGATGAGACGAGGGAAGTTGAGTCACGAAGGATATTTTGGGCCGCAGAGCCAGAGACGATCGATATGAGCGACCGCAATATTCCGATCACCGAAGACGAGCTGCACGCCTATGTCGATGGCGAGCTGCCGGCCGAGCGACGCGCCGACGTCGAGGCCTGGCTTGCCGCCCATCCTGACGATGCCGAGCGGGTGCAGTCCTGGCGCGCCATGGCCGAGATGCTGCACGCCCGCTACGATTCCGTCGCGCAGGAGCCGGTGCCGGCTCGGCTGGAGCTCGAACGGCTGGAGCGCCGCCCGCGGCAATGGCTCTATGGCGCCGCCGCGGCTGTGCTGGTTGCCTTCGTCGCCGGCGGCACCGCTGGCTGGATCGCACATGGCGCCGCCAACGCCCCCTCGACCTTCCAGAGCTTCACGGCAGACGCACTCGACGCCCACCGCCTCTATGTCGTCGAGGTCCGCCACCCCGTCGAGGTCGGCGGCAACGAGCGTGACCATCTCCAGGCCTGGCTGACCAGGCGCTGCGGCTGGACCGTGTTCGCGCCGAACCTGGAGGCGAGCGGGCTGAAGCTGGTCGGCGGCCGACTTTTGCCGGGGCCGAACGGGCCGGCGTCGTTCCTGATGTATGAGGGCGCCTCGGGCGAGCGGTACACGATCTACACCGCCAAGACCGAGAATGGTGCAACGCAGATGCGGTACGCCAGGACGGACAAGGACGGCGCGCTGTTCTGGGCCGAGCGCGGCGTCGGCTACGTCGTCAGCGGTGGCGGCGATCGCGACCGGCTGACCAAGGTGGCGCAGGCCGTGTACGATCAGGCAGAGAAAAACGGCACCTAGACAACCGCACAAGCGCGGTGCCTCGATTCCGTCATTGAAAATTTGGAATCAAGACATCGGCGCGTCTCATTATCGCACCGGATGATCACGCGAAAATGAGCAGCGTTCGATCCGCCGATCGACGCGGGCGGCCTCGATTGGGGTTTTTGGTACCGCGCTGGTCCCCCTCTCGAGGCCGCAGTTTTTATCGGCTGCCCCGCCGGACAGCCGACACGTCGAGCATACGAGCCGAGAAGCGCTATCACGCCTCAGGCGTATGATGAGCATCATCTGCAGGAAGGATGCTCTAGACCTTAGGAGAACCCCTTCAGTTCCGATCTCGCCCTAACCAAACCCGCTACGTGGATTGTAGGGGTGTTGGTCCCGCCACTTCTCCATCAATGCCTCAAGCTCGGCGTCGTTCCCGTCCGGTAGCATAATCCTGACGGTGACGAAGAGATCCCCGGTTCCGCCCGCTTTCGGCAGCCCCTTGCCCTTGAGACGGAAGGTGCGGCCGCTCGAGGTGTTTTTGGGCACCGAGAGTTCGACCGCATTCCCAAGGGTCGGCACGCGGACCTTGCTGCCGAGCACGGCCTCGTAGAGCGTGACCGGCAGGTCGATCCGCAGATCCGCGCCCTCGACCTTGAAATACGGGTGCGGTGCAATGCCGATGGTGATCAGGAGATCGCCCGGCGGGTGGCCCTGGGCGCTCTCGCCCTGACCGCGCAGCCGGATCTGCTGGCCCTCGGTGACGCCGGCCGGAATCTTGACGTTGAGCTCCTTGCCCGTCGGCAGCCGGACGCGCTTCTCGCCGCCCTTGACCGACTCCTCCAGCGACACGGACATGGCAACATTCACGTCGAGATCGAGGCCGATCCCGCCGGTGTCGAATTCGAACTGCCCGGCACCGCCGGCACCGGGCCGCGCGCCGCGCACCCCGCCGCCGAACATGCTGTTGAGGATGTCCTCGAACGCGCCCCCGCCCGGGCCACCGCCCGCGCCGCCGGAGCGGAACGTATAGCTCTCGAACCCGCCGGGACCGGCGCGGCCGCGCGGCCCGCCGCCACCCGGAAAACCCTGGAAGCGTGGCTTGCCCTCGGCGTCGATCTCACCGCGGTCGAACTGCTTGCGCTTGTCCTCGTCGCCGAGGATCTCGTTGGCCGAATTGAGCTCGGCGAAGCGCTCAGCGGCCTTCGGGTCGTCCTTGTTGCTGTCGGGATGGTGCTTCTTGGCAAGCTTGCGATAGGCGCTCTTGATCGCGGCAGCATTGGCGCTCCGCGGCACCCCCAAGACCTCATAGGGGTCGCGCATCCGTCACGTCTCCTTCAAAGAAATCGAATTGTTCAAAGGGCTCCCCGCCCCACCTGCGAACCATGTGGGAAGAGAGTGGCATTTTTGCAACTAGGATTGCCGGCCGAATCCTAGCTCCGCCACGGCTTTAGCGTATGAATCTCCCAACGGCCACGGCTGCTTTGGCAGCCGGCACCCTGGAGCCAGCTTTCGGTATTGCCGTTGACGTAGCTCGCGAGGAAATCGCGGCATTTGCGGCCGTCCTCGGCGGCATAGGATTGCGCGATCGGCGTCACCGAGCCGCGCGCCCCGGTCTCCGGATTCTCCCAGTGCTGGCTGGAATCCTTATCGCCCTTGCTCAGCACGTCGGAAGCGGCGTTGCGGGCGAAGGCAAGATCGGTCTCGGTCGGTGCCGCGTCCTTCGCCGGCCGCACGATCGAGCCGGTGAGGTCGCTGTCGTCGGCCTTGGCATAGGCGCTGGTGTCATTGCGGGAAAAGCTGCAACCGCCGGTGCCGAAGCCGATCAGGATCACCGTCATGACAAAGCCGGACGGCCGGATCGCCGATAGGCCAACGCGTCCCCATGCCCTATATAGGGCGGTAGCGGACAACAACGCGTTTTGGGCCGCGGAACGCAACTCGGACTCCAGACATGACCGACACGACCTCGATGAAACACCAGACACCCTTAACATCCGGTGATTTCACCGCCGCCGACGAGCCATTTGCGCTGTTCGAGGCGTGGCTGAACGAGGCGATCAAGAGCGAGCCGAACGATCCGAATGCCATGGCGCTCGCAACCGTCGACCCGGACGGCCTGCCGGACGTGCGCATGGTGCTGATGAAGGGCTTCGATACCGAGGGTTTTGTCTTCTACAGCCACATCGCGAGCCAGAAGGGCCGTGAACTCGCCGCAAATCCTAAGGCAGCGTTACTTTTTCACTGGAAGTCGCTGCGCCGTCAGGTCCGCATCCGCGGCAACGTGACGCCGGTGACCGACGCCGAAGCCGACGCCTATTTCGCCACCCGTCCCAAGCAGGCGCAGATCGGCGCCTGGGCGAGCAAGCAGTCCGAGGCGCTGGAGAGCCGCTTCGCCTTCGAACAGGCCATCGCAAGAGTCGCGGCCAAATACGTCATCAGCGAGGTGCCGCGGCCGCCGGGCTGGAGCGGCTGGCGCATCACGCCGGTCCGCATCGAGTTCTGGCACGATCGCCCATTCCGTCTGCACGACCGCATTGAATTTCGTCGTGACGCCGCGGGCCAGAAGTGGTCCAAGACGCGGATGTACCCTTAGGCCCCGACCTGAAAGACCTTCATGCCGCATCCGTCAAACGCACCGCGACGTACGCTGCTCCTGACCGGAGCGAGCCGCGGTATCGGCCATGCCACCGTGATCCGCTTCTCCTCGGCGGGCTGGCGCGTCATCACCTGCTCGCGGCATCCCTTTCCGGAGGACTGCCCCTGGGATGCGGGCCCTGAGGACCACATCCAGGTCGACCTCGCCGACCCCAAGGACACCACCCGCGCGATCTCCGACATCCGCAACCGCCTCGAGGGCGGCATGCTGCATGCGCTGGTCAACAACGCCGCGATCTCGCCGAAGGGCCCGGGCGGCTCACGGCTCGGCTCGGTCGACACCGACCTCGATACCTGGACGCATGTCTTCCACGTCAACTTCTTCGCGCCGATCATGATGGCGCGCGGACTGATTGAGGAATTGAAGGCGGCCAGGGGCTCGGTCGTGAACGTCACCTCGATCGCCGGCTCGCGCGTGCATCCCTTCGCAGGCGCGGCCTATGCCACCTCCAAGGCCGCGCTCGCATCCCTGACGCGCGAGATGGCCTCGGACTTCGGCCGCGTCGGCGTCCGCGTCAACGCGATCGCGCCGGGCGAGATCGATACCTCGATCCTGTCGCCCGGCACCGAGAAGATCGTGGAGCAGCAGATCCCGATGCACCGGCTCGGCACGCCCGACGAGGTCGCCAAGATCGTCTACGTGCTGTGCACGGACACCTCGTCCTACGTCAACGGCGCCGAGATCCACATCAACGGCGGCCAGCACGTCTAGGCCATCCTTTATCCT